>NZ_JCAXET010000013.1:0-195693 GCF_059758525.1 Metabacillus sp. GQ13
ATACCGAAAAGCGGAAGGCGCCCGATTATCGGCGAAAAGCATAAGACAAGCCGGCTGGAAGGTTGCTCTTTAACCTTCTGGACGGAATGGCTTATGCCTCGAGCCGTATAAACTGGATCATCCACAAAAAAAGGAATGAACTTATTATCGAAGATCTGACCTTTAAAAAAGGGTGTTTTTGGTTGCATACAGCAACATCTTTAATCAATATAAAAATCCGGTTTCCTCAAGAGGAAACCGGATTAAAGGTTAAAAATAAAGTGCCGCGATTGCCGCATCATAAGATTATAGAGTTTTAAACCACCACTCCTACAAGTGGGTGTTTGCAAAAGGTTTCATATCTTCCTCTACGCAATGAAGGCTTGATATTCCATCTTCAATGTAAAACTCCCTATTTCAGCTTAAAGGTTAAAACTTTATAAAGGATGCGTACAGCGCAGCTTGTATTGTTATAATACTAAATTTACTAACTGAATGCAATAGAATTATTATCCAAAGTGACACTTTTTATAACTAGGTTAAAACGACAACATTTTTCGGTGTCCATTTTTCACACTGAGTATAAGGTTTTCACATGCGTTAGATAAATAATTCACTTATAGTTAATTGTTCTTTAACACTTTAATTAAGCTTATATTTTAGTATCTTCATTATTGATTCCGTTTGTTCTGTAATCCAATTTGCCGAGTGTTTAAATGCCTCATCTAACGAACAAGGTCCTGGAACAATCGAAAATGCGGATAATAATCCTAATCTATCCAAATCCGAATGTTCAAGGTCAATTCTTCCACAAAGAGCAATAACAGGAATACCTTTCTCCTTAGCCATTTGAGAAACCCCCTTAATAACTTTGCCCGATTTAGTCTGCTCATCTAGTTTTCCCTCACCGGTAATTATGAGATCAGCGTCTTCTATCTCTATATTAAATTTGATTTTTTCTAATATAACGTTAATACCTTTCTTTAGTTCAGAATTAAAAAAGGCCAATAAAGCAGCTCCCATTCCACCTGCCGCTCCTTCATCGGCTAATGGTAAAAGATGAATGTCTGCGTCTGGTAAAACACGAAGTATCCTTCCTTAACAGAATTACATACACCACTAGCAGAGATTGAACCTTTGAAAGAATCTGGAGCAACGATAATTTTCATATAGAACTCCTTCCTTCCAATGAATAGAAAACTTTATCCTTATGGCAAAATTCTATTTGTACATCTTCATCTAGTCCATAAAGCTTGCAATAATTACAAATTAATAAGCTGGCCAACCTTGCGAATCCCAATATAAATCATTTATTAATAATGTAGGCATTCCATTATTTTCAGCATCATATGCATGACGTACAATGACATTATTATTATAGACATCTTGATGTCCTGGTCCCCGCCAACGACTATTACCAGCATCCATAATTGTTCCTCCACCGTTCATCATACTGACTCCATTCTTATCTAGGTAGGGTCCGGTTATATTTTCCGATCGACCATAAGCCATTTTGTAAGTGCTATTAACACCTTGACAGCAGCTATCGAATGAGACAAATAAATAATAGTATCCATCTTTATAAGTAATACTAGGGGCTTCAATCGGATTGTTTGGTATATTAGGTCTTGAAGCAATTGAATAACTACTTCCTGTAGGTTTCATTGTGTTTTTGTCTAAACGAGTCAATTTAATTCCGCTCCAAAATGAACCATATGATAACCATGGATTTCCATCCTTATCAATAACCAAATCTCCATCTATTGCATTATAGTTATTTGAATTAGTAGATCGAACAACCAAACCATCATCTCTCCATTGTCCTGATGTAATACTTGGTGTAGATAATAATCCAATTATCGAGTTGTTTGACCCAAAACTAGATACCGAATAGTAAAGCCAATATCTACCGTTATAATATTGAATGTCTGGTGCCCATTGATTTGTTTCGTGATTAGGTACATACGATTTCCACCATGTTGGTGCAATAGGAAAAATAACAGGAGTTGTATACCAATTCGAACCATTATCTGATCGTAGTACACGTATTCCGTTTTTACCAGCTTCTCCAGTTCCAAATACATACCATGAGTTTCCTTCTTTAATTATTGAAGGATCATGTATCATTTTTTCTCCTGATACATTCCAAAAAGCAGCACTTGCTGATATTGGACTGCAAAAAATAACTGCTACCACCAAAACCATAATCATTTTTTTAATCTGTTTCATAAATTTTCTCCTCCTATAAATTATTATTTACTTATTAAAACTAGCTTAGTTCACCTCCTAACAGCCATGAAAGCGCTTAAAAATCCTTTAGAAAAAATAAGACATACGAATATAAACAAGCTAAATAGCAAGTAAATAAACGTATATCTTATGTATTAACTGAGGTGTATGAATGTGTTCATTTTTGTAAGTGCATAATTACCACCTTGCCCCACTTGGATTGGGGCAAGATTTACTAGTGAATTTCGTTCTGTATTCCACAAGACAGCCACTATGAGAGCATGTCGTTCCATACATTAGTGATGGACATGATTTGCAAGTGTCCATTCTTTCCATGTACAATTCATTTGAAACGGTCTTACTAACGTGAACCTTATTTTTTGAGAGGATATGATCTATTTCTTCCTTCTTTATGATGACGTTTCTCGTACATCCTTTACATATATTTGTAGCCATCAAAATACCGCATCCCTTAAAATTTACTCAATCGTTAACAAAACAACAGACATAGGTGGTAATGTAACATTTAATTGATGGTCTTCAATTGAAGCTTTAGTAAACTCAGTTGGTTTTACTTCTTCTGGTTGCTCAAATGTGTTATGGGCATCAATTGTATCTGCAGAAAGAATTGTACCTGTTAAGTTTTTGATTTGCTCTTTAATACCACGAAGTTGAATTGACAAAGAAGCAGATTCCTTATGGTCAATATTACATAAAGAGATATTGACTTTTCCCTCTTTGTCTTTAGATGCAGACACAGTTACTTGTTCAACTTCTTGTTCATCATATTTATAGCAATCAACCGTTGCATCAACAGCTAATAATGTAGCATCCTGATGAACCTTATACATATCAAACACATGGTATGTCGGTGTAAGAATCATCTTATCTCCTTCGGTTAATACCATTGCTTGCAGTACATTTACAGTTTGTGCAATATTTGTCATCTGTACACGATCACAATGGTTTTGGAAGATATGAAAATGAACTGCAGCTACTAATGCATCACGGATCGTATTTTGTTGATAAAGGAACCCAGGGTTTGTTCCAGGTTCTACATCAAACCAGGTACCCCACTCATCAATGATCATTCCAACACGTTTTTCTGGATCATATTTATCCATTATCGTACCGTGCTTTGTAATTAACTCGTCCATATGAAGCGCTTTCTGCATGGTAATAAACCATTCAGCTTCAGGGAAATCTGTAGCAGAGCCCTTCCCTGTCCAGAAGTCGCCTGGAATTGTATAATAATGAAGACTTAAACCATCCATCATGCGACCTGCTTCACGCATTAAAACTTCTGTCCAATTGTAATCATCTACATTTGCTCCACCAGCTATTTTGTAGAGTTTATTGTCCCCATAATTTCTTACATAAGTTTGGTAGCGTCGATACAGATCCGCGTAATATTCAGGACGCATATTTCCACCGCAACCCCAGTTTTCATTACCTACTCCAAAATACTTTACATTCCACGGTTCTTGTCTCCCATTTTCCCCGCGCCAATTTGCCATTGGTGATTCCCCATCAAATGTCATGTATTCAACCCATTCTGACATTTCTTGAACCGTTCCACTACCAACATTTCCACAAATATAAGGCTCACAATCTAGTAATTCACAAAGTAACATGAACTCATGAGTTCCAAAGTGGTTATTTTCAACAACACCGCCCCAGTGAGTGTTTACCATACGTTTACGCTCACTTCTAGGTCCAATTCCATCTTTCCAATGATATTCATCTGCAAAACAGCCACCTGGCCAACGAAGAACTGGAATGTTGATTTGTTTTAACGCAGCTAATACGTCATTACGAATTCCTTTTGTATTTGGAATAGGTGAATCTTCTCCGACCCAAATACCTTCATAAATACAACGTCCTAAATGTTCAGCAAAATGACCGTAAATATTTTTATTAATTGTTCCTTTTTCAACATCAGTATTGATTACGACGGTATTCTTCATATGATAATCCCTACCTTTTCGTGGTTTAGACACTAATAGATAGAGGTAGAGTAATTGTATAAAAACCACCAACTAATCTACCTCTATATTATTCAAAATCTATTAATACTTTACTTATAAATAACGTCATTCCAACGTAATTCATTGATAAATGCATGTTTATTTGTATCGTTATTAATTAGTACACATTCAATTCCTACTAATTCAGCCCAGTCTCTTAATTGTTCTGTGGTTACTTTATAAGAGAATACTGTATGATGCGCACCACCAGCAATAATCCAATCTTCTGCACCCTCACTTAATGAAGGTTGTGGAGACCACAATACACGTGCAACTGGTAAGTTAGGCATGTCAATCTCTGGTTGAACAGCATCTACTTGGTTAACAATTAAACGGAAACGGTGTCCAATATCAATGATTGAAGCGTTAAGCGCTGCTCCACTTTTCCCGTCGAAAATTAGACGTGCAGGATCTTCTTTGTCACCAATTGATAAAGGGTGAACATCGATTTTAGGCTTTGTAGCTGATATTGTTGGACAAACCTCTAGCATATGAGATCCCAATACTAGTTCATTACCTGGTTCAAAGTGGTATGTGTAGTCTTCCATAAATGATGTATCCTCACCATTTGCAATGATTTTTAGGATACGTAAAAGAGCAGCTGTTTTCCAGTCACCTTCACCAGCAAAACCATATCCTTGTGCCATTAATCGTTGAACAGCAAGTCCTGGTAATTGCTTCAAGCCGTGTAAGTCTTCGAAAGTAGTAGTAAATGCAGTGTAGTTACCTTCTTCTAAGAATGATTTCATTCCCAATTCAAGTCGAGCTTGATAACGGATGGATTCACGTATTGGACCATTCGCTTGCCCTTCAGGTGCAATGTCATACTCCTGTGCGTATACATCCATTAGCTGATCTACTTCTTGTTCTGAAACGTCATTTACTCTTTGAACAAGGTCACCAACACCGTATCCATTTACTGTCCAACCAAGCTTAATCTGAGCTTCAACTTTGTCTCCCTCAGTAACTGCTACTCTACGCATATTATCTCCGAAACGAGCTACTTTAAGGTTTTTCCCTTCAGAAAATGCTGCAGCAGTTTGCATCCAGCTTCCAATCTTGCTTCTAACGTCACTATTTTCCCAATGTCCAACAACAACTTTTCTCTTCACATTTAATCTGCTTCCAATAAAACCAAATTCACGGTCACCATGTGCAGATTGATTTGTATTCATGAAATCCATATCAATGCTATCCCAAGGGATATCACGGTTAAATTGTGTGTGTAAGTGAAGCATTGGTTTTTGTAAAGCTGACAAACCAGCAATCCACATTTTTGCAGGTGAGAATGTGTGCATCCATGTGATAATACCAGCACAGTTTTCATCCGCGTTAGCTTCAAGGCATAATCGACGAATTGAATCAGCATCTTTCAATAGAGATTTAAATACTAATTTATAGGTAACAGATGGGTCACGATCTAAAGCTTCTGTTATCACCTTAGAATTAGCTTCAACCTCAATAAGAGTTTCATCTCCGTATAAATCTTGACTACCTGTTACAAACCAGAACTCATATGGCTTATTTGTTAACATTTTTAGTTCCCCCTCGATTATCTTCATTCATTTGTAAGTAAGCTAACTTTGTCGCTTACTCTCTATTAATTTTATAAAAGATCTATCTCTGTACTATGAAACGATGTTACCCTAACGTTTTTGTTTCCTGCTTTTTTTGACCATAATACGCATTTGCACCATGCTTACGAAGATAGTGTTTATCTAGTAAGAATTGGTCAATTGGATTGATTGTAGGATTTAATTGATACGTATGCAGGGCCATTTTAGCTACTTCTTCTAAAACAACTGCATTGTGTACGGCTTGGATTGGATCTTTCCCCCAACAAAATGGAGCATGATTTGCTACAAGTACACCAGGCATAGCAATTGGATCAATTCCACCAGTTTCAAAGGTTTCAATAATCACATTACCTGTTTCAAGTTCATATCCACTTGTTATTTCATCTTGAGTTAATGTTCGAGTACAAGGTATTTCTCCATAATAATAATCAGCATGTGTCGTACCTAGTGCTGGAATTGAACGACCAGCCTGTGCCCAGCTTGTAGCCCAAGGTGAATGTGTATGCACAACTCCTCCGATTGTAGGAAAAGCTTTATAAAGGACTAAATGTGTTGCTGTATCAGAAGATGGACGCATACCACCTTCTATTATTTCGCCATCAAGATTGACAACAACTAAATCTTCTACTTTAAGGTCCTCGTAAGGAACACCACTTGGTTTAATCACGACAAGACCCTTGTCACGATCTATCCCACTCACATTTCCCCACGTAAACGTTACCATTTCGTATTTTGGTAATTGTAGGTTCGCCTCAAGTACTTGTTGCTTTAATTTTTCAAGCATTTTATTTCTCCTCTCTTCAAGAAGTGTGGAGCAAAACATATGCTATCATAATCTTTAGCTCCACCACATTTATTTAGGATAGTTCATCGATTTTAATAGATGATCATTAGCGTGTTACAGCTTGACCTTTTGCAACACTTGCCTTTTTAATTCTCTTTAGTGTTTTCATTACATTATTTTCTCCACGACCAAAGTAGTCATATAGACGAGAGTACTCAGAAAATAGTTGATCATAAACTTCTGAACTAGTTTGTTTCGGTTGATAGATTGAATCTTTTAATCTAGCCATTTCTTTTGCTGCATCTTTAATATCATCGTATCCGCCTCGTTCTTTACCAGCTGCTACAGCTCCAAACATTGCAGAACCTAATGCTGGAGTTTGAGAAGATGCTGAAATACGGATGTCCATATTTAACACATCTGAGTATATTTGCATCATTAGTTCGTTTTTCTCTGCAATTCCACCACATGCATAGACTTCATGTATCGGTACTCCATTATTTCTGAACGCTTCTACGATTGTCCGTGTACCATATGCAGTTGCTTCAATAAGTGCTCTGTACATTTCCTCTGGCTTAGTTAACAATGTTGCACCTAATATCACACCAGTTAAATCTGCATCAACAAGTGTTGAGCGGTTACCATTCCACCAGTCAAGAGCGATTAAACCGCTTTCACCTACTTGTAACTTGGCTGCCTTTTCAGTTAGAAGTTGATGGATGTCCACACCCTTTTCGGCTGCTTCTTCGTAATAACTTCCAGGAACGCAATTTTCCGTAAACCATTCAAAATGATCTCCTACACAAGATTGGCCTGCTTCATATCCCATTAATCCTGGAATAACACCATCTTCAACAACCCCACACATACCAGGTACAACCTTTTCTTCATCACCTAATAAAATATGACATGTAGACGTTCCCATGATCATTAACAGCTTTCCTGGTTCAGTAATTCCAACAGCAGGTACTGCAACATGTGCATCAACGTTTGCGATTGCAACAGCTGTTCCAGGATTTAAACCAATTAATTTAGCAGCTTGATCCGTTAATTCTCCAGCTTTAGCACCTATTGGGAAAATATCATTTGATAATTTTTCTTCAACAACATTCTCTAAACGTTCATCTAGTGCTTTGAAAAATTCCTTTGCTGGGTATCCATCTTGTTTATGCCAGATTGCTTTGTATCCAGCTGTACAACTATTTCTTTTTAGGTCACCAGTTAATTGGTATGTAACCCAATCTGTGGCTTCAACAAATTGATCGGTTGCATCGTAAATCTCAGGTGCTTCATTTAAAATTTGCCAAAGCTTAGGAACTAACCACTCAGAAGAAATTTTCCCACCATATCTTTGTAAGAACTTCTCACCTCTAGCTTCTGCAATCTCGTTTAAACGATTTGCCTCATCCTGTGCTGCATGATGCTTCCAAAGCTTTACGAAACTATGTGGATGGTTCTTAAATTCCTCTGTCAAGCATAATGGAGTTCCAAATTCATTTATCGGTAATACTGTACATGCTGTAAAATCAATTCCAATACCAATTACATCATCAGCAGATATCTTTGCTTGTTCTAATACATTTGGAATCGTTGTTTCTAATACTTCCATATAATCAGTAGGATGTTGTAGAGCCCAATCATTTTCAAGTTTTGTTACACCATTTGGCAATACCTCATCCATTACTCCGTGAGAGTAAGGTTTAACTGCAGTAGCAATTTCTTTTCCAGTTCCTATTTCTACCAGAACAGCTCTACCTGATTGTGTCCCATAATCTACACCAATTGAATATTTAGTCACTTATATCACCCCAACCTTTCTCTGGTAACCCTCTGTTAATCAATTAATATTTTTATAAGAATAACAAGTTCATTTTTCGTCATACGTACAAGTTTCGACAAATAGATCCAGTTATTGCATTTTTTATCTAAAATTAGACATGTCTTACTTGTTTTTATAACTCATACGGATAACCTTAAGTAAATTTTAGCACTTATCGAATATTTTTCAATACAATTTTACGAATTTTTTTAGATTTTCTTTAAAATTTGTTGTTTTTTTATTTCTAACATCAATAACTTATACTTACAAGTTATCAATTTTTGTGAAAAACAACTCTTTTTATCTCTTTTTCACCTGTTTACCGATTATAACCTGTCCTTTTTTATTTTTACCAGTTAATACAAGCGTCGGATTCCAGCGACTCCAATCCCATGCAGTCAATACAATAATATTCCAAGTTATCTCTTCACCGTGCAAACATAGTTCAAATAAGTTATTTTTTTCATGCTTCCAGTAACCATCTTTTTCATTCGTTATGATTCCATTTGAAGCTAATTCAAAAGATTGTGATGGAATTTGATTATTTATATGTTTATCAAGAACAATCATTTCCCACGTACCCATTAACGCATGAGGATCAATAGCTTGTTCAATCTCACCAGCAAATCTTTCTGGAGAAACAAGAGGCCAACCATCCTCTGTCCAGACAAGTTTACGAATATGCAACGCATGATGTTTTTTGGTTCTCTCCCCTCTAGCGTGATGGCAAATGAAATAATGATCTCCATCGCGAAGAACTGAGTTATGACCAGGTCCAATCCAGCCTTCAGTTTGACCAAATTTATAACCACCAAGTATTTTCATCCCTGTTTCATTTGGATCAATCTCAATATCTGTCATATCATTTCCATTTATGTCTAAGTATGGACCTTCAATATGATCGGCTCGTGCAACTCGGATATGATAATTTGTAAACAGTGAATCATATGAAACGAACAAATAATACTTTTTAAGTTCGGGATGATAAACAATATATGGGCCTTCAACTGCAGCTTCGACGCTTTTTGGACGTCTCGCAATTAATTTCCCTTTATTTTGTTTGACTAACTTACCTGTTGTTGGATCTACTTCACAAAGATATATTCCTCCGAAAAAAGAGCCATAGACCATCCAAGGAGTTCCATCTTCATCAAAGGTAATATTCGGATCAATTGCATTTGGTGTTTCTACCCCATGCTCAGTCTTAAAGACCTCTCCTTGATCTATCCATGGACCCTCGATATGTTTGCTTGTTGCGACACCAATAAATGATTGTGTCTTTCCGAACTGTGATGCAGCATAATACAAATAATAGGTGTCACCATATTTAGCTACATCTGGTGCCCATAACCCTTTTGCACCTGTCCATTCATAAGCTTCTTCAGGTATACGATCAAACGCATGCCCAACCCATTCCCACTTAATTAAATCCTTAGACTTTCGTATTTGAATACCTCCAGTTGGATGACCTCCAACTTTTGCATCAGTCGAGAAAACATAGTATGTGTCACCATCTTTTACAAGTGCTGGATCATGTACGTTATGGATCGTCCACAGCTTCTCATTATTAGCAACATCTACATCATATAAGTCATACTTTATAGGTTCTTTCGGAAAAATCATTTTTATTTATCCTCCTCATTTTGTCGCTTTTTCCCCCATACTGCAGTACCATCGTGATTTAATCCTGTTACGACTAGTGTTGATTGCCAATTTTCCCAATCCCACTGTGTTAGTACTGTTAAGGTTTCCTTTAAATACTCATCATTATCTGATTCATACCAGTATAGCGTTAATGTACTACCTTTTAGTTCCCAGTAATCCTCTGATTTTGCGTTATCTATTTTTCCACTTTCTAATAGACGTAAATTCGTTGATGTTGCTATTCCATCATCAAATCTACTCAAAACAATTTTTTCCCAATCACCAATCAAATCTTTCGCCTTAATATCTACTGACTTTTCTGGTTTTCCTGCATAACGCTCTGGAGAAACAACAGGCCAGCCATCTTCTGTCCAAATGATTTCGCGAACATGTAGATGAGACCAATAGAAATCGTCACCCACTCTAGCATTATGAGTTAAATAGAAATCATCCCCATCTTTCAACAATCCATTATGACCTGTCCCAAGCCAGCCAGTATCATTATCAAATGCATAGGAACTAACAATTTTAGTACCTGTGTCAAAGGATTCTTCTGAGAGATCAATCATATTGTTGCCATTGTAGTCTGTATATGGGCCTTGAATATTTTTTGATCTTGCAACCCTAACATTATAGGTATCTTCTAACCAACCATATGAAACAGTTAAATAATACATATCAGTGTCCGAATTATACATAATGGCAGGTCCCTCAATGCCATAGTCCATATTTTTTCGGCCAGCAATTAATTTTCCTTCTTTATCTGGATGTATGAGCAAACCAGTTTGTTCATTTAGCTCTGCGATAAAAACCCCACCGAAATAAGACCCATACGCCATCCATGGTTTTCCTTCCTTATCAAAAATAATACCTGGATCTATTGCATTTACTGTGAATTGGTCACCTTCTTCCGTCTTAACTACAGCACCTTGATCCTCCCAAGGACCTTCGATTGATGCACTAGTCGCTAAGCCGACATACGAATTGCGTGTTCCTATTTCAGAAACAGAGTAATATAGATAAAATATGCCATTCATTTCTACTACATCAGGTGCCCAAAATAATCCGCTTCCATTTGTCCATTCACTCGCTTCGGCAGACACCTGATCAAAAACACGACCCACATATGACCAATTAACCATATCTTTAGATTTCCTAATTTGTATGCCTGGAATAGCGGTACCGGCCACCATGTAGTCTGTTGAAAATGTATAATACCATTCATTCACTTTTATGATTTCTGCATCATGTGTATTATTTGTCGTCCATTTTGATTCATCGTTAATAATGTCAGCATTTGTTTTTTCAAACGGTGTTTCTGCTGGCGGAGAAGGAAAATGGATTTCTTCCAGCCCTGTTATATTTTTGTTGTGATGATTAATAAGGATAATTCCTACTAGCACGATACCGAGCATACTTAAATTTGTGACCAATCTGGTCTTTGATTTCCCCATTATTTTCTGACCTCTTTCTACTACTTTAAAGAAAATATAAGAGACAACTTTAGCAAAAGAGACTGATTATGTAATCAGCCTCTTTATTGGTAATTATTTATTTTGCAGCAATTTACACTTTAAGCAAGATGCCCTTACTTATTAGTTACATTGAATCCGGAACCGGTACACCAAAGTTAGGAGTTCCATCTTCATTCCACTGAATTAGTTGGACTCGTGTGTGTCGATTTGGATCGTACAACGGATCACCTACTATTTCTTTATAGTTTCTACCATGATAGACAAGGACATCATGTAAACCATCTTCTGTTACAGTAAAGCTATTGTGGCCTGGTCCAAATTGACCTGTCTCTTCTGATGTTGTGAAGACTGGTTCTGAACTTTTCAACCAAGAGGTAGGATCTAATAAATCACTGTTCTCATCTGCAGTTAATAAACCCATACAATAATTAAAATCTGTTGCACTTGCAGAAAACGATATAAAAATACGGCCATTTCGTTTAAGTACAGCTGCACCTTCATTAACTAGGAAACCAATTTTTTCCCAATCATATTCAGGAGTTGAAATACAAACTTGCTCACCTTTAAGTGTCCATGCATTTTCCATTTCAGAAATATAGAGGTTTGAGTTTCCAGGTATGTTGGGATCTTTTTGCGCCCAAACATAATACCTTATTCCCTTATGCTCAAAACTTGTAGCATCTAAGGCAAATGACTCCCATTTTGTTTTCACTTGGCCCTTTTCAACCCATTCACCTTCTAATGGATTTTCCGAAGTATTTTCAAGTGCGAACATTCGATGATCAAATAGTCCATCTTTTGTTTCAGATGTTCTTGCTGCTGCAAAGTAGATATACCATTTCTCATCAATAAAATGAATCTCAGGTGCCCAAATATTTGCACTCATCTTTCCTGTTTCATACTTAACCCAAATTGTTTTGGTCTCAGCTTCTGTTAATCCTTGAATCGTCTTCGCTCGACGAAGTTCAATCCTGTCATATTCAGGTACAGATGCTGTGAAATAATAATAGCCATCAGTGTGCTTATACATCCATGGATCGGCACGTTGTTCAATTAGTGGGTTATTAATTTTAAATTCAGTCATGATAACAACTCCTGTTAAAAAATTTTCCTATACGACTACTATCAATATAGATATCTAATAATCTTTACTGTGTCATGCCATACGTATGTTAGTAAACATTGTCGTACCTACTTTAAGCTTCACATTGAAGTCGAATCATGTTCCATGACATTCTAGGTAAAGTAATTTCTAAACTCTCTGCTATTTTAGTTGTACTATCAATGGTTCTAGGTTTAATATTTTCTGGATTCTCAAAACTATTTACTGCATCGAGATTAGGACCATCCATGACAACATGTTCAATAACTTGGACTGACCCGAAAGAACGGAATCGTGCATCTAATAATAGATCTTCATCCTCTGAACAATTCAAAGCAAAGATACTTAGTGTATTGTCACTAGCATTATATGTAGTTGATGATTGAACCATTGGAATTGAACCATGCTTGTTTGTTTCGAGCTTAGGAGCATCCACTAAAGTATTTAAGACTTCTCCTCGACCAAAGTTAGATACTTGATAAAATGGATAGAAGATTGCTTGTTTGATTGCTGGTCCACCTTTTTGGGTAAAGATTGGTGCGATAACATTAACTAATTGAGCTAATGAAGCCATTTTTACTCTGTCAACATGTTGCAGTAGAGTACACATAAGTCCACCAAACACTAATGCATCTAGTAAAGAATAAATATCCTCTAGAATTGGTGGTGCCACTTCCCAATCTTTTAATTCAACTTTCTTTTGGTACCAGACATTCCATTCATCAAAGGAAATATACATTTTCTTTTTACTTCTATGTTTTGCCTGCACATAATCAGCCGTACTAGCTATTGTTTTTATGAAATTATCCATATCTGCAAAAGATCCTAAAAAATCATTGGCATCTCCTAAATTTTCGTAATAGCGATGACATGATATATAATCAACATGTTCATATAAGTGTTCTAATACCACACGATCCCACTCTGGAAATGTTGGCATTTCCGCAGATGAACTACCACAAGCGACTAATTTAATGGAGGGATCTACCCACTTCATGATTTTAGCAGTCTCTTTTGCTTTCTTACCATAATCTTCTGCACTTAGCTGTCCGATTTGCCATGGTCCATCCATTTCATTTCCTAAACACCATACTTTGACATTGTATGGGTCTTTATATCCATTCTTTATTCGTAAGTCACTCCAGTATGTTTTCCCTGGATGATTACAATATTCAACAAAGTAGCCTGCTTCTTTCGGAGTACCTGTTCCTAGATTAACAGCTAGCATTGGCTCAATATTCGACTTGTTTGCCCATTTCATAAACTCATCGATGCCAACTTCATTTGGTTCAGTTGTTCGCCAAGCAAGATCAAGTCGAACTGGCCGATCTTCTATGGGACCGATTCCATCTGTCCAATCATAACCAGATAAGAAGTTCCCACCAGGATAACGGACAATTGGTACATTCAACTCTTTTACTAAATCCATGACATCTGTACGAAATCCATCCTTATCAGCAAGTGGATGACCTGGTTCATAAATACCTGTATAAACAGCACGTCCTAAATGCTCGATAAAAGAACCAAACAAGTTGGGATCTACCTTACCTATTTTATAATTCTTGTCCGCAAAATAGCTTACTCGTTTCATGGTTAGTTCTCCTCCTAGTTTAAGAGTAATGCCTCTGTTTCTATATAAAACTTTTACTACCGGATTATTAAAAAGGAGCGGCGAAATTAGGTAAACTAGCAAGCCCAATCTAGTTTTGCGTATAAATGTAACGAGGTCATTTTCTTTGAACAGCTTATTCATTTACAGAACTATTTATTATAGAAAGACTGTTTTCGCAAAGAATGTTGTTTTTCAGCACTTCTTTACGTACTTAGCTAGTTTGGTAGCAACTAACTTTAGAAAAGAGCCTATAGAAAAGACAAGGGTAGAACTAGAATTTTTTCTTTGTCCCCCCTTATTCTAAATAGGGCTTGTAGTCTCACAGAGTGTTTCTTTACTATTTGAAAGTGGCATTTGAATACACAGTGTTTTTAAGTAGATTAGACTTGCTAATTTACCTTTTACCGCCACCTGATTTGTTATCCTTTTACACCAGAGATTGCTACAGATTCGATAATTTGTTTTTGGAAGAATATAAACACAATTAACATTGGAAGCAATGATACAACAGAAGCCGCCATAATTAACGGATAATCACTTTGTATTGCATAAGTCGAGTTAAAGTTAGCAATAACAAGTTGTAACGTCTGTTTCTCGGGTGAGTTCAAGTATAAGATTGGTCCTAAATAATCGTTCCAGATTGTCATAAACCATAAAATTAATTGTGCTGCAACAGCCGGTCTAACTAGCGGAAAGATAATTTTATAGAATATTTTAAAGTACGAACAACCATCTATTTTTGCTGCTTCTATAATAGAGTTTGGTATGCTTGTCAAATACTGTCTTAGGAAGAATATCATAATGATATTTCCAAACAGTCCTGGAACAATAAGTGGTAATAAGGTATCCACCCATCCAATTTGT
Organism: Metabacillus sp. GQ13; assembly: GCF_059758525.1. NCBI lineage: Bacteria > Bacillati > Bacillota > Bacilli > Caryophanales > Bacillaceae > Metabacillus > Metabacillus sp. GQ13. Next base: position 15,113 of record NZ_JCAXET010000013.1, read on the forward strand.
GTAAAAATCATAAATTGTGGAATCATGACAACTGGATAAGGAACCATCATTGCTGTCAGTAACAATAAAAACAATTGATTTTTGTAAGGAAAATTCATTTTACCAAAAGCAAAAGCCGCTAAACTTGATGTAAATGTTCCGATTACAGTCACAGATACTGCAACAATTAAACTATTGGTAATACCACTTAACAATGGCCCTTTTTGCCAAATTTCAATATATTTTATCGGATTAAATGACTCAGGTATCCAAACTGGTGGTAGTGCATAAACTTCTTCAATTTCCTTGAATGATGTTGCAACCATCCATAAAAGCGGTGCGACCATAAAAATTGCACCTATTGTCAACATTATGAAAACAATGACATTCGTTAGTTTTTGAGTCGTTTTATCAGATCTATATTTTGTCTCAGGCTGTGGCTTTTTTTCTAATACTGTGTCCATTACTTCCACTCCTTTCTACTGCAAAAGCAATAACTATTCAAGCTCATAAGATGATTTTTCGTTCATTTTAAATTGAATCAATGTAACGATGAAAATAAACAAACCAAGCACAATGGCCATTGCTGATCCATAACCCATTTCAAAGTTTCCAAAGGCTTTCTGCCAAATATAAAACACTACAGTTGCAGATGAAAACTCAGGTCCACCAGTTGGTGTCATCACGTTAATCTCTGTGAATACCTGTGCACCACCGATAATGTTTGTAACAACGATAAAGAATGTTACCGGCTTAACCATTGGTAATGTAATATTTTTAAATACTTGGAAAGCGTTGGCTCCATCTAGCTTAGCTGCTTCATAATATGTTTTTGGTACACTTTGGAGCGCAGCTAAGTATAATAGCATGCTATAACCTAATCCCTTCCAAACGGTCATAAGAATTAAGGCAGGTTTTACTGTGTTTTTATCCATTAACCAGTTAGGACCTTCTATTCCAAAAAAGGCTAAGAACTGATTAACTAATCCAAAATCTCCATTATAAGCCCATTGCCAAAGGATAGAGATCGCAGCAATTGATGAGATAACCGGAACATAATAAATGACTCGAAAAACTTGTGTTCCAATTATTGCTCGATTCAACCCTACTGCTAGCAATAGAGCTAAAACTAATCCAATTGGAATACCTAGCATCATAAACAGTGTATTGTATAGTGTCTTATGGAATGACTCATCACTTAAGAGGTCAATATAGTTAGACAAACCAATAAAATTCATTTGACCTAGCCCATCCCAGTTTGTAAATGAACCATATAGAGAGTATAGAGTCGGAGCTAATACAAATATTAAAAATCCAATAACAGGAGCTGCAACAAATGCATATGCATTTCTTCGCTCGCTTTGATAAAGCTTTGAAGTAGTTTTCATTTTTTCTCCCCATTTCTCTTTGAAAGATTACATGATAAACCTTAATCTACCATTAGAGAGTTTAATAAGTTAATATGGTGCTAGCCGATAACTCTAGCACCATATCTTGACTCTTATTTTTTCGCTTGTTCTTCTTGTTTAATTGATTTGTCTAATAATTTTTGCATTTTCGGTTGTGCTTCTTTTACATACTCTTCTGCAGTCTTTTTACCATCAATAACCGGTTGAATATTCTTAAAGAATTCATCATACCATTCGCCTGTGTAAGTAAAGTTGGTTGGTAGATCACGACCGTATTCTTTGATGATTTCTAAATATTCTACTTTGTTAGCTGGTTTGATTGAAGTATCAGCAGCCCATTTATCAGCTACATCTGTATTATTTGGTAATTGCACTTGTTGATCAACTAAAGCTTGTTGACCTTCTTCATCAGCTGATAAATACAACGCTAGTTCAGCTGCTAGTTCTGCATGTTTTGTTTTTTCAGAAACACCAATTCCAAGTGAACCGATCCAAGCCTTTGTTTCTCCAGTTGAACCTGCTGGCCATGGAATGACATCATAATCAAATTTCAAATCTTTAAATGCTGCTAAATCCCAAGGTGCAATTGGGAAGAAAGCAATTTGACTTTGCATAAATCTTTGATACGTATCAAGAGTTTGACCTTCAGCAACTGAAGGAGTTACCTTGTGTACATTTTGTAAATCTGCAAAGTATTGAAACGCTTCAATGAATGCAGGATCATCAACTGTTACTTTTGTATTCGTTTCATCTAACCAATCCGCTCCATTACTCCATACAAATGGTTGTAATGACCAGTTTACATTAAGACCTGTTCCCCATTGGTCAAGTTTCCCATCGCCATCTTTATCTTTTGTTAGTTTCTTACTTACATCAACGAATTCTTCAAATGTATATGGTTTGTCTGGATCTGGTAAAGGAATCCCAGCTTCTTCAAACATTGTTTTGTTATAACCAAATCCGAAAGGACCTAAATCTTTTGGTACTCCGTAGATAGCACCTTGTCCAGCATTTTCTCCATCATAACGATATTTGTTAATACCAGATTCCCAAATTTTCGTTAAATCAACACCTTCAGCATTTTCAACTAAATCTGTAATATCCTTTAATACTCCAGCATTTACATATGCTTTTAAGTTACCAGGATTGTAGAAGAATACATCCGGAACACTTTTTCCGGCAATCGCAGCTTGTAATTTCGTATCATACTGGTCACCAGCTGTTACTGTAACCTTAACTTTTACATTAGGATTTGCTTCTTCAAACTTTTTCACTACATTTTTGTAAGCTGTTTGCTCAGCAGGTTGTCCACTAAACATAAATGATAGATTCACAGTACCATCTTTACTGTCGCCACCTGTGCTATCTCCACCACTACAAGCTCCAAGAACTCCAGTTACAACTACAACCATCATAGCCATTAATAACATCTTACCAAGCTTCTGTTTTGATTTCTTAAACAAATGAATCCCCCCAAAATTATTTGTATGATAAGGAGACTTACGTATCAAATCTACGATAGTCCTATTTAACTAAAATAGATTTAAGTTTTATGTAAGCGCTTCTTAAAAACAATATTATTACACCTGTTCGTACATGTCAACGATTATTTTAAAAAAATAAGTACATGTAAAATAAACGGAGATTATATGTACGTACATCTGGTCTCGCAATTGTATATATATTCCTGAATTTCTAATAGGTACCTGGAAGACTTTTTCTTTAAGGCCCTTTTTCTAAAAGTTTGTTGCTCTAGTACTAATAAAAATCGGCTTTTGGATTTTTATTGTGTATATTGAAGCGATCTCCAAAGGAATATCAGAGTAATTTAACGAAAAGAGCACGAAGATAGGCTGAATTCGTAAAGATTTCCATATTACGAAAAACAACAATCCTTACAAAACAGTCTTCTTTAACAAATAAAAAGAGCCAGAATATAACTGGCTCTCTCTACTTTATAAAAGTCTGCTTGCCTTCTAGGTTAAATTAATTTATGAATCCTGTACTTTTTTCACTTTTATATACTTTCCGTAATAACTAGTAAAAACAAGAAAAGCTATTGCTGATACCATAAGAAAAGGAATTAAAAAAGTAAACTTTATTATACACATATATAGAATAATAACATTTATCAAACCTATAATTACACTGTTGATTGGATTTATTATCATAAATAAAATAGCTTGTTTTAATCCTTTTAAAAGTTTTATGTCATGATGGACGATAACAGCAAAAAAATAAGTTGTTACTATAAATAAAAACCAGAGAATCATCATCAACACTAGACTTAGAACAAAACTTTTTTTTATGAGAAAAAAAGTATCTACGATTCCAATCACCCAAAGCGGAACTAAAATTAATCCACCAGCTAAACTTTTAAGATAGTTTTCTTTGTAATTCCTCCAGTAGGTAGGAATTATTGATATGTCGCTTTCGTTTAGAACCCATTGTCTAACAACACTATAAAGGGCTGTTGTTGCTGGAAAAAAAACAAATGGAGCTAAGATAGCAACCAGAATCCAAGTGGACAGTATAAAACCTTTGTCATCCGTTATAGCAATGGTCAACAGTAGAAAACTAATTGGTAAATTGAACAGTACCCAAAGTAGATTTGCTAGAGAAAACCGTGTGAACCAATCTAAAACCTTAAATATTCCTCCAAAAACTGAAGTTGTATGCATAGTAACACCTTCTTACCCATAAATTTTTTGAGATCATTTATCAAATCTATTTTAGGATAAAATTGTCGTAGGTTTTAATCGTCTCATTAGGGATATGATTTGATTCAGGTTCTCGGTTCCGATGATTGAACCAAATGCATCTCCACCCTGCTTCAATCGACGGTACAATATCATTTTCCCAAGTATCACCAATATAACAGCATTTATCTGAATCGATATTTATACGTTTTTGAACATACTCAAACACCCTCTTATCAGGCTTGGTAATCCCGATTCCATCAGAGATAAATATGTTATCTAATGGGATAACTTGATCAATTTTAAGGGCTTTTATTTTATTCATTTGATGGTTTACTGGACCGTTTGTAATAATACCAACAACCGGTTTAGATACCATCAGATCCTGGATCATCGAAAGTACACCAGGAAAAGCATGTATCCTCTTTTGCTCATTTTCATAACAATCCTGAATTTCTTTCGCTTGTACTGATGAAAGAGAAATACCAAAATCTTTAAATGCACATCTAACTCGTTCTACTCTTACTAACTCTAAATCTATTTCCCCTTTAGTGTACACCTTCCAAAGAACATCACTATAGTAACGGACCCTTTTAAATAGCTCTGTTACCTTTTCTGTAGCAAGTGGCACTTTACACTGTACAACAGCTAATTGAAACGGTTTTAACTGATCATAGATTGTATCATCAAGGTCAAAAAAAACAGCTTTTACATCTGCTAAATTATACATAGTGATGAATACCTACATTTTCATTCCAAAATTTTAGCATGGTATAGCGATTTCTTAAGGTATGTGCTTCATTCAAACTGTTTCGGACAAGTTCAGAATCGATCCCCAATTCAATTGGTTTTGTAGGTCCACCCAGTTTTTTCATTAGTAATGATAGAGTAGCAGAATCAGGTATTGATGCTATAATAGCCTTTATTTCCTCTTGTTTTTCGATAACCTGCTGTCGTTTTTCTATTGAATGACCAGTTAAATCTATTAATTTATCTTTGTTCGATATTAGTGTTAAAAAGTCATTTTTATATAAATCTAAGATAAGCTGTACCGTTACACCTACCTTAGCTCCGTGAAGGACTTGTGCCTTCCCTTGCTTGATAAATTCCATTTCCCAAAAATGAGATACATGGTGTTCTCCTCCAGAAGCTGGTGAAGAATGACCCACCATGAGCATGGCAAAGCCAGATTGAATAAGGGCCTCGATTAAAACCTTCATTCCTTCCTCATCTGCATCAGAAATTAGCTCTACATTTTTAATACAATTATCAAGTGCTTCTTGTGTTAAACGAGCTGATAATGGACAAAAGTTCTCCCCCGCTATAAGATGTGAAAATTTCCAATCGGCTAGTGACGTGTACTTAGCGATCATATCACCGAAACCAGCAGCTATCATTTCTTTTGGTGCCGCTTGTAAAATAGCTAGGTCTGCAAATAATGCAATAGGTGATTGCATTTGATAGGTGGTTTTTACTCCTTTTATTACGACAGGTGCACCCATTGAATTAAAACCATCAACAGATGGAGCCGTTGGAACCGAAATAAATGGTTTCCCCATCTTATAACTTGAAAATCTTGTAATATCGTGGATCGTCCCTGAACCTACAGCAATGATAACATCGCTTTCCTGAGATATACCCAACATTGCTTCTATTAAAGATTTTTCATCAGCAATCACATCATCTAGTTCATTCGTTTGAATAATGACAATTTCATGATCTATATTCGCTTCATTAAAGAGACTAGTAAGACTTTCCCCTGCAACCTTATAAGTTGTTTGGTCAGCAATTATCGTTGTTTTTTTAAAGGATTTTCGGTTTATATATGGTACAACTTCATTTAAAGCAGCTTCACTAATGACTATTTTATCCATCGTAATCTCATAATGAGCGTTACCACAAGTACATGTTTTTGACAGGTTCGAAAGTTCGTTTAATGCGATCATTTTATTTTCCCCCTAATCAGTAGTTACTATTTCTATCACAAAGCATTGTTTATAGAAAGTAACTCGTATGCAGATTTTTAGAATCTAAACGATAAACGTTTAAATTATTATTAAATCGTAGACACTTAGTCTAACACTTGTTATATGACATTTTTGTTACCGCTTAGCTGTTTTGTTGCTACACTAGTTGAATTTCTAATAACAATCTCAGGTTCATAAACTATCTCATCTGTTTCTCTGGCTCTATTTTCCACAGCTGCGACGATCCACTTTGCTGCTTCAATCCCCATATCCATTTTAGGATGGGTAATAGACGTTATTTTTGTCTCAGATGCTTCAGCTAAATTTGAGTCATCATAACCCACTATTGATAGTTCCTCTGGTACTTTGATTTCTAACTCTCTTAATACATTTAACACATTTATTGCTATTTCATCGTTGTAACAAATAATACCTGTTGGACGCTTTTCTTCGGACATAAGTATATCCCTAAGCCTTTGGAGAAGTGTTGTTTCTCTTTCATCGGTAGTAAAAGTTAGAATCATTTCAGAAAAAAATGGAATACCATTTTCTCTAAATGCGCGAATAAATCCTTGCATACGATTTAATCCTTGAATATCATCACTTTTAAACAAGCCAATTACCTTTTCATGACCTAATTTTATGAGATGATCTGTAGCGATGAAGCCACCTTTTTCATCATTTAAAATAATATTAGGGGGATTTAATTGTGGATAGTATTGGTTGATCATTAGGTATGGTGTATTATTCTGTTCCATTTCCAAATAATAATGGAGATTTGGATTATAACTGCTACTTCTTGTTGGCTCGACGATTAACCCATCAATGTTGCGGTTTATCATTGCCTCTAAGCATTGCTTTTCCTTTTCAGGATCATTATCCGTACAAGCAAATGTTAACGAGTAACCATGTGCTGATAAATATGATTCAATTCCTTTTATGATTGAAGGAAAAATGTAATCAGATATATACGTTGTAATGACACCTATATTTTTACCTGTTGTACTAACTGGTTGAATTTGTGATTGCGCACTTCGGTTTGATACAAATGTACCAGCCCCCTGTTCTCTATACAACCATCCTTCATGAACAAGGTCTCCAACGGCTTGACGAACAGTATGTCTACTAACTTCGAACATTTTTACTAATTCATTTTCAGAATATATTTTGTCCCCAGGTAAAACTGTTCCTTCTAAAACCCATTCTTTTATTTTCTGTTTTACCATGCTGGCTTTTGTTTGTTGAGCCATTATGTCACCACTTTCAGCTTGTATGTTACCGCACTAACTTATTCGTACAACTAAAATAATTATACACTATCACCATACATATTTAAAATGATCTTTCCTATTTTATTGAAAAACAACCTGAAACGTCTGTTTATTAGACTATTTTCTAATATTATCACTTCATATGAGAACACTACCTCTAAGGAGGTAGTAAACATGACACGAAAAAACAAATTACTTGTTCCAGAAGCTAGAAGAGAGATCGATCAATTAAAAGCAAATATTGCAAAAACTAAGGAACCCGAGAATGCTAAATTTGAAACTGCCAAGGAATTAGGCATTCCATTAAAGAATGGTTACAACGGGAACTTATCGTCGCACCAAGCTGGTAAAATAGGGGGCAAACTTGGTGGGAATATGGTTCGGGAAATGGTAAAACTTGCAGAACAAAGCTTGAAAAAGTAAACGCTAATTGTACCTTATAGTTTTTCTGTTCATTACGTGTTTAGCATATCTTCGGGTTTGATAGCAACAAAATTTTAGAAAAGAGCCTATTGTAAAGAGATCTTTATATGGTCTCTTTATCATCATGTCATTCCTATATTAAAAATTACTTTATGCGTAACAATTCTCTATTAAACTTAACTTCCCTTCTAACTAGTTCAATTTATATTTCTTCTAAGAAAAAAGACTGACAATCAGTATGCCAGTCCAATTCATGAGAAAAACTTTATGATGCTTTATTTTTATTATAAATATCAAATGCAACTGCAGCTAATAATACTAACCCTTTGATACCTTGTTGCCAATCGATTCCTAATCCCATCAAAGACATACCGTTGTTCATGATACCCATTACTAATCCACCTATAATCGCACCAGGAACTGTACCAATTCCTCCATAAGCAGATGCTCCACCAATGAAACAGGCTGCAATTGCATCTAATTCAAATAGATTACCTGCCTTTGGTGTTGCTGCATTTAATCTTGCAGCAAAGAGAAGTCCTGAAAGTGCAGATAATGCACCCATATTTACAAATACCCAAAATGTCATTCGCTTTGTTTTAATACCAGAAAGTTGTGCAGCTTTTTCATTCCCACCAATAGCATAGACATGTCGACCTGCCTTCGTCTTATTAGTTACAAATGTATAAATTACAATAAGTATCGCTAGTATGATTAATATATTTGGAATTCCTTCATAAGCAGCAAGCACATAAGAAAATACATTAAGCAAAGCTACCATTCCAATAAGTTTTAATAAAAACATTCCTTTAGACTGTACTTCAAAATTGTATTTTAATTGTGTTCTTCTATTCTTTATCTGAATAAAAATAGTGATGATTGATAGCACAATTCCTATAATGATCGTTAAGGAATGTAATGAACCACCAGAAATATCAGGTATAAATCCTGAACTTATTTTTTGGAAACCCTCTGGGAAAGGAGCGATTGATTTTCCTTCCAAGACGATCATTGTTAACCCTCTAAATAAAAGCATTCCCGCTAAAGTAACGATAAACGCAGGTATCTTAACATATGCAATCCAAAAGCCCTGCCATGCTCCGATAATCGCACCGACTACTAATGATATGATAACAGCAAGAAACGTTGGAATTTCATAGTTAACCATCAAGATTGCCGATATTGCTCCCACAAAAGCTGCAATTGACCCTACTGATAAGTCAATATGGCCAGTTATGATAACTAACACCATCCCAATTGCTAAAACTAATATATAACTATTTTGTAAAATTAAATTCGTAATATTTAAAGGCTTTAACAAAAGGCCATCTGTTAGAATTTGAAACAGTACCATAATAAAGACAAGCGCTATAATCATGCTATACTGTCGCATATTGTTTTTGACAAATGATCTAAGTGCAGAATCGTTATTTAGTTTAGTTGAATTTTTTTGTACCTCTGTTTGCATAATAAACTACCCCCTTACTTTACTTTTTGTCATGTATGTCATTAACTTTTCTTGATTAGCATCTTCTCTGCTAACTTCTCCAGTTATACTACCTTCATTTAGACAGTAGATTCTATCGCACATCCCTAATAGCTCCGGAAGTTCTGAAGAAATAATAATGATCCCCTTACCTTGCATTGCTAAATCATTGATAATAGAGTAAATTTCATACTTTGCACCTACATCAATTCCACGTGTTGGTTCATCCAAAATTAAAACATCTGGTTCAGAATATATCCATTTACTTAAGACGATTTTTTGTTGATTACCGCCACTTAAATTCCCTGCTTTTTGAAAGATACTTGGTGTTTTAATTCTCAGTTTCTTTCGATACTCTTCACCTACGATCATTTCCTTGTTTTTATCTAAAATTGTCCCTTTAGATATTTTATCCAGACTTGCTAGCGTAATATTTTGTTTAATATCTTCCATTAAAATGAGTCCGTTCCCTTTGCGATCCTCTGAAACATACGCCAACCCTTGTTTTATCGCAGAAGTAACATCATTAAATTGAACTTCTTTTCCATCTTTCTTAATCATGCCAGTAATTTTTTTTCCGTACGATTTTCCGAAGATACTCATCGCCAATTCTGTTCGACCTGCCCCCATCAATCCGGCAATTCCAACAATTTCACCTTTACGTAAAGATAGATTTACATTATTAATCACTTGTCGATCTGAATGTAATGGATGAAAAACATTCCAATTACTTACTTCTAATATTGTATGACCAATCTTAGGAATTCTTTCAGGATAGCGATTCGTTAGATCTCTGCCAACCATGCCTTTAATGATTCGATCTTCTGTCACTTTGTCAGTTTTCATATTCAGTGTTTCAATTGTTTGTCCATCTCTTAAGATCGTTACCGAATCAGCAACCTTCTCGATTTCATTTAATTTATGTGAGATGATAATGGCAGACATCCCTTGTTTTTTTAACTCAACTAATAAATTTAATAGATTCTCACTATCGTCTTCATTTAAGGAAGCTGTAGGCTCGTCCAATATTAATAGCTTCACTTCTTTGGATAACGCTTTCGCAATTTCGACTAGTTGCTGTTTCCCTACACCAATATTGTCGACCTTTGTATTAGGTGATTCGGTTAAACCAACACTCTCTAATAATGCTTTTGTCTTCATTGTTGTTATATTCCAGTTAATCACACCATTCTTGGCTATTTCATTACCAAGAAAAATATTCTCTGAAATCGATAATTCTGGAACTAAAGCTAATTCCTGATGAATAATGACAATCCCTAACTCTTCACTTTGTTTAATATTTTTAAATTGACAGACTTGATTTTCAAACATAATATCGCCTGTATATGTCCCATGTGGATACACTCCACTTAATACCTTCATTAAAGTAGATTTTCCAGCTCCATTTTCTCCACATAGGGCATGAATTTCTCCCTTTTCTACCTTTAAATTTACATGTTCAAGTGCTTTAACACCTGGGAATTCCTTTGTTATGTTTCGCATTTCTAGTATTATGTTAGACATTTAAACCACCTACTTCGTCATTATTCACTAGAATTCTAGAGTTTACTTTTTTATAGACCTAGCTGTTCCTTCGTATAATATCCACTCTCGACGAGTACAGATTCATAATTTGTAATATCTACAGAAACTGGGTTTAATAAGTAAGCAGGGACAATCTTTTTGCCATTATCATACGTCTTTGTATCATTTACTTCAGCCTGCTTATCATTTAGTAGCCCATCTGCCATTTCAACAGCCTTTTTGGCTAATTCTCTTGTATCTTTAAAGACTGTTTGAGTTTGCCTTTCATTAATAATCGATTTGATTGATGCAAGCTCAGCATCTTGACCTGTAATGACTGGCATTGGGTTATCTTCACTACCATATCCGACACCCCTTAATGAAGAGATTACCCCGATACTAATTCCATCATATGGTGAAAGTACAGCATCGACTCTCTCCGAAGAATAATAAGCACTTAATAGATTATCCATTCGTGATTGAGCTAATGCCCCATCCCAACGTAATGTTGCACCTTGAGTAAATTTCATTTGATTGCTTCTGACCACCAACTTGCCTGATTCAATATAAGGCTCAAGAATAGACATTGCACCATCAAAGAAGAAGTAAGCATTATTGTCATCTGGTGAACCAGCAAATATTTCAATATTAAATGGACCATCCGCTTCTTTTAAGCCTAATTTTTCTTCTATATATGTCCCTTGTAATTCACCTACTTTGAAGTTATCAAAGGTTGCATAATAATCAATGTGCTCACTGTGTTGTATCAGTCGATCATATGAAATAACCTTTATTCCTCGTTTATGTGCCCTCTCGAGAACACTTGTTAACCCTGAACGGTCATCAATTGGTGCAATGACAAGAACATCGACACCTTTTGTTATCATATTTTCTATTTGAGCTGTTTGATTTTCGATAATATCCTCAGCATATTGTAAATCTGTTTCATATCCTAAATCTTCAAATTGTTGTTTCATATTTTCACCGTCATTAACCCATCTCTCTGAAGACTTGGTCGGCATCGATATCCCGATAAATCCTTTTGTTTCACCACCTGTTTCTTTAACTCCACAGCCTGATATAGCAAATACCATAACGATCAAAAGAAGTATTGTAAGCGATTTCTTTTTCATGTGGACTTCCCCCTTTCCTATCAACTATTCGTTATATATATTGCATTAGGTTTATTAATTACCAAAAATATACCACCTATTTAACTCATGGTCTTTTTAATTAAATAACTATTTTTATAAAAATTTAACTTTAATTAAACCGCTTTCATAGTCTGTTTCGTATTTCTCTCACTTCTTAGTAATTTAATTTGGATTACTTTTTCACTGCAGACGAGAGTAGAACCATTCCACATCCAATTATTCTTCAAATAAAAACCACACCTCTAAAAAAGAGATGTGGTTTATTATGAATAGTCAGTAATTATTCTGAAGAAATATCCTCGACTAGCATCGAGTTTTTCCGATACTTAATTGGTGAAACACCTATTACCTTTTTAAAAGAAGTACTAAAGTAATGTTGTGTATCATAGCCAATTTGTTCTGCGATTTCAACAATTGGCAGCTCTGTCGTATTTAACAACTGGATTGCTCGTTTCATTCGCAGATTTGTAACTAGACTTACGAAGGACGTCCCCAACTCTTGTTTGATTATTCTACTTAAATAAACAGGTGACACTTGCAAGTCCTTGGCAACTAATTCAAGTGCAATAGTCGGTTCTGTGAAATGTGTTTCTATATATAGTTTTGCTCGCTTTACTACTGGAGAAACGTTTGATTCCTTATGTACTAACTGTTTGCATTGTTTATAACCATTTCCTATAGCATTCATACAATCAGCAAGTGGTTCTATTGCTATATTTATTGTGATCTTCAAATGATCCTTCACACTATTTTTTATCTTATCCATTGTCTCTCCAGGTACACAATCCCAGAAAATGATTATAAAAAAATCTGCATCATCACGAAAGATTAGATGAATAAATGGTTTCAACTCATCAGAAATAATCGTTTCAATTGAAAACATAAATACCTGCTTATCTTTCTCGTTCATTAATGGCTTATTTGCATAGTAATCAGGACATTGTATGACGGTTAGAAGCTTTGGACTTCTTACAGGTAGTTCTAAGAATTCTAACTGTTCTTTAATTTCGTTATCAGATAAATGCCCCTCTATCCAATCGCGACAAAATCCCTCTCGTAACAACTTATAATTTTTCGTTATTTGATTGGCTGCAATCTCTAAATATTGTTCCTGCTTTACATTCGTTTCTATTTCTTTTCGGACATCTACTAGCACTTTTTTTAATGAACTAGGGTCCACAGGTTTTAAAATATAATCTGTTACACTTAGTCTTAATGCTTCCTGCGCATATTTGAACTCATCATGACCAGTTATAATAATTATTTTACAATTAGATAGCTGTTTGCGAATCTGTTTAATAAGGGTCATTCCATTCATAATCGGCATATTTAAATCTACCAAAAGAATATCGATAGAATTCTCTAAAGCTAACTCTAAGGCCTCTTCACCGTCTTCTGCTTCAGCGATCACTTCCATCTGAAGGGATGACCATTCTACTGACTCTCTAATACCTTCGCGAATAATTGGTTCATCATCTGCGATTAAAACTTTCCAAAAGTCTGTATTCACAAGTTACCCTCCCTCATGATCTGTCAAATTGCATTTTTCTTAATTGGAAGATTTATTGTTACAATGCATCCTTTATTTTCCTCACTATTAATGACTATTCCATATTCGTCTCCATATGTTAACTTAATTCTTGCTTGAACATTCATCATTCCATAACCAAAATCAACCGGTTTCTCTTTTTTCTCTTTCATACTATCGATCGTATCCAACTGCACTCTTAATTCTTCTAACCTTTCTTCTGGAATTCCTTTTCCATCATCCTTAACGATGATCAAAATCTGTTCTTCATTTTCCTTTGCAGTAATACTTATGTGTCCTGGACCTTTTCTCTCTTTGATTCCATGGTATATCGCATTTTCAACAATTGGTTGAAGAACAAGCTTTAGAATCATAACGTGTTCTAATTGTGGATCATAGTCAATTGTATAGTTAAGTTTCTCGCGATACCTCGCTTTTTGAATGCTTAAGTAACTGTGAATATGGGTGATTTCTTCTGAGAATAAAATGATATCATTCCCTTTACTTAGGCCTATTCTAAATAATCTTGATAAGGACGTAACAACATCTGCAACGTCATCCGCTTTTCTTTTTCGTGCCATCCAACTAATTGTATCTAAAGTGTTATAAAGAAAGTGTGGTTTAATATGGGCCTGGAGACTACGCAGCTCTGCTTCCCTCTTTTGCTTTTCTTGGCGTTCCGTAAGAGAAAGTAAATGATTCATTTTAATAATCATCTTATTAAAACTTTTACCTAACATTCCAATTTCATCTTTGCGATCACCCTTATATCGCACGGAAAGCTGACCTGATTCAACTTTTCTCATGTCCGACATTAATTGAATGATAGGCTTTGACATCGAATTTGAGAGATAGTAGGAAGCTGTCACACCAAACAGACAAACAAAAAACACAAACCATATAACGTACAAATGGATTGTTCTTGCCTCTTCAATTGTTTCCTTAGTTGAGAAAATCCCAACAGTAGTCCAATTCGTAAACGGTTGCATTTGATAGATAAACTGAAGTTTGTTGCCATCTATCTTTTCAGAATGGAATCCAGAATCGTTATTCAAAAGATCTTTAGGTATTTCATTAATTAAAGGATCCTCAGGAGTATAAATTTCTTCTCCAGTTTCATCGATTACCATCAAATATCCAGACTTACCAAGCTTAACATTTTTTGTAGCTTCAGCAATCACTCTTAGTTTCAAGTCAATCAGAACAACACCCATTACCTTCTGAGTTTCAGGTTCTAATATAGCTCGAACAAACGTAACTACTTCACGATCCATATAATTTACGTGACTAGAAATACTCCGATTATCAGGATGTCCAATGATTTTAAATATGCCATCATTTTTCACAGCTTCTTTATACCAAGATTCTTTTGTTAAGTTAACTTCCATACGAGAATATAATTCGTTACTTATGTAGTCCCCTTGATTATTCACAACCAATATACCAGCAATTTCAGGGTATAGTGTTGAAAGCCCTTGCATGAATTTTCTAATTGAATATTGCTCTTTTTCTGTATGAACACCATCTTGGGCGAAAAATTTATCTATTTCAGTATCCATTGATAACAAATAACTAACATTTTGCATATTGCCAGCATAGGATTCTAGTGTATTGTTGACCTGTTCAATTAATTGTAACGTATGTTTAGTTGCTTGTTTATCAAGGATATTATTTGTCGTTAATCCTGTTAAGAGTCCTAAACAAATTGATGGTAGAATACTAATCACCAGAAGTAAGGCAATTATTTTATGTCTAATTTTAAAATTATTTAGTTTTATAGTTCCAATTTCCATAAAAACTCAACTCACGATTTCATTTTTATTTAGTTATTTATTACCGGATAAATTACCAATGCCCCATACCTCATAGATTAATATTTTAGTTTGCATAGTACTTTTCGACATTTTCCTTCGTTACGATTGATATGCCGGTATCAACATACCCGTTCAAGACTTCTTGAGTAATTCCGCTTGTTTGCTTGGATCGTGTATAGTTTTTATGGTTTCGTTGAAAAAGGTTTAGCAAAGACCAGTATCCCATATTCCAAGTACCTTGAGCTAACGAAGCAGAAATTTCTCCATTTTTAATTTTATCAAGAGTTCGTTTATCTGTATCAAAACTAATGATCGTAATGTCTTCCTTTAATACCTGGATGGCATCAGCAATTCCCACTCCTCCATTAGCTTCTGATGCAAAGATACCTTGGATATCTGGATTGTCATTTATCATATTTATCGTTGCTTGTTCGGACTGAATTTGATCACCTTTCCCATCAATGATTGATACTATTTCTATTTTAGGGTAATCACGCTTAATCGTATCGACAAAACCCTCTTTTCTCTGTTTATGATTTAGTTGATTTGGTAATGTAATCACCCCAACTTTCCCTTTAGACCCTATCAACTCAGCCATTTTATGGGCCCCAGTAACACCAGCTGTGTAATTATTTGTTCCTAAATATAACTGCGCCTTACTATCTGGGGCATCTGAGTCAAACAGTACGACTGGGATTCCTGCATCAATGGCCTTATTAATCGTTGTGTTTAGTTGATCGGGATTTATCGCTGAGATAGCGATACCTGCTGGTTTTTTTGCTATAACTTGCTCTAAAACAGTTATTTGTTCGTGGGCATCATACTGAGTCGCCCCTCTATATTCAACGGAAACGTTTAGTTCATTTGCAGCATCCTCAAAGCCTTTAATCGCACTTTTCCAGTAATCAATTCCAGACTGAAAGGTTACCATTACATATTTTTCGGTCATTTCACCTGGTGACTTTTTCTCCTCTTGACTCGTAGGAGCCGATTCCTTTAAGTGAAAGTTATACAAGTATAAAAAAAGGGTGAAAAATAATACGACATAAACAATTAAAAGTTTTTTCACTTGTAGAAACACTCCTCAAACTGAAACATGGTTACTTTAGCATTTTCATATAAGAATCAGAATATTTATCGTTTATATTTAAACCGATATTTTGACTATTAAATATAGGATATCAAAATATGATCAGAAGCAGTAGATGTTATAGATGAATTTCAATAACCTGGTATCATAATCATTTTAGTTGAAACATTTCATATCAGTCAATCATACCAATATTGATTTTAAATAGCTAAAAAGGACAGAATCCAAAGAAAACAATGAGGATTCTGCCTGATTAAGTTAGTCGATTCTTGAATTTCCGTGTATTTTAGGTTATTTTCCTCAACCTAGAAAATATTAGTACACTTAAGAATTCCTGTCTTTGCTTATGGCAACACAACTTATAGCATACTGAAAACCCGTATAGTACCTATATCAACAACTACATGGGCTAATCCTATGAAAGGTTCTACAACAACTTTGTTTTACATGACAACAACATTGATGCTTTTGACATGAATGGCATAGGTTACGATTAAGATTTTGTTCTCTCATATTTATCTGTTCTTTGTGTTTTTGACAACCACACTCGTGTTTTTTTACTTTTCTTTGCATGATTCCACCTCCTCTTTACTAGAATATGAATAAATAGAGAAAACGAGATGATTAATAAATACATTCTTTTAAAAATGGTTCTATTAAAAGCTGAAAAGCACAAATTGATGTAAAAAAAGAGATGCTAATTAGTATCGCATCTCCTAGTTACAGTTTAAATGTATAACTATTAGTAATATCCATTTAAGATTATTTAGTCATAGTCTTCTTATAACTGGAAGTTTTCTTTTATCATGTTAGCAACTCCTTTTGCAGACAACTCCGTATTATTTATTCTAATATAATGATCCTTTTTAATTTCACCGACGTTAGAATTCAACCGATACATTTTCATTGAATCTTGTAATTCTTGTTCAGACCAAGCAATGTCTCTTTTGGTAGCCTTGTGTTCAAGTCTATGTGGACTCTTATTTCTATTTAATCTTTCTTCGACATTGGCCTCAAGTTCAACAAAATATACTTCGGCACCCTTCGACTCAAAGATCTCACAAATTACATCGACATAATTCCAATCCTCTTGTTGGTCAAATGCCCATACATAAGTGAATATCATTCCGTACAATTGACTCTTGGACACTTCATTAAATATTTCTTGCCGAAATAAATTCACTAATCTATTTCCTTGCTCTGAACCATATTCAAAAAATGGATGAACCAATTCAATCGTCATATGATTATGAAAAAGCTTCAAATCTGTTATCTTTTCTAGTTCTTGTCCAATTGTCATCTTGCCTACAGCTTGGGGGCCAAATAATAAAATAAATTTCATAATTCCTCCTTATGTAATAATTTTTTGTACTTTTACAATCATTTGATCTTATAGGTTTGATAAATTCGCGTTCACACTCTAATTCTCCTCTTTTCTGAAATACTTAGAAATAAGCAATAGAAAAAGGCTCGAACCATCGTCCGAACCTTTTTCTACTCCTCATTAAATTAGCCCGGGAATTTCTACTATCGAAACCGCTGCTTCTTATTTGATACGACTTTATTTCTGACGTATCCTTACTTTGCTAACCGGATGACATTCCATGAAAGCTTTGAGAAATTGGCTGCTAACTGGCCATTATCAACACTTGCATCCCCTTTAGTATGAGGTGTAACATTTGATCGATTTTGTTGATTTGTAGCTTTTACATCATTGTTTTCAAGAACAATGTGTTCCACAACTTTGTACCCTTCAAAGCTTCTCACATCACAAGCAAGGCTTAGAGTATCCGTTTGATGACGATTAACTGCGAAAATTGTTAACGTTTCATTGTCATCATCATGTACAGAAACTGTATCTAGATAGGGAACATCTGTGAAATCCTTACTATCATATTTAGGAGAGGATACAATTGAATGTAATGCAGTCCCTCTTCCGAAGACAGAGGCATGCATGTATGGATAGAAAATTGTTTGTTTCCAAGCTTCCCCGCCCTTTTCAGTCATTATTGGTGCGATAACATTTACTAGCTGTGCGAGACAGGCAATCTTCACCCGGTCTGCACGCTTTAACATGGATATTAGCAAACTACCAACTAACAATGCATCTTCAAAATTATAGATATCCTCAAGTTGTGGTGGAGCAACAGACCATGGATCAATCTTCTTATCTGCATCATTCGAATGATACCAAACATTCCATTCATCAAAAGAGAGATTAATTGTTTTATTGCTACGCTTTTTTGCTTTAATGTAATCTGCAGTCGAGATAACAGAATAAATAAATTGATCCATATCCAATGATTGTGCGAGGTAGTTCCCTAAATCGTTATCGCGATTTCCGTAATATGTATGTAACGAAATATAATCAACATGGTCATACGTATGATCTAAAACCGTTGCTTCCCATTCAGCAAATGTCGGCATATGCCGATTTGAACTACCACAAGCTACTAATTCAATTGTTGGATCTACCCACTTCATTGCTTTCGCAGTTTCAACCGCAACACGCCCGTATTCATGAGCAGTTCGATGACCTATTTGCCAAGGTCCATCCATTTCATTGCCTAAACACCATGTTTTGATATTATGTGGATCCTTATATCCGTGTGAGATACGAAGGTCACTCCAATAAGACCCTGATGGATGATTACAGTATTCAACTAGATTACGAGCAGCATCAATACCACGTGTACCTAAATTTACAGCCATATTTACATCAGCATTGATTTTTTTCGCCCAATCCATAAATTCATTTGTCCCGATTTGATTCGTCTCTGTTGTTCTCCACGCTAAGTCTAATTTACGTGGACGTTCTGCTACAGGACCTACTCCATCTTCCCAGTTATAGCCTGACACGAAGTTCCCACCTGGATATCTCACTAACGGAACTCGTAATTGTTTCACTAGCTCAATCACATCGGTTCGAAAGCCTTGTTCATCCGCAGCAGGGTGATCTGGTTCATAAATCCCCTCATATACTGCTCTTCCTAAATGCTCGATAAATGAACCATAAATTCTTTCATCTATTTGACCAATTCTATACTCTTTATCAATTGTCATTTTTGCTTGAACTGTCATTATTATCTTCCTCTCTTTGAATTAAGTATTTGATATAACTAAGCATAAACTTCTACAGATTTTTCCTTCGTTACTTTTCTATCAATCCTTCTAAATGAACGGATAACAAGCCACATTTGAATCACAGATAGAATGCTCCCAAGAAAAAACACCGCAGAACTAGGATATGAAAACATTAAATAGACAAACGCTGATTGACTTATGAGTATGGCAAGTGAGAAATGCATATTCACCAATCCAATAATAAATGCGTTACGAATACATGAAATCACTGGAACTCGATAATGCACGTATACTGGTAAAACATGTGAAGCTGTAACTAAGTAAAAAAACAAAAACAGATAAAAGGCAGAGACCGCGAAAATATTTATCTGACCTGTGTTTGCCTGTAAAACTAGAAAGTTAAGATATAATAGAATTCCTACCGCTGTGAATATCCAGCCAATCATATTCGATGGTAGGAACGCAGATTTATAGGAATTCCTGAATGTTTTAAGTAGAGGTATGTCCCTTTCTCCATTTAACCACTTTCTACAAATCTCTAACATTGCCACTGTTGCTGGAAAAAAACCGATTACAATGAAACCGATTAAACTAAATAACAGCCAAAGTGCATTTAAATAGGCTAATTTCGTTACCCACGAAAATAAGGAATTGATTTTATTTATAAACAAATTTCCCTCCATTGTTAATCCTCCTGGCCATAGATTAGTAGAAAGAATTTAGTGGAATAATCTTTTATCCCTTTACACCACCAACTGCTAAACCTGAAATAAAGTAACGCTGGAAGAACAAGAACAGGATAATGATTGGCAATATTGTCATAATTGAACCAGCAATTAAAATATCATAATTATTCCCATATGGTGTTAGCAATGTAGATAAACCAACGGGTAATGTAAACATTGTATTGGAACGCAGAACCACTAATGGCCACAGAAAATTGTTCCAGCTCCCTAACCCTTGAAGAATAGCCATTGCTGCAAAAGAAGGTAGCATTAATGGGGCCATCACCTTGAAAAAGATTCCATACTCCGTACAACCATCCATACGAGCTGATTCCATTAATTCTTTCGGTAAACCAACCGCATACTGTCTAAAAAAGAAAATCGCGACTGGTGCAACAATCATCGGTAAAATAACAGCAAGATAATTATCAATCATCCCAAGAGTTGTCATTAAACGATAAAGCGGTAACATGAGAATCTCAAAAGGCACCATGAGAATTAAAAGGACCAACATAAAAATAAATTGTTGACCTTTAAATTTATAAACAGCCAATGCATAACCAACCATCGATGAAAAAAATAATGATAGAACAATGGCAAGTCCTGAAATGAGCAAACTATTTATATACCAAGTCCAATAATTCCCTGAATTTTTAAACATATTGATATAGTTGGTAAAAATTAGTTCATTCCATGGTATTGATAAAGTAATTCCATTCCTAATTAACTCCGCTGATGGTCGTAATGATGAAATCAATAGGCTTAATAAAGGTGAGATAGCAAGAAAGGCAATGAATGCTACAACAATGATCAGGATCCATGATAGTAATTTTTCTTTTTTAGTCAATTTCTTACCCCTCCCTTTTCAGTGCACCGAAGAATGTAAGTTGGATGATACTAATGACAAAAATGATAACCATAAGGACTACACCAATTGCTGATCCATATCCCATATTATTCATTTGGAACCCCTGTTGATAAATATAACCTACAACTGAAAGGCCAATATTTCCTGGTGAACCATTTTCCCAAAATACAAAGCTTTCTTCATACATTCTAAAGCCATTGATAACTGTTAACGTCGCTACATAAAGTGTCACTGGCTTTAATAATGGCAATGTAATTCGGAAGAACTTTTGAAATGCTCCAGCACCATCTATTTCCGCTGCTTCATATAATTCTTTCTGAATGTTTGTTAAACCTGCCATAAAATAGATGATATTAACTCCGATCCAACGCCATGAAGCCAATAAAACCATTAAGAACATTCCTGTACCAGCACCATATCTCCATTTTACAGGTTCCATTCCAAAAATCCCCAGAAGAGCATTTGCTAAGCCTGTTTCTGTTTCGCCAAACATTAAGCGGAAAATAACACCTGCAACAATGACTGACGTTAAGGAAGGAATAAAAAGAGCTGCTCGAAAGATACTGGCAAATCTGAAAATTTTCGAATTTAATATTGTTGCCAAGACCATTGGCACTGCTACCAGAATAATTGTTGTTAAAATCACATAAATGGTCGTATTATAAAGTGCTTGATAAAAAGTAGAATTAAAGATCTTCGTGTAATTACTTAGACCAACAAATGTTATTTGACCTGGTAATATACTTTGAAAACTCATTAAGATCCCATTTAATAATGGATAAAGAAATAAGACTAAAAACGAAATAATGAAAGGGGCAACAAAAATATATGGTGCAACTTTCTGAGAAAAAAGAAAATTAGACTTCTTAGCAGGTTTCACATGTTTTGTCTCGGTAGACACCACTGGTTCCATGCAATCTACTCCTTTTAATTCCATCATTTAGGGGGACAGACACTAATAACATCCTAAAAAGGTGTTGTTAGTATTTCACCCCCTATTATTAGTCAGCTATTTTCTTACTTTTAACTTTCCCTACTTTCTAATTATTCCTAATCTCCTCAGCTGCTTGTTGTAGAGCCTCTTCAGGTGTCTGTGATTGTTGCCTTATAACATTATTAAAGACATTTGTACCTAGTTGCTGTTGAACAAGCGGTGTTTTTTCTGTAATATTTATAGCATTTATTTCATCTTTAACCTCGAGAAGAACTTCAAAAATATTGTCCCCGAAATATTGATAAAATTTATTATCCTCTTTTATTGCTGGACTTTCCCAAACATCCCAACGTGGTGGATCAAACCCTAACAGCTTCCATAAGGCAATATTCCCCTCTTCTGAAAGTTTTGTATAGGCTAAAAACTCTTTTGCAAGTTCCGCATGCTTAGATTGATTTGTTACAACAGTACCAGTACCACCCATACCAGCAGAACGATTGCCGCCTTCTTCCCATGCTGGTAAAGGACGAATCGCTATTTTACCTTTTAAGTCTTCCATGTAATCTGTGAATCTACCCATGTACCACATTGGCATGGCAATTGAAGCAGCTCCACCCTCATTCATAAACTTATAATATTCTTCAGCATGGCTCTCACCACCTGGGGTCATCTCAGCAATTTTACTCCCATGGA
The DNA here is from genome assembly GCF_059758525.1 of Metabacillus sp. GQ13. Taxonomy (NCBI): domain Bacteria; kingdom Bacillati; phylum Bacillota; class Bacilli; order Caryophanales; family Bacillaceae; genus Metabacillus; species Metabacillus sp. GQ13. The sequence goes on from NZ_JCAXET010000013.1 coordinate 37,761, forward strand.
CCATATCACTTAGGAATTCTACTGTTTTAATATTGGTTTCATTATCAAGAGTCACCTCACCGTTTTCATCAAAGAAATCTGAACCTTGTTGTGAAACCATTGACCAAAATGTCATAAATCCTCCAGTTTCAACTGTTGTCATGAAAGCGTCTGTATTCTCAACGACCTTTTTACCTGCCTCAACATAATCATCCCATGTTTTGATTGAATCAATGTCTACACCAGCTGCATCCATTATTTCTGTGTTATAGTACATAACTGTTGCTCCAACATGAGTTGGAATACCATAATAATTTCCATCTTTCGCATAAATATCAAAACGTGATTCTACGAATTTATCCTTTACAGGGTCTATATGATCGTTCATTGATTCTAATTGTGGTTCTCCTTGTAAATAGTTTGGAAACCGAGCAATTTCAATATCAGCAATGTCAGGGGCTCCTTTTCCAGATTGAAGAGCCAATAATAAATTGTTATGCATGTTATCATATGGATACGTTTCTGCTACTAGCTTTATTTTTTTATCAGGGAACTCTTTATTCCAACGCTCAACTGAATCTTTAAAAAGATCAGTATGTAGCTCCACAAAGGTCCAGAACTTTAATTCTGTCGCATCTTCATCATCACCTATGACAACTGTATCTGTTGCCTCATCTCCTGAGGCTTCATCATTATTACAAGCTATTAATAACAAAGACAGCAATCCAAAAAGCAAAACTAAAAACCTTCTTTTCCCCATCATTGAACCCCCGTTAACCGTATTTTGAAGCGCTTACATTTAACGTTTGAGTCATCAAATTCATTAACTGTGCTTACCACCCCCTAAAAAAATTCAGATGTTTTTGTAGGTTATTTTCGGATAAAATAATATAAATTGTTAATTAACCGCATCGTGTACGTACACGATGACGGTCAAATAAAAAATAAACCGTCAAAGGATTCGTTTTGTGTGGTTCATGGTGGATTTTGTAGTAGTTTGTAGGATTAAATTAATCCGTGTACGTGCACGAAATATTCTAAGTAGTGGGTTGTTGTTTTTAATATCTGAATAGTAACATCGATAACTAAAAGTCGTCAATCCCTTTTTTAAAACTTTTCAGAACCTTCTCTATTCAGATGGATTCACCTTTAATAATTTCATATTCTAATAACTTTGTAGGTAAATAGTCTCCTGTATTAATCTTATTGACTAAACTCTCAGTGGCTTTAATACCAATTTCAGATATCGGATATTTCACAGTCGAAAGTCTTGGTGATACATATTTCAACATATCAATGTCATCAAATCCCATTACACCTACATCATTGGGAATTTCATAATCTTTAGCTTTTAAATAATTCATTACTTCAAGGGCATACAAATCACAAGAACAGATAATCGCTGTTTTCTCCCCATTAAATGGATACGTTTCTAAAACTTTTATATACTCATTGTCTTTAATGATCAAAGGAACGGACGTCATCTTACTTTCAGACAGACCTTCTAAAAACCCATACAATCTTTCTTCTTGTGTATAAATATTGGACTTTCCAGCATAAGCGAGTGGAGGAGAAATATATATAAATTTCTTAAAGTTCTCACTTACGATGTACTCGACCCCCTCTTTCATTGCATCTCGTTCCTGAATTCCAACATACTCCCATTCCTCTGATACATAATTAAAAATTGTCAATATTGGGATATTTAAACCCCGTAAATAGGTATCAAAGTCTTTTCCTTTATTGACAGAAAGTAAAATGATGCCATCTACCCGTCGATTAACTAAATAATCAATACATTGTAACTCATTATCTGGATCTTTATCTGTTAATGTAATATATATAAAATATCCAAGTTGGCGCGCTTTTAGTTCGATTGCGTTTAATAATTGCGCAAAAGAGCGATTGTATAAGTCAAATAGAACTACACCAATTGTCATCGTTTTTCCAATTACGAGGCTTCTGGCCATAAAATCAGGTTTGTAATTCATTTCTTCGGCAACTTGCAGAACCTTTTTCCTCGTTTTTTCACTGATCCCTTTTCGATTGTTTAACGCTCGATCTACTGTACCCAACGATACTCCACAAATTGTAGCTATATCTTTTATGGTAATCTTCATTTTACACACACCGATCCTCTACTAACGACCCATACTAGGTGCATCACTAATTATATAAATAGGATAATCGTCGACCTACTCCTTAAGTAAGTATGATTGTTAGAACAATTTATATAGAAACTAAGTAAGCAAACTTTGGTATTCACATGTTTATTTATGGTAAATAAATCTTTCACCCTGAACCATCATATGGAATTTCTGTGTTGGGTATGTATGAAAGAGATAGTCGACAAAATAAGCCGGATTTTCTCTATTTGTAGGAAATATGTCGTAATGAATAGGAACGATTAAATCGACTCCTACCGCTACAGAGAAATCAGCCACCTCTCTGAAAGTCATATTTCCAATTACACCTCGAGCAGTTCGAAAAAAGTCTCCTCCATTTATTGGTAGGAAGGCAACATGCGGTTTAAACGCTTTCACTTTTTCAATAAGTGCAGCTGTAATCACAGTATCTCCACTATGATAGAGTCGGACACCATTTACTTCAATGAAATATCCTAAATAAACATCGTTCCCATCATCATCAACTTCGTATTCTGTATGTGCTGCTGCAATTGGTGTCAATTTAAATCCCTTAATAAAAAATGGATTATCCGCTTTAGCAATTAGCGTCTCCTGACCTAACTCACCTAGTAAAACTTTACTTGCTGCGGGTACAACAAAAAGTGTATTTTCTGAAGCCTTAGCAATTGTATTTATTGTTTCTAAATCAAGATGATCATCATGATGATGTGTTGCTACTACTCCATCAATATTTTTTAACATGGATGGTTCTATAACAGGAGGTGAAACTCGTTTAAACTCTGTATCTGGATTTACCATTTCGATACTATTTGTTAAATATGGATCAATACTAATCCAACCGTCTTCTTGATCTCCTTTTAGGATAATACCTGATTGCCCTAAACTCCAAAATGCAATAGAATCTGATGTCACCTTTGTTTTATCAATTTCTCTCTGTAAGTCAGCACCACTTTTATACGCTTTATACACGCTAGTTCACTACCTCCGAATAGAATAAATTTTTGATAGTCAAAACCCACACTAGGACGTTTTACTTATTTATTTCCTTTAACAAAGTGATAGATTAGAACTATTTGATTGAATCCTATGAAGCTCCGGATAAAAAACAACTTTGTCTTCATTTATTATATAATGATTTTACTATTTCTTACTATAATAATGAACTTTAATTTAATTGTAACTTTAACTTGCTCAATTTTTTCAGCTCATATAGCAACAAACTTAAAGTAAAGAACTAATATAAAAGGCTATTTTCGCTTTAATTGTTGTTTTTATACAAGATCGGAATCTTACCACCATTAAAATAATGCACGGTTTGAAAACACAATCTCAAAAACAACAATTTGTACGAAAATAGCCTGACAATCTTTACGCCTGTAATTGTTTAAGTTTATAAAATTCACCTTTTTGTTTCATTAGCTCATCGAAAGTTCCCTCTTCGACACATGTACCATTATCCATGACAATAATTCGATCTGCATCACGAATTGTCGAAAGTCGATGTGCAACAATAAAGGTTGTTCGTCCTTTTATTAATTTTTGTATCGCTTGTTGAACCCGAAACTCAGAAACATTGTCTAGTGCTGAAGTTGCTTCATCTAACAGGATAATTTGTGGATCTCGAATAATAGCTCGTGCAATAGCGATCCTCTGTCTTTGACCACCAGATAGCTTTCCACCATGTTCGCCTATCATTGTATCTAATCCATTAGGCATGTCTGCTATAACATCCTGAAGATTTGCCATTTCGATTACTTCTAATAGACGTTCATCAGAAACACTTGTTATTCCATATGTTATATTATCACGAATTGATCCTGAAAAAAGGATCGTATTTTGAGGTACAACAGCTAACTTGCGACGATAGGACTGCATTTGTACTTCATCTAACGGAACATCATCAACTGAAATTTTCCCCTCATTTGGTTTGTAAAATCCTAAAAGCATACTAAGTACAGTTGATTTACCAGCACCAGAAGCACCTACAAGTGCTACACATTCTCCTGCTTTTACCTCTAGATTTAAATCCTGTAATACATGTTTTTCTGAATCAGCATAATGAAAATTCACATTATCAAAGGATATTTTTCCAGCAATTTCGGACAATTTCCTTTTCCCTTGATATTCAACAGTTTGTGTCGAAAACAGCACCTCTGAAACGGAGATAATGGATTCGTAACCCTTCGCTAATTGGGGATAAACATTAATAATTTGATTTATCGACATTAGTATTGTTGTAAAGAAACCTTGGTACATCACAACGTCACCAACGGTAATCTGTCCATTGTAAGCAAGAATCGATGTGAAAATCAGGCAAAACATTTGAAATAGTTGGAACACTACCCAACCTGTTGCCCCAAAGTATGCTTCAGAGATATCAAGTTTATAACCCTTTCCCTTTAGGTTATTTAAAGTAGAGTCTGTCTTTTCAATCTCCAAATCTTCTAATCCATGTGCTCGCGTGACAGGAATCATTGTTAACGTTTCAGCTACCTGCCCTGACATTGTTTCAATCTGCTTGCGAAATTCATTATTCTTTTTTTGTAAGTTACGCTTGAAAAAGTATACAAGCAAAATAGCGACAGGGATCACTAACACAAAAAACATCGCAACTAGTACATTTTTACTAGCTGTTACCCCTATTGCTACAACTACACTTGTTAGCGCTGCAGAAAAAGTATACATGATTTGCTTTGATAGAAATTCTATACTTTCGACATCACGTAATACTTTTGATTGAAGCTTTCCAGATCGAAGCTCACTATGATATGAAATCGATAAATGCTGGAGCTTTCTTACTAATGTACTTCGTAGTCCTGCTTCAACATGTCGGGAGGCTTTACTTAAAAAACTCATATGCAGCATTTGAGAAGGTATATTTTGAATAATAACAAATGCCACTACAGCCAAATTAATCCAAAGCTCATTGATACTATGCTCACTAGGATTACTTGCGATATCAATCATATTCGCAGTAACAATTGGAATAATCCATACTGGTGAGTGTTTAAATAGAAAAAAGAAAAATGATAATCCAATATTGCGAAATTGACCTTTATATAACGTATAAAGTGTCTTAAATGCACCTTCCACTTTACCCGGTCCATTTTTAAATCGTTGTTCAAAATCAAACGATTCTAGCTTCTGCTTTTTAGGCACCTTGATGTCCTCCTTACACATTATATGAAAAGCGCAAGCGCCTTGGTCGGGGCTAGGCGCTTGCGCTAGACACAAAACTAAGTACAAAACTTATCTTTTAAAATAAGCAATAAAATCTCCATGCCAATTGCAGGCGTCTTGAAACATTTATAAAATAATTTAATTCTGGGTCCTTCATTATAAAACTCACATTATTAAGTTATCGATAAGTTTATTATTATTCTATTATGTTATCGTTTCCAAGTCAATTTGTAATCGAAATTATTAATGATTCTATTCGTAATAACCTGCATCTTAGTATGACCAAATTCCTAATACCTCTCTTTAGAGTATTGATAAATGATTATTTCCAGACAATAAACTAGTTTTGTCCAAAAAAAAATCTGAACTTATTTGTTCAGATCTTCGACAGTTAAAAATGCAACACTTATCGGTGTGTAGTACTTATCCTATTCAATTCTCAGTGGCAGCAACATTCATTTTCGACAGAAATACTTTATCTCATTTTTCCTATATCTTTATATGTGGTAGTCCTTTATGTTTATGGACCTTCTTCATTAACATATTTCTTATTAATTTTCAAAAGAATATGCCTTGAAAAAGGACATAATAAAAAAATAAGACTAATCATGTTTAACATTAAATCAACATAGGGTATTTACTATAGGATCTAAAATACTTCATAGATTATCGAATTCGTGATATTATTTCATTTGGTCCATTCTTCTATAGCCTGTTAATGAGATTTATTACATACATTTGGGACCCAACATCTGAATCAAAGCCGTTTTTCACTTTTATCATGCCATTACAACAAAAAGAGGTGCATTTTTTGGAAAAAACTGTGCAAAAACAAAATTCAACATATCGAACTAAGGATTATCTCAAATTTATTATTCCTTCATTAATAGGGATACTTTTATTTGTGATTCCAATTACAATAAATGGTGAGTTCACAATTCCAATAGCTATTTTAGCAAATTTTGTTGAAAGTAGCTTATCAGGATCCTTACCTTATATTGCGACGGTTATCATGGTAGTTGCTGGAGTTTTTACGCTCATTACTAAATTATATCAACCAGCTGTTATCCTTCGCTCACCGTTTTTAAATAAACTTTTTCAGGTGTCATGGATATGGCTAGTAGCTAGACTATTAGGGATGATATTCTCCATTTTAACCTTATTTAATATTGGACCTATAGCAGTTTGGTCTGAGAATACTGGTGGAACATTGCTGTTTGACCTATTACCACTATTAATTTCCGTTTTCCTTTTTGCTGGATTATTTTTACCATTGCTCCTTAATTTCGGACTTCTAGAATTATGTGGTGCTTTATTAACAAAAATCATGAGGCCGTTATTTAAGTTGCCTGGTCGTTCTTCAATCGATTGTTTAGCCTCTTGGCTCGGAGATGGAACAATCGGTGTTCTTTTAACGAATAAACAGTATGAAGACGGTTATTATACAAAGCGTGAAGCTGCTATCATTGGCACAACATTTTCTGTTGTTTCAATTACATTCACTATTGTCATCATTCAGTATTTAAAACTTGAACAATACTTTGTTCCTTTTTATTTTACAATTGTATTAGCGGGCCTGGCTTGTGCATTAATTTGCCCGAGAATTCCTCCGCTTTCACGAAAATCTGATACGTATATTGGTCATACAGAACATGATGAAACAATTCCTCACAACGTCTCTCCATTTAATTGGGGTTTAAATATGGCTGTTCGACAAGCTAAAAAAAATAGTAACTATTGGAAAATCTTAAAAGATGGGTTTCAAAACGTTCTTGATATGTGGCTAGGTGTACTTCCCATTGTTATGGCGATTGGAACAATCGCATTAATTATCGCCGAATATACACCTGTTTTCAAAATTGTAGGAATGCCGTTTGTGCCAGTTTTAGATCTGATGCAAATACCAGAAGCGGGTGAAGCTGCTCAAACAATGGTTGTTGGATTTGCAGACATGTTTTTACCAGCAATCATCGGGAGTGGTATTGAAAGTGAACTAACACGATTTGTCATTGGATGTATATCAATCACACAATTGATCTATATGTCAGAGGTTGGTGGTTTATTATTAGGTTCCAAGTTGCCAGTCTCTTTTATTGATTTAGTAGTAATTTTTCTACAACGGACCATTATTTCTTTGCCAATTGTTGTCTTGATGGCACATTTGATTTTTTAATCTTTACAGATGTCTATTTTCGTATTTATAGTAACTAAAAAGTATGAGGGCTTAGGAATATTCCTAAGCCCTCATACCATTATATAGCTATTTTAATACTCGATTAATTCTTTCAAACGCCCAATCTAACTCTTCTATCGTAATCACAAGCGGTGGTGCAAATCGGATAACTGTATTATGGGTTTCCTTGCATAACAACCCATGTTTCATTAACTCCTCGCAATATGGTCTTGCATCTACTGTTAATTCTACGCCGATAAACAACCCGCTACCACGTACTTCTTTAATTATTGGATTCTTTATTTTCTTTAATTGTTTTATAAAATACTCCCCTAATTGTAGAGATCGCTCAACCAATTTCTCTTCCTCAATTACTTCGAGCGATGCTAAAGACACAGCGCAAGCTAATGGGTTTCCCCCAAATGTAGAACCATGTGAACCCGGGTTAAAAACATCCAGTATGTTATGATTTGCTACAACACACGAGATTGGAAATACTCCACCACCAAGTGCCTTACCTAATATGTACATATCAGGAATAAGGTTATCCCAATCACACGCAAACATTTTACCAGAACGACCAAGACCTGCTTGTATTTCATCTGCAACGAAAAGAATATTTTCACTTCTACAAAGATCAAAAGCCAATTTTAAATAGCCTTTTGGCGGAATGACGATCCCTGCTTCTCCTTGAATAGGTTCAAAAATAAATCCGGCCGTTTGCGGTGTAATTGCAGACTTTAACGCATCTAGATCACCGTAAGGAACCAATTTTATTCCTGGTAGCAATGGACCAAAGTCTTTTCGATACTCAATATCTGAGGAAAGTGAAACAGCAGTCATTGTCCGTCCATGAAAATTTCCTATACATGCAATAATCTCTGCTCGATCTTCTACAATCCCCTTTTTTTGATAGCCCCAACGGCGAATAGCTTTGATTGCTGTTTCAACCGCTTCTGCACCTGTATTCATTGGCAACGCCATATCCTTATTTGTTAGCTGAGCTATTTTTTTATACCAAGGACCTAATTGATCGTTATGAAACGCACGCGATGTTAAGGTGACACGATCAGCTTGATCTTTTAATGCCTGGATGATTTTAGGATGACAATGTCCTTGATTAACAGCTGAATAAGCGCTTAACATATCTAAATACTTATTGCCTTCTGGATCCTCTACCCACACTCCTTCAGCTTTTGAAATGACGATTGGAAGAGGATGATAATTATTTGCTCCGTACTTCTCAGTAAGGTCAATAACTGTTTCTGTTTTAGAATTCATCTTTCAACCTCCTAATATTGGCTATAAATCAACTCTTATTCTATATATGCGGAGAATAACGGACTAATCAATTAGTTAATCGGCATTTGGATTATTCCTTGAAAAAGATAAGGAAGAATGAATATCAGTACTAGGATTTCTACTTGTAAAACCAATCTGTCTTCACAGAAAATGACAATATTGTCATAGATAATAGTTGAAGGTATGCTCCAATACATTATGATAGGCTTTTGATATTCCGCAATCTTTGAGAAAGAATCGATTCACAATAATTTTTCTCCAAATAATGATCCCATTAATTCAACTGCAACGGTTGCTGTCTTATTTCTTTCATCTAGTATAGGATTAACCTCAACGAATTCTGCAGATGTGATAATATTTGATTCTTCTAAAATTTCCATAGCTAAGTGACTTTCACGATAAGTAATTCCACCTAGTACAGGTGTCCCTACACCTGGAGCATCACTAGGATCAAGCCCATCTAGATCAAGTGAGAGGTGAACACCATCTGTTTTTTCTTTTAAATATGCAATGGCCTCTTCCATAACTTTTGTCATTCCAAGACGGTCGATTTCATGCATTGAATAGACTTTAATCTTCTTTTCACGTATTAATCGCCTTTCTCCATCATCTAAGGAACGTGCACCAATTATGACAATATTCTCTGGTTTCACTTTAGGTGAATAATTTGCAATGTTCGTTAATGCTGGATGTCCAATTCCTAAACTAACCGCTAGTGGCATCCCATGAATGTTGCCAGAAGGTGATGTCTCACTGCTGTTCAAGTCACCATGTGCATCATACCAAATGACTCCCAGATTTTTATAATGCTTTGACACACCTGCAAGTGTTCCAATTGCAATACTATGATCTCCGCCCAGGATAAGTGGAAATGACCCTGATTCTACTACTCTTGTAATTGCTGATGCAAGTTCGTTACTGGCCTCAGTAACCGCTTCCAAGTATTTTAAATTACCATCAGATAACTCTTGATCCTTACCCGGTCTGCCTATCTTAATATCTCCTTTATCATGAATGATATAATCCAACTGTTCTAATCTTTCAACAACTCCAGCATACCGAATCGCACTCGGCCCCATATCCACCCCACGCCTTGACTGTCCTAAATCCATCGGTACACCAATAATTGAAATATGTCTTTTCATCAAAATTGCCTCCCCTTTGTCCTATACCCACTGTCCATCTTCGTAATCATTGTTCGTTTTTTCTATCACAGTCTTTACATAAGTGATTTCCTTATCATTCAAGACATAATAGAGGAAATTCCCACCATTTAAATCTCTATTCAATTGTATCTTATGATATGTAAGTGACTCAACCTAACAAATATATGTATAAACATTCACATTTTCCAAAAGTAGTAAACTAACACTTCATCAAACTATCTGAGTACATATGTTATGAACAATTTTTCCCATTCATTCTGTAATAGCAAGAGTGACCATAATTACTGTTGTTTTACTTTTTCGTTAAATAATAATTTAATAAAACTATATTACAAGTTTCTCAATTTTTAAACTAGTTCTACTTTACGTTTTATCCAACATTATAGTACTTGTTTTGTTTCTTTGTTTTTTTTATCAGGTTAAGCAAAGTATCAGTATGTGTACTTTAGCTATTATATTTGTATCAAATCCTCTCCTGATAATATTATGATTGTAGGTGTAATCATCTGTAACATTTGGGAACTTAATAGGTGGGGCGTGTTGATGGAGTGGATGGATTACTTTTGTAAAAAATTGCGATCTAACTAGAAAAAGACAAAAAAACTCATCAATTAAGACTGAGTTTTTTTGTACGTTATTTTAACGATTATTATCTACTAGCAAGTAACGAGAGTACTGTTTACTTCAGAACTGTCAGAAAAAAGGGGCATGATCATGTCCCTTCCTTTTCTAATTACGTAAACCTTCATTTTTCTTTACATTCATTTATCTTTGATATTGTACTCGATGTAAATTTGCAAAAATCCCATCTTTTTCAATTAATTCTTCATGACTCCCTTCTTCAGCAATACCATCTTCTGTTACAACGACAATTCGATCAGCATTACGGATAGTTGCCAATCTATGTGCGATGATAAGAGTTGTGCGATTTTTTGCAAGCTCTGTTAGCGCTTGTTGAATGATTAGTTCTGTTTCTGTATCAAGAGCAGAGGTTGCTTCATCCAGTATTAAAATTGGCGGGTTTTTCAAAAACATTCTTGCGATTGCAATTCGCTGCTTTTGCCCCCCTGAAAGTTTTAATCCCCTCTCTCCGATTTGCGTATCATACCCAAATGGCAACGAGTCTATAAAACTTTCTAAATGTGCTCTTTTGGCTGCTTCTTCAATTTCTAATTGTGTTGCATTCAATTTTCCGTAGGCTATATTATCTCTAAGTGTACCTGTGAAAAGAAACACATCTTGTTGAACAATACCAATATTGGAACGCAGAGATTGCTTAGTCATATCCCGAATATCAATTCCATCAATTTTAATAGAGCCACTATCAATATCATAAAATCTTGGAATGAGTGAACAGATTGTTGTTTTCCCTGCACCAGAAGTACCTACAAAAGCGATCGTATTCCCAGCTGAAATTGTTAAATCAACCTCATTTAAAACACGTTTATGCTCATCGTAACCAAATGATACATCATTAAAAACAATGTTGCCTCGGAGTGATTCTACTTGGACTGCGTCTTTTCTATCCACCACATCTGGAGCAGTATCAATCAATTCAGTAAATCTCTTAAACCCAGCCATTCCTTTTGGATATAGTTCCATTAAAGCACTTATTTTATCAACTGGTTTAAATAGAACATTAATATATAGAACAAACCCAACTAGTTCTCCATATGTAAGCTGATTGGTATAACTTAACCATGCTCCAAATACAAGGACTGCAAGGGTAACAAAACGTGTCATCATATAAATACCCGATAAACTAAATGACATAATCTTATATCCACCGAGTTTCGCTTTACGGAATTTCTTGTTATTCGTTGAGAAACGACTGTTTTCATAGTTCTCATTTGTAAACGATTGAACAACACGAACACCAGAAACACTATCCTCTACCCGAGAGTTGACATCTGCAATTTCAACAAACATTTTTTTCCATGCCTTATTCATCTTTAAATTACTAACAACAATGAGCCATGCAAGGAATGGTAAAATAACTAATGCAACTAATGCAAGTTTGGCATTAATACTAAACATTATCCAAAAAGCTCCGAAGAATGTCATCACAGAAATAAATAAATCTTCTGGACCATGGTGTGCAAGCTCACCTATATCCATTAAATCGTTGGTTATTCGACTCATAAGATTACCGGTTTTAGTATTATCAAAAAATCGAAATGATTGCTTCTGAACATGTTGGAATAACTGTTTTCGCATGTCAGTTTCAATATTAATTCCTAGTTTATGTCCCCAATAATTGACAACAAATTGTAAAAATGTACTAACAATATAGAGAAACAATAGTCCTATACTAACAGATACAATGGCTGACCAATCTTCACTAGGCAACAAAGAATCAATAAACCATTGAACAGCAAGCGGAAATGCTAGCTCAAGTAATCCTGCAATAATTGCACAGCTAAAATCTATAATGAAAAGTCTCTTATGCGGGATATAATATGAATAAAAACGCCTTAACATGATCTTTTGCTCCTTTGTCTTTTTTTCTAAATACTATTATAGTAGCATTAATTATAAAATAGTTATATCAAAATGTTGTTGATGAACTTAAACAAACGATATAATGAAGGTAGTAAAGGAAAGAAGGGAGCAAAAATCTTGTCAACATTCTCAGGTTATATTGGTACTTATACAAAAGGTGCTAGCAAAGGTATTTATCGTTTCACATTAGATACTGAAACAGCAAAACTTGGTGAGGTTAAAGCTGTTGCTGAATTGGATAACCCTACTTATGTAACGGTTAGTAACGATAACAAAACACTATATGCTGTCGTCAAAGAAGGTAGTGATGGTGGGGTCGCATCCTATGAAATCAACAATCAAACAGGTGAACTGACTGCAGTAAATCGTCAACTAATTGAAGGTGCATCACCTTGTCATGTAAGTATTGATCATCAAAACCGTCAAGTAGTGACCGCGAATTATCATAAAGGAACTATTGAATCTTTTCTAGTAAATGAGGATGGTACTATTGATCCGGTCGTTTCTATCAAGGAACATAAAGGCAAAGGTCCACATGAGAGACAAGAAAAACCTCACACTCATTTTTCTGGATTTACACCAGATGAAAAGTATGTTGTGGCCATTGATTTAGGGATTGATAAACTGATTACATATAAGACAGAAGATGGTAAGTTAGAAGAAGCTCACACTTTGCTAGTTAAAGCTGGCAGTGGTCCAAGGCACATTACTTTCCATCCAAATGGGAAATTTGCTTATGTGATGACAGAGCTTAGCAATGAAGTGATTGTTTTAAGTTATAATTCTGAAAGTGGTATTTTCACCGAACTACAGTACATTTCTACTATTCCTGATGACTTCAAAGAAAATAGTCAAGGAAGTGGAATCCACATCTCTTCAGATGGTCGTTTTGTTTATGCAGGAAACCGTGGACATGACAGTATTGCTGTTTTCAGTGTTAATCAAGACAATGGTGAATTAACATTGCTGGAATACACAGCAACAGAAGGTAACTGGCCTCGTGATTTCGTTCTAGATCCAACAGAAAAATTCATTGTTGCCTCGAATCAAGAAAGCAGTAATCTTGTTTTGTTTGCAAGAGATTCAGAAACAGGTAAGTTAACCTTAGTACAGTCAGATGTATCAGTACCAGACCCTGTTTGTGTGAAGTTCCTAAACGTATAGCTTATTAAAAGGCTTTTTTCGCAAAGATTGTTGATTTTCGTAAAAAGCACGACTATACGTTTTCAGCTTAATTATTTTGTCATTTTCTTTTAACATAGCTCCAATGCATACAGTAAAAACCCAAAATTCAATATTTACCATACAGGAGCAACAAACTTATAGAAAAGAACCTATTACAACAGAAAGGATGAGCTACGAATGTGCTCATCCTTTCAAACCATTATAATTACCACTCATTTTTATGTCTCCAAACAGGATTGTGCCAATTATGTCCTGCATTAGCAAGTTTCCTATGATGTTCTTCATCAATTTCAATACCTAATTTAGTTCCGCTTGAATTTTAACATAGCCATCTATATATTCAATACGTCTTTTTTGAGAATATTAAATCTACACCACATGTTGGCAATAGTGGAGGTTGCTGAAGAGGAAAAAGTATATCACTATATAGATATGAAGTTTCTTATTTCATTCTCATCAATATTCATAGGTTGTAAAAAATGCAGCAGGATGGTGCGATAATGTAGGATAGATATCCTTAGGTAGGAAAGTTAATAATAAATAAAAGACGATTAGTGAACTTACTAATTGTCAATAACTTTCCTCTTAGGCATAAGACCTGCATAACTAATTAGTGCACTAATAGCTAACCATAACCAATACAATAGTTTTCCAAGAACGAACGACAAGGGAACAATAAACAGTGAAAAAGTACCAAATAAAAGAATAGCTACGACGTATTCATCCGACACTCCTCTTACAATGTAAGCGAGGATTCCACCTACTATAAATGTTCCAGCTACAAGAAATGTTTGCACAATGATTTTCTTCCAAGGGAAACCTGCTCTAAAATAAAAAAAGATGATTAATACGATAGGATAACTTACATTCACCCAGAGCTTATGGATAGTTACAAACTCACCCTCCACGAGATCCCAAGATGGCATCACAAAAATAGTAGATAGGAAAATAACCAATACCACAAGGTTAAAAACGTATTTTCCTATTTTATTAAGTTTATTGTAAAGTTCATTTCTTCCTTCCTTATCTTCACTAGATTGCCATCTAGGAAGAGGTTTCATTTTGAAGACACATATTTCAAAAGGTAAATTCAAGGGTTCTGTTCTTTTTACTTCAACTGACTCTGTATTTGATAAAATAATAGAAAGAAAATGATCAGGAATTAAATTCATTCCATATTCTATCGATTTTAAAGGGATATCAACTGGAAATTGCTCAAGCAACTTCAAAAAATGCTCTCTTTCTTCAATAACGACTGATCGATAATGCTTTTGCCCATTTTCTTCCCACTCCCAAAAAAGCCTGGGTTTCACATAGAAATTATTTGAGTTTTGATTCCCTGCCATTATCATTGATTCTCTAGCTATGTATAAGGTTTTAATTTTTTGAAAAGGAAAGAACTTATTTTCCTCTGTTTGTTTATCAACATTTTTAAAAGAATCATAGATTCCTTCTGGAGTAACCCGTATGGAAAGCTCAATTCGCTGTTGTTTGCTAACATCTCTTATAATACCAATCGCTAGCAAAACAGTAATAAATGACGCAAATATAGGTATGAGACCAATAAATGGGTCTGGTAAAGTAAACATCCAAATTCCAAGAATTAACGAGATGATACCAATTGGCATGAGTGTGTAACCTACCGTATACAAACATCCTTTTGACGTATTTGTAATTTTCGTTCCATAAGTGAATTTAGTTTCTGCATCATCAATAATATAATTCTTACTCCTTTCTTAATAAAAAGCAAAGGCATCCGTTTATCAGCGAAAAGTATAGGACGTGCCGGCTGGAGGTTACTCTTTAACCTTCTGGACGGATTGGCTTATGCCATAGGAAAATAGTGTTTAGTTTTTCCCTCGTGCTAGAAAACATTCTATTTACAAAGCACTTATAAATACTGCTTCGATCATTAAGAACTTCTCTCACACGTTAACATATATCTAGTATTTCAGGTAGTAAGAGTTTATTTTTATTTTGATCTTTAAAAACAATCAAAAAAAGGCTAACCAGTAAATAAATTCTACTGGATTAGCTCTCTTTACTCTTTATTGCATTCCTTTTTTAACCCATTCTGCGACTTTAACTGTTCGTTTTGCTTGATGTTTGACCGCTGCTTGAACATCTTCAACCATCTTTCCATCTTGGTCGACTGTTACACTTGTACCATATGGATTTCCACCAGCTCCATAAAGAACTGGATCAGTATAACCTGGTGATGCTACGATTGACCCCCAATGATACATGGTAGTATAAAGTGATAAAATCGTTGCTTCTTGTCCACCATGTGGATTTTGTGCGGATGACATCGCACTTACTACTTTATTTACTAATTTTCCGTTAAACCATAAACCACCTGTGGTATCTAGAAAAGCCTTCATTTGTGATGGCATATTACCAAATCTAGTTGGTACGCTAAAAATGATCGCATCTGCCCACTCAAGGTCATCTAAGTTTACCTCTGGTACAGCACTTGTTGCATCAACATGTGCTTTCCATACCGGATTAGAATCAATCGCTGATTGTGGAGCTGTTTCTGGTACCTTCAAAACCTTTACTTCAGCACCTGCTTCTTTTGCGCCTTCTTCTGCCCAACCAGACAATTTATAGTTTGTTCCAGAGGAACTATAATAAATTACCGCTAATTTAATGTTTGTCATTTCCTTCAGCTCCTTATTATTTTCAATTGATTTACTTCCAAATAATCTATCTAAAAAACCTATCTCATTCACCTCCACTCATACCCATTTCATAACAATAAATCTAGTTTGCCTATTAGATATTAATCTCATTCTGTTATCAATAATAACGAAACTTATTTAGGTCTTCATTCTTATAGTAAAGATTTCACAACCATTGCATATTGATTATCTGCTTGTCGATAAACTGCCGTTAAATAATATTGTCACTATCCACCGAATTAGATTGAAGGTTCGAGTACACACACCATTCGGAATTTCGCTTCTTTATATCAAATACAGATAAATTTGTACTCTTAACCCCTTGTTAGGTCTGCTATCTTGGTCTCAATTTATGAATATCAAATTCTTTCGTATCATAGATATTTCAGCTGTATCCTTCTTCTTCTTCCCTCCCTGATTTGGTATATCTATGGAATAAGACCTACTTTAATCTATTACCCTAAAAGACATTTTTAATTCAATAGAAAGAATAAATTTAGCTTTTGATCTACTTTCCAACCTTATCTACCAAATAATTATGTCTTAAATGAAAATGGATATCTGGATAGATAAAACCAGGATTCCATAGAGAATGAATCCTGGTTTTGAGTCAAACGTTTTATGATGAGATTAGCACATTTTCAATTTCACTTTTTAGTAAAGATAGTGTATCCCTATTCAATGATGATTCCATATTTCTTCTAATATCATCACTCTGTCTTTGAACGATTTCCAAGTATTCGACCAATGAATCAGGGGTTAGTCCTTCTTCCGCTAATGTAACAGAATACCCATTATTCTCGAATGAATTGGCATTTAAAATTTGATCTCCTCTACTTTGGTGTAAAGGTAGAGGTATAATAAGCATCGGTATTTTTAATGCCTTAAATTCAAAAATGGAATTCGAACCACCTCTCGTGACAACAAGGTTAGTCGCTGCTAAAATGTCTGCTAATTCCTCATAAACATATTCAAATTGTTGATAACCTGAAACACCTAATAAGTGAGGATCGATTTGATTTTTTCCACATATATGAACAATCTGATACTTTATAGTTAATTCCTTCAATGATTTTCTAACAGCTTCATTAATTTTCTTAGCACCTAAGCTCCCACCCATTATGGTTAATATCGGACGTGAGTCATCAAATCCTAGAAGCCTATATCCTCTCGATGCTGTACCACTCATTATTTCTTTCCTTATAGGAGAACCAATAACCATAGTCTTTTTTACAGGAAAGTATTTTTTTGTTTCTTCAAACGAGGTAAATATCTTTGATGCAAATCTTTGGGATATTTTATTAGCAAGCCCAGGAGTGATATCACTTTCATGAATAAAGATAGGGATTTTTAATGAACTTGCTGCAACAATAACAGGTACTGATACAAACCCTCCTTTTGAAAATACTAAATCTGGTTTTACCTTTTTCAAGATTCTCCTAGCTTCCGAACAGCCCTTTATCACTCTAAATAAATCAAATATATTCTCAAGGTCTATATACCTTCTCATTTTCCCACTACTTATCCCATAATAGGGTATTTTGATTTGATCTATTAATTCCTTTTCAATTCCCTGTGTTGATCCGATATAGTGTATATCCCAATCATCGACATCAATCTCACTGATTAATGCCAAATTTGGCGTTACATGGCCTGCAGAACCACCACCAGTAAATACAATCGATTTATATGCCATATTTCCTCCTAATAATACGAGCTTTTTCTTTGTTTTCAAGGCTCTTTTCTAGTTCTCCAAGTAGATGTAATAAATAAATTCATCATATTAATATTTTTCTGAAAGTTATGAAATCAGTTTTCTTTGATGTTAAAACACTATGTTCTCAACACTATATTTTGGTCAAATAACATGTCCTTCCATATATTTTACTCTCAATTCTAGCACCCTCAGGATTAGTAGCGCTTAATTTTACATCAGGATGTATTTACATTTCATAATGATATCCCTTTTCCTGGACTAAACCCTTTATGATAGAATCTAGCAGCTTTTTTAATGTTATTTCTAGTAGTAATTTATTTATTATTCTCAAGAACTTCTTCATGTCCCTTAGCAAACTCCTCAGGTGTTATCGCTCCACCAAATAGTGCTTGAATCTGATTCAGATGTTCCTCAGCAACAGAGGCACCCATTTGTACATCTGCATATAAGGTTATGTTACTTGCATTATTCAATTGATTTAATACATCAATATACATTTGTGGTAATTCTAAATTGGTCGTATCAACCTTTGTCGCTGGAATCACACCTGCATCTGTAACAGATCTTTCTCCCCACTTTTCAACAAAGAACTGTACGAACCTTTTCGCTTCTTCTTTCACAAGTGAATTTTCCGATACAAACAAGCCTACCCCAGGCCCACCAACAAAACTATTAATATCTCCTTTTCCACCTTCAATAGTAGGAAATTTAAAGAAGCCCACTGAATTGCGAAAATCCTCTACGATATCCTCATTTGTCGTGAAGTTTGGCAGTTCCCATGTGGCCATTAAGTACATTGCAGCCTGTTCATTCGTAAACAAACTTTTCGCTTCCTCATTTGATAAACCATTAAAATCCTTTACAAAAGCATTCATACCGACCAAGTTCTGAATTTCAGTTGCTGCTTGAACTAAGGCGGGGTCTTTAAACGTGCCAGTACGATTAATTGCCTTTGTAACTGTTTCTGTCCCGCTAATCCGATCGGCTAAATACATATACCAAAGCGAGCCTGACCAACGATCTTTGTTCCCTAAAGTGATAGGCGTTACACCATTTTCATTTAATTTACTTATTATATTAATAAATTCCTTATAGGTTTCAGGGATTTTTAAATTATATTCCTCAAATATTTTCTTATTATAAAAGACTGGTACAATATTCAATTCAAGTGGTAAACCGTATGTTTTTCCGCGAACAGCATATGCTCTTGGCGCTCCGGAAATAAACGAATCCCCGAGTTCTCCTTCTAATAAATCATCGAGGGTTGCAAATTTATTTCCTTTTACATAAGGATCTAAGAATCCAGCAGCCCAGGTCATCCCTACGTCAGGGAGTTCATTAGATGCTGATAATATTTTTAACTTTTCTTTATATTGTTCATTACTTATCATTTCTTGTTCAATTTCCACATTGGGATTTATCTTTTCATACTCGGCAACTATGTCATTTACAATCAAATTATGTTGTTTAGAACTTCTAGCTGGCCATAAATGCATTAATTTCACAGTTACTATTTCTGTCGATTTCGATCCCCCTTTGTTACTCGTTATTGTTAAACTAGAACATCCTACTATCACTGACCCTACTATTAATACTAGTATACCCAGCATTGAAGCCGTTTTCCCCTTCATATACAAAATCCCCTTTATTTGATTGTTGTATATTCACAAATTCATTAGTCCTTTGTAAAAGATCTACTTTTTTCAATTTTCATGAATGGTTGAACTTTTTCGATATTTACTTGGGGTTTGCCCCTCATATTCTTTAAAGAGTTTAATAAAATACTTTGCGGTACTATAGCCTACATTTTCAGCAATTTCACCCACAGAAAGATTAGAAACAATTAATAAATTCTTCGCTTTTTGCAACCGGCTCCTAGTGACATATTCACTAAAGTTCATCTTTGCTTGTTCTTTAAATAAAACGCTAAAATAACTTGGGTTTAAATGCACATAATTTGCTACTTCCTTCAAGGTTAGTGGCTTATCTATGTTTGCATCAACATAGTTTATCGCCATTTGAATAGGTGAATCCTCAACACGATCATCTACTTTCACATCTACCAATATATCGTCAACAATTTTGTGGATCTTTCCTTGACGCTCCTTCTTTTCTTGAACCACAATCGCTTGTTCCACTGCCTCTATTAATTTCTCTTTGCCAATTGGTTTTAGTAGATAATCTAACACGCCTAGTTGGATTGCCTCTTGTGCATAGTTGAATTCCGAATAAGCAGAAATAATAATAACAACTGGATATTGTTGCTGGATTTTCAACATTTTCAACATTTCTATCCCACTTATTTCAGGCATTGATATATCTGTTATTAAAATATCTATCTTTCTTTCACTTAATATTTTAATCGCAGCTGCAGCACTGTCTTCACTAATAACCTCATAACTCCCATCTGACCAACCCTCTAAAGTTTTCTTTAAGCCTTGTCTTGTTTTAGGCTCATCGTCAACAATTAGAATCACTTTGTTCATCATTAGACCATCCCCCATTAATTGGTATCTCAAAAGTAAAACAAGTCCCTTTGTTTATTTCACTCTGAATGTCTATATTATTCATCTCATCACTTTTATAATAGAGTTGTAAGCGTTTATGAACATTAGCAATCGCCATCCCATTTCCTTTCATAGAGGAAACCTTTCCTGTTTCAATTAAACTCCTAATTTTCGCGATCTTATCTTTGTCCATCCCAGGTCCATTATCTTTTACTGATATAACTAAGTTATTTTTAAATTTCGAAGCCTCTACGATAACCTTTACATAACCCTGACCTATTTTATTTCCGACTCCGTGTAAAATAGCATTTTCAACGATTGGTTGAATGAGTAGTTTTGGAATTTTAATCTGTTCGAATTTAGCAGGTAATTCCACACTCCATGAGAAACGTTCACCAAACCTCATTTTCATTAGCTGCATATACAATTCAACATGCTCAATTTCTTGTTTCATTGCCATCCATTCATTCTGATTTTTGTTGCTAATCGTATAGCGGAATAGCTCTGACATAGCAATAACAGATTCCGCTAGTTCATCTTCTCCTTTTTCATCGAGTGACCAATAAAGTGCATCCAATGTATTAAATAAAAAGTGAGGATTGATTTGTGCCTGCAATGCTTTTAATTCTGCCTGACTCTTTACAATTTCTTTTTCATATACCACTTGAATTAAATGATTGGTGTTTTCAACCAATTCATTATAGGTTCGATTTAATTCATTTATTTCAATTGTTGACGAGATTTCAGGATTTAATGTTAACTCCCCATCACTTGCTCTTTTCATTGTTTTTGTCAATTTTAAGATCGGGTTCGTGATCATTGTAGTAAGTAAAAATGATGAAATAACGAATATAAGAAACCCAAATGCTCCTGATAGGATAATAGCACCTCTTAAAACAGATATACCTTCCATCAATACATTAACTGGGGTTAAGATGTTCAAAGTCCAACCTGTTATTTCAGATTCTTGTTTTATTAACATGTAATCGTTTTCATCTAATGTCAATAATGCCCCATCCTCAGAGATAACCCGATCTATATCACCTTGATAATTTGATGTGATTTGTTTATTACTTTTGTCCAGTAATAACATATAATTATCATCTTGGCTTGATTCCGTGAATTGGAAATAATTTTTGTTAATTTGTACGACTAAATATCCACCATTTGAAAACCAACGATCCATTAAACTAATCCTTCTGATTGCAAGGAAAAACTCCGGCTCCTTTGGATCTTGTCCAATCCATACCAACTTTCCCCCTGCTTTATCAGCTTCATCTATCCATTTTGAATGGACACGGCTGATCAATCCCTCATCGTCTAATGGGACGAGTTTTCGGTATTTTGCAGAAAAAATCTCAAATGAATTTATTCCGTTTGAATACGCTTGATACCTGTTACCAATCTTTGATAACCTTTGTCTCTCCGTAAAATCGGCTAATTTCCCTTGTATTTCGGTTAATAAAACTTGTTGAACATACGAATCTGTTGAGATTTGCTTTGTTAGCATATCAATTTGTTGATATAAGGACTCCATACGTCCATTCGCTTCAATCGCTGTTTGTTGAATTTGTTTTTCTGCATTATTTTTCAATAAGCCTGAGACAATGTTATATGTCATTACCCCAACAAAACAAAGGACAATAATCATCACACTCAAAAATATCAGCAAAATTTGATTACGTAGTGTATTATATTTACCTAACATTACTATCATATAAAAACTCCTTTGGAGAAAAATCCAAGAAGGGCACAAGCACCCTATTCAGCTCCGACAAGCATTGACCCTCAAGAATAAAAAATGTTCTTTACCTTCTATTCCTAGGTGACTTATGACCTAGGAGGAAGATTTTGAATTTCCCCACTCTCTAGACATTCTCATTTTTCAAAGACGAACTATTGGAGCTAGACATCATACTACTGACAAAACAAATATAAATTTAGATACTATGACAGAACAACACATGTCAATTATGAAAATGTCGGTCATATTAGAACGAAGCTGATACACCAAAATATCTATCCATCCACAAACTAGTAGTAGGATAATAGTTATAGAACCTCTTTTCTTTATCATACAATATTAAACGCTATCATAGTTAATTAAATAGAAAAAACGATTAAAAAAAGGGGCTGTCCTATTAGTGGCCCCCCCCTCAAATGTAATAATCAAAAATGCTGATAAATCAGGGTTTTGAAATATTAAAAGGGGTATCCAAAAGTCGAAAATACGACTATCTGGACAGCCCCCTTAAAATTCAAAATTTTTAAAGTTGTTTTTTGATTAACATTTTATAATATTTATCATACAAGTAATCAACTATTCTTTTTTTTAGCTAAAAAAAGTGATATCTAGAGATATCAAAGAGCCTATTCTTTAAGTGATTTTTGATCAACGTTAAACTCAATTAAATTCAAATCAGGATCCATACAAAAAATCTGTGCGAAACCACTATCACTATTTGGTTTTTCTTTTAGTTTAATTTTAAGTCCTTTGAGATGATTTAATGTTTCATAATAACTCTTTACTCGAATCGCAAAGTGTCCCTCTTTTGAATTTATTTCATTATCACTTCGTAATGTCGCTGATTTTTCGTGTACGATTAAGTGAAGTTGTTGGTTTCCCACACGATACCAAGCACCTGGAAAGTCAAAATCAGGACGTTTTAACTCCTCGAATCCCAACATTGTTCCGTAAAAATGCTTTGCCTTTTGTAAATTGGTAACAGAGAGGCTAATATGGTGTAAACTTTCTAATTCAATCATATTTGAGGACTCCTTCCAATGTTTGAATTCTTTGATAAACACTATGTTATTTATTCTATCAAAACTCTAAATCGTTGCCTATTATTTATATTCATTCTCTAAAAGGGTAAATGAAATTGATTTTTCCCCATAGCATTTTACATTATGCCTAATACCAAGTATGTTTTTTACTGTAGCATATTGAAAAAGGACTGCCTAAAATAAAGGTCTGGACCCGATAATCCCTAATTTAATAGAACTATTCCTAAGAAAGTCATTCAATTAAATTTGCAATTTATTGGGTATAGACCTATATTAGACAGTCTGTTATTTCAGTGTTATAGAGTCTCTACACTATCTTTTTCTGGGAAATTTTCTTTGTTTTCTTCAAGCCATAAAATACTTGTTACACCTCGAGGGTAATATTTACTTCCAGTAATTTCCCCAGAAATAATTTGATCACTCCAACTCCATACAGATAATGTCGGGTGAGTTAGCCATTTTACATGAGCCTCATCAGATTTTGCTCCTTTTTCATCCCAGCGTACATGAAGAATTTGTCGAGCAATAAATTGCGATAAGTAAATCTTACTTAACCATGAATTATTACTTGTAGAGGAAATTTTCCAACCACCGTCTTCAAAAAGACATACTCCATCTACTAAAACAACTTCCAGGTGTTTTTTCAACACTTGTACATATGTTCCAAAACGACCTTCCGGATCTAGTGCTTCTTTACAATTGGTGAAATAAGGGAAAAGTAGGCCTTCAATTGCAGGAATAATTTTGGAGTCATTTCCTTCGCCAACAACAGCGGGAATATAGCCATCGGGTGTTACAAAACCTACGATACTTCCAGCACACTTATCTGCTTGCTCTCCTGCCAGCTGTGCACTATCTACCATACCATTTTCGTTTAGAACTTTTTCCAGAGCGACGTAGGCTGCCCATGATTTACCTGCTAAGTAAATATTATTTCTAGCTTGACCAAGAGATACATCAAGACTATCATAAGTTGTTATTTCTGCCCCGCCCATAACTCGAGAAGAATCCAAGCTCATAATTCCGTTTCTTTTTTCAGGCTCTGGATGGTCTCGGTTTACCATACTCGTTAAGCATTGTACAAATATATCTAAATTTTCTTCTAACCACTTTTCATCACCTGATTGTTGCACATACACTGATGCAGTTAACACCCAATTAACAAGTTGTTCAGAAGTCATATGAGAAAAACATCCATCAATACCATACATTTCATATGAAGAATAATGTGGACGAGAAATAGTGTTAGCTACACCCATATCATGAGTAAAACTAATACCACCAGGATATTCTTTGTCATCATTTTGAAAACGTACCCGGTCATAATAACTAAATTCATTGACGAACATATCCAATTCATTTTTTACTGTCCAGGGATTCATTTTTAATTCAAAAAAAAGTTGATCCACGGTTAAATCGAACGTATTCATCATTCGATATTCACCTTCATTAACTACCCAAAAAGGTTCACCTGCGACATCAAGCAACTGTGTACATCCATAATAACTACGAATTGAATGAGCCATCATAAACTTTTGATCCTCAGATAGGTGCTCCACATTTAGTAGTTCATTAGATTTAAGCGCACGTTGCTTTAATAATTCAAAGTTATCCAACGTAAAACGTGAAACATCCTCGATATTCTTAAAATAATTTGTATAGTAATAAGTTGAATCTAAACCTGCTGTGACAAAGCCAGCACGGAAAAAGCTTATCGCAAATTGATACGTTTTCTTTTGTCCTGCAGGAACGTCCATAACCATAGCACCCAATGGGCCTAAACCAAAGGTCCAATTTTCTTCAAGTTCTGTGGTTAAAATATTTTCTAAGCTAAAGTGAAGAGCCGATTTAACTTCTATGTCTGAAGAAGTTAATGCTGTAAGTCTTCCCTGACCTACACCTGATAGACTTTCGCAAGTATCATCAAGTCGTCTCATTGAACTATAAACATCACTACCTTCATATCCGAAAAAGGCACGACGTGTTTTTGTTCCTTTTATATTATCTATGGTAACTTCTGCTAGTACGGCAGGGACTAAGGCTAACATCATTTCTCTATCTGTAGCAGTCCCTGGTTCTGGGATAGACGATGCTTGAGAATAGATCGTGAATGTTAGATCCCCGGCTTTCCATGTATCAGTACCAAGTTTAAATTCTCGTTCAACGTGTCTTTTATCATAAGGAAAGATGATTTTTTGTTTATTTTGATCTGGGTCAGGATTTTCAATATCATAACGTTTACTTTCATCCTCACCTAAATCAAAAAAAGGTAAAGCATCATATACCCCTTCTTTTTCTGAAGATTCCACCCCTACATAGACACTTTTTTTGGGTGAACGACCTAGTTCTAAGTCTAGTCCTCCACCACTTCCAGGAAAACCTAGTGTAAAACTTGAAAATGATCCAATTGGAGAATGATGTGCATTAAAAAATTGATTTTTCGTCATTTTATAATACTCCTTTGAATTTATTAACCTTTTACAGATCCAGCCGCAATACCGTCTACAATACGATTACTTAATAGAAGAAAGGCAATCAAAATCGGAACAATACTAATCATTAAGGTAGCTCCTATTGCACCCCAATCGGTCAAATATTGTCCAACAAAGTTATTAACACCAACAGTTAATGTCTTCCACTTATCAGAGCTTATAAATGTGTTAACAAACACAAATTCATTCCAGTTATAAATCATATTAATGATTGCAGTAGTTGCGATTACTGGTGTTGTCATTGGAAGAGTAATTCGGAAAAAAATCCGATGAATAGAACAACCATCCATAACAGCAGCCTCTTCAATTTCACGAGGAAGTGCCTGATAAAACCCTGATAAGATCATAATTGTTAATGGTAAATTAAATGCAGTATAAGATAAAATAATTGATAGTGGATTGTCAATTAAATTCAAATTATTATAAAAACTAAATAATGGAATTAATGTTGAATGCAAAGGGATCATTATACCCACCATAAACAATCCAAGCACAAGCTTACTAAACTTCCAATACAATCTAGTAATTGCAAATGTTACAAAGCTTGCTAAGATAATAGTTAAAAATACAGCTACAATCGTGATCCACACACTATTAATAAAATAGAGGCCAATATCTCCCTGTGTCCAAACTTTTACGTAATTTCCCCATTGAGGATCTTTTGGTAAAGCGAACGGGGACATACCAAAGACTTCTTGATTTGTTTTCAATGAGAAAAAGAATAACCAAACCAATGGGTAAATCTGAAAAATTGCGATTATAGCTAAGACTAGGTATAATACACCAAATCCAATACGTTTCCCAAAAGAATTATTCGTTTTGGGTGATGTGATCTGGGTATTTTTTGTTTGCTTTCCTGCTGCAACCTCACTCACCTTTTTCACTCCCCTTTTTAAAATTGTCCTGCGTCTTTTGATTGAGTTAGTTTACTGATAAGCCACGTCATGACTAGACAAATTACTAGCAATGCAAATCCAACCGCACTTCCGTAGCCAAAATCATACGTTTTAAATGCTTCTTTATACATATAAGATGCGATAACCTCACTTGCACCATTAGGTCCTCCGCCTGTCAAAACAAAGATTAAGTCAAAATACTTTAATGAACCAACAATAGCCAAAACAATCGTAACTTTAAATACAGCTGAGATCAGAGGTAACTTTATTTTATAAGCAATTTGAAATGGGCTAGCACCATCAATTTTAGCAGCCTCGATAATTTCCTCTGGAACATTTTTTAAGGCAGCATAATAAATAATGATGTAGAAACCGGCGTATTGCCATATGATCGGAATAAAAATAGCAAATAATACAATGTCAGGATCAGCCAACCACAATGGTGTTTCTTTCATACCTAATGTAGTAAGTAAGCTATTAAGCATACCATTTGCTGGGTCAAAAATTTTCGACCAAAGCTGTGCAATTGCAACAGACGATAATAACATTGGAATGAGATATATTTTCCTGAATAGATCTGCTCCCTTTATATTACTAGCTAGGACCATTGAGATAATTAAATAACCAATTAAACTAATAGTAGAGAATATTGCTAATAAAAACGAATGGTAGGTACTATCCCAAAACATTTTATCTTTCATTAAATTTATATAGTTTTCAAGTCCAATAAACTTCATCTGTCCAATTCCATCCCAGTCCATCAAACCATAATAACCAGTTAAAATAATAGGAATATAGATTAAGACTAAAATTAGAAGTAATGCAGGAAGTACGTAAAGAGCAATGACAAGTTTGTTTGACATTACATTTTTCATCTTCTAAGCTCCTCTCCTCTATGATGAATACGTTGACTCAAAAAGGTCTGACCCCCTCTACAATCACCAATTCATTGAACCCTTTTTTAAGTAAAGATTCTATTTAGTGAGATTAGGGGTCTGACCCTTGATTACTTTGAGTCATTCACTATTTTTCAAAAAAATATTATGATTTATTCTTCACTAGCAAGTGCTTCCTCTTGCTTTTTAGCGAATTCTTCCGGTGTAACTTGATCACCGAACAATGCCTGAATCATGTCTAAATGAACTTCTGCAACATTAGGACTCATTTGAACATCAGCATATAATGTAAGATTAGTTGCATTACCTAAATCATTAAGAATGTCGATGTACATTTGATCAAGATCTGTATTAGATGTATCTACAACTGTTGCTGGAATAACACCTGCATCTGTAACGGAACGTTTACCCCATTCTGTAACTAAGTAAGACACAAATTCTTTTGCTTCTTCTTTAACTTCAGATTTTTCTGATACAAATAGACCAACACCAGGTCCACCTACAAAACTATCAATGTCACCTTTTCCGCCGTCATAGGTAGGGAACTTAAAGTAACCAACTTTATCTTTGAAAGCTTGATCTACATCAGGACTCGTTGTATAGTTTGGTAATTCCCAAGTTGCCATTAAGTACATAGCCGCTTGTTCATTCATGAAATAACCTTTTGCTTCATCGTTTGATAAGCCGTTAAATCCTTTTTCAAATGCTCCCATTTTTACTAGCTTTTTAATTTCATCAGCTGCTTTAATTAGACTTGGGTCTTCAAAACTACCAGTACGGTTGATCGCATTTGTTAATGTTTCTGGACCACCGATTCGATCAGCAAGGTACATATACCACATAGAACCAGTCCAACGATCTTTATTACCAACTGTAATAGGAGTAATCCCTTTATCTACGAGTGTTTCAACAACAGTTAAAAATTCATCATATGTTTTTGGTACTTCTAAATTATTCTTCTCAAAGATTTCTTTATTGTAATAAACAGGTGTAATATTTAATTCAAGTGGCAATCCATAAGTTTTACCATCCAATGCATATGCTTCTGTAGTACCTGATACAAATGAATCTTTGAAATCACTTTCGATTACATCATCAAGTGGTGCAAACATATTCCCATCAACGAAAGGTTGTAGGTAACCAGCTGCCCAAGTAATACCAACGTCTGGTAGCTCATTTGAAGCGGAAAGAACTTTTACTTTATCTTTGTATTGTTCATTTCCTAATATTTCTGTTTCAATTTTTATATCTGGGTTTTCTTTTTCATACTTTTTAATAATGTCATCAACAATTGTGTACTGTGCTTTTGAACTACCTTCAGGCCATAAATGCATAAATTCAATAACCTTCTTTTCACCCTTTGAATCTCCCGAATCACTTCCACCATCAGAATTTGATGACGACGAACACCCTGCCAAAACCAGCATCGCCATTAATGCCAATGACACTAACGATGTAATCGCTTTCTTACTAAACAAATAAAAAACCCCCTCAGTCATATTCTTTAGTTTTTGTTTACATTTAAATTCTATCACCGACAATAACTTGATAATAGGTCACTATGATTAGGAAAAATACTACTATTTTTAGAAAGCCCTTTCATTTTCTGTTTCATCATTTGTTTAACTCTATAATTTACCACTAATAAAAAAAGGCAGAGTTTTCTTCCACTGAGTTTCCAAACTGCTACACTAATTTTTAGATTGCTCATCTTCAGTACTCAAGTTAAATTTCTTTCCTTCCAATGTATGAAATTTTGCTTTTTGATTTAAACTAATAAACAGGAGGTTGATGATGAAACATATTTATGTGTTACTTATAAAATTCGTTACATGTTTGATAGCCTTTGGAATTGGTCTTGATTTATTCTTTGATGCGACCATCATTGATATTCTTTCTTTTAGTTTCTTTGTTACACTCGCTTCCTACCTTCTTGGTGAGTTAGTCATCCTACCTCAGCTTGGTAAAAGAGCAGCAGCAATTTCAGATTTTTTGTTAGTATACTTGAGTGTATGGATATTCGGGACAATTCTTTTAGATAGTTACCTTCAAATAGCATGGGGAAGTATAATTTCTGCTACAATCATTACGGCTGCAGAGGTTTTTGTTCACTTATTCTTGCAGGATCGTGTAAATGCTGATCAATCAATCGAAACTAGATATTCAGGAATAAATCCCTCTCTTGCTTTTGGAACTGAATTTGCCGAGGAAGAAGATATCCATGCAATTAGTAAAACGAATATGGAAAAGAAGAATGAACCTTAATGAGCAACTAGATTTGCTGAATTTTATTATTTTCATAATCAGAAAAAACCAACCCCTTATGTTAAGGAGGTTGGTTCGTCTATTTTTTTCGTTTTACATGACTTGGTTCCTGACTCTTAAATTCCGAAACAAGATGATGCTTAAAATAGAACATAAAATACCACATAACCCGATAAATACAAACCCTGCCTGAAAACCGCGAGTTAATCCAACTTCTGCTCCATATAATGTACTAAACCAATTCTTGAAAAACTCGATTATGGCTCCGATCAGGAAATTCCCGATTACTGTTGAAATCCCCATTACTGTTACAGTGAATGATATCGCTGTATCGATACCATTCGAATAGCGTTTCGCTAATAAAGCCATAACTGTAGGATAAATAGGAGCTACCCCTAATCCAGCCAGTGCGAATAACCATACAGCTGATGATCCAATTATGGTTCCAAGGATTGTCGAAATCCCAGATATAGCTGCGAAAATGATAATTGATTTCATAAAACCAATTTTATCCGTAATGATCCCTAGTAATAATCTCCCTAACATAAAACATAAAAAAAACACCGATAGCATTATTGAAGATGAAGTTGCGCTCCAATGGTAGGCTTTCTCTAAGAAATTAACAAGCCAGCCAGCTATAGACAATTCAACAATAACTCCTAATGACAGAATGCTAATAATAAACCATGCAACAGGATCCTTTACAAATACTTTCAAAGGGATCCTCTCCGCCATCGTTACTTCATTCTTTGGAAACTTACTAAAAATTGTCGGTATCATAGGAATGAGGCATAGCGAAAGAACGAATATATACATCCCCCGCCAACCTAACTCAGGGCCAAAGAGATGCAATCCCATTAAGCCTGTTGCCAACATCGGTGCAATTGTTGAACTAAGACCATAGAAGAAATGTGATAAATTCATCATAAAACCTGTATTTCTAGTGAAAATTCTTGCCGTTAGAATTGCCAATGCAATTTCGAGCATTCCATTTCCGATATACATAAAGAAATAAGAAAGAGAAAATGTGAAATAATGGTTAGAAAGATAAATAAGCACGCCAGAAACAGTCATGGATCCAAAAGCAAGTAAACTAGCTAATTTTATTCCATACCTAGCTGATAATAAGCCAGTAAAACTACAAGCTAATAAAAAGCCTAATGAATTAAATGCTAGAAGAGTTCCAATTTGAAGCTCGTCAATCCCAAAGTCTGCTTGAATACGTGGTATAGCTGGTCCTTTAATATTTTCTGAGAATCCGAAAACCAGATAACCAATAAAGATAACTAGGTAGGGAAGTAATACGGATTTTTTTTGAGTTTGTTTTTGAATCTGAGTTATAGCATCCATTGAAAAACCTTTCTTAGATCATTTATTTTTTGATGAGTAAATTCTTTGCCCTAAAGGTAATTAAACATGACTGTTTTGCAAGGTTTGTTGTTTCGTTCAAGGAATGACAAAACAGTTCAAGCTTATCATCGTGCTTTTCCGCTTAGGTACTCCTCTACTTTCTTTTGAAATAGCTTCTAGTTTAAATAGAACTAGCCAAAAGTCGATTTCTCCTGTATTAAAGAACATATTTTTAGAAAAGAGACTAAAGCAATGTTTTCCTTCGTCAATTAATATGTATAAATTTAGTATACTATGATTATAGTTTTAGATCATTTTATATTTTTTGGATATTTTGATTAGGAGAGTATTTTCCTTAATTAGGAGAATGGATTTAGGTGATTGGTGAGTATTTCACCTGATTTGGAGATGAATTTAGATATTAATTTTGCGGGGACAGACCCCATTCTTTAAAAAGAATGGGGTCTGTCCCCGCTACTCTCTACTTTAAAACTGCTGATCTATTATCGATAAATTGTGGGAGCCAGTCTCCGTGTGCTTTAATTAGCTCGTCACACATTGAGATGATGTCATCTATTGAAAGTTCTGCACTTGTATGTGGATCTAACATTGCAGCTTGGTAGACATGCTCACGTTTTCTAGTCATTGCTGCCTCAATTGTTAGTAATTGGGTATTAATATTTGTTCTGTTCAGTGCTGCTAATTGCTCTGGCAAGTCACCGATATATGTTGGCATAATCCCACTACGATCAACAACACATGGTACTTCGACAACTGCCTTCTCTGGAAGATTGCTGATTAAGCGACCTTTATTTAAAACATTCCCTCCAAATTTGAACGGTATATTTGTTTCCATTGCTTCTATTATTCTTGATCCATATTCATGTGACCGAGTATGTGTAAGTTTAGTATTATTCACCATTTCTTCGCGCATAGATTCCCATTTTTCAATTTGATTTACACATCGACGTGGGTATTCATCTAGCGGAATATTAAAACGGTCAATCAGTTCTGGATACTTTCTCTTGATAAAATACGGATGGTATTCTGCATTATGTTCTGATGACTCGGTGATATAATAACCGAATTTATCCATTAACTCATAGCGCACCATGTCTTCATGATTTGTCTTTTGTTTTTCCTTGGCACGCCTTTTTATCTCTGGATAGAGATCCTTGCCATCACGTTTAACCTCAAGTAGCCAAGCCATATGATTAATACCAGCAATTTTCTCCTCAATACCTTCATGATCCATTTCTAAGTCCCTAAAAAGATGCTCTGTACAAATTTGAACACTATGGCATAATCCGATTGTTTTAACGTTCGTATATCGCAACATAGCACCCGTCAAGCTAGCCATTGGATTGGTATAATTTAAGAAAAGCGCATCAGGACATACCTCTTCAATATCCTTTGCAAAATCTAGCATAACCGGAATCGTCCGAAGCGAACGAAAAATCCCGCCAATACCTGTTGTGTCAGCAATTGTTTGTTGTAATCCATACTTCTTAGGAATCTCGAAATCTATAACTGTACTTGGCTTGTAGCCCCCTACCTGAATCGCATTAATAACATATTTCGCTCCTCTTAAAGCCTCTTTTCGATTCGAATACGCCTTAATCAAAACGTTACTTTTCGAGTTATTTTTTAAGTTATTTAACATATTCTCTGAATCTTTCAATCTTTGCTCATCGATATCAAATAGCGCAAATTCAAACCCTGCTAATGCAGGAACAGTCATGCAATCTCCTAGCACATTTTTTGCAAAAACTGTACTTCCAGCTCCGATAAATGTAATTTTTGACATAATTGATCTTCCTTTCATTTTTAAGAGAGTCATTTATTTATAAGAACATTGATTTAATTGCCTTTACCTAAGAATTAACCTTTAACAGAACCTGATGAGAGGCCTGCGATAAAGTACTTTTGTAAGAGGAGGAATAAAATCACCATAGGCATCATTGCTAATAGGGCTGCCGCCGCTACTAAGTTTAAGTTACTTTGATTCGATCCAAAAAAACCTGCTAACGAGACTGTTAACGTATGCATACTTTTGTCTTGTAAAAAGAAAATAGCAAATTGATAATCGTTCCAAATGAAGACACAAGCGATAATAAGAATCGAAGCAGTCACCGGTTTTAATAACGGGAACACAATTCGAAAAAATGTTACTAACGTACTAGCCCCATCAATTTTAGCCGCTTCCTCTAGCTCCTTTGGAATCGTTGACCGTATGAAGCCTGCATACAAAAAGATTGTCAGTGGCATATATGCTGCGACATTATTTAATATAGCCACTTCATACGTATTCAACATTCCCACACTAACAACTAGTTTATATAATGGTACCAATGCTGTTAATGGTGGAATAATCATGATCGAAATAAATAGAAAGTAAAAGAACTTATTTAATTTCGTTTGACGACGTGCCATAGGATAGGCTGCCATTGCCCCAAAGAATATTAACAATAGCGCTGCAAATATTGTAATAACAAAGGTGTTGAAAAACGATGAACCAAGGTTTGCTTGTTCCCATGCATCAGTAAAATTTTGTAAGCTTACTTCCTTAGGAAAAACCCACTTGGAACTAAAATCACCTTTTGCTTTTAATGAAGTTGTCACTAAAATATAAAAGGGAATAATATGTAGAAGCAAAACGATTATTGACAAACCTGTTAAAAACGATTTGTTTTTCTTTTTCATTCTGTCCATTATGCTTCTACCTCCTTGCGTTTGAAATAAACAAGCGCCATTAAGCTAAAGATTAAGATAATGACTGCCATGAAAACGCCCTGAGTTGCGGCATAACCTGCATCTTGTCTTAAAAAGTATAGGTCATACATAAATGTCGACATTGATTGAGATGCATTTCCTGGTCCACCACCAGTTAGCGCAACTATCACATCGAATAACTTCAAACCACCAATAATATTTAACACCACATTAATCGTGATCGATGGCATTAATAAAGGAATGGTAATTTTCTTAAACTGTTGAAAACCAGTTGCTCCATCAATTTGGGCTGCCTCATAATAATCTTTTGAAATGCTTTGTAGTCCAGCTAAATAGATGATCATAGCTATTCCAACAAATTGATAGGTATTAACAAACACGATAATCCAAGTATTTAATTCAGGATTGGCTAAAGCATTCACTTTTTCTAATCCGAAGAACTGCAAAGCGTCGTTAAGTGCTCCTCCCTGAAACGAAAAGAAGAAATACCATATATACCCCATTACTAATGGACTAATAATAACTGGAAGATAAATGACTGTACGAGTAATCGCCTTCATTCTTATACTTTGATTTAATAGTAACGCATATAATAACCCTAGAAGGTTTTGTAAAAGTGTACTACCAATTCCATATAATAAGGTATTTTTGACAACAAGAAATGTCGTTGGATCTGTAAATAGTCTTTTATATTGATCCAAACCTACCCAATCATACTCTTGGGAAAATCCATTCCAATTTGTAAAGGAAAGCTGGATCCCATTAAAAAATGGATACAAGATAAATAGAAATACGATAACAAAGCTTGGAAGATACATCCACCATAGAGAAGATTGCCCCTTACTCTTACGGGTTTTGTTTTTTATGGTCGTTGAGTATTGTTTTTTTGTTGCAATGTCATTCATTCTTCCAACTCCTTCATTTAGACGGTAAGAACAAGTAGAATGCAAACCAAAATGGTTGCCCCCTTCTTGCAATCTCCGCCTTTTTAACGAAGCTATTGATTTCTTAATCGCTTATATTCCTCTTCCATTTTCTTTGATAATTGTTCAGGAGTAATCGTACCTGCTAATAGTTCTTGTCCTGTATTTGCCATTACATCCCACATTCCGCTTGGTAAATAGACTCGGTCAAAATACGGCTCAACAGCTATGTCTTCATACTCCTTATAGTATTCAGAGAAATAATTCTCTGCATCGACAGTTGTTAATGCATCTGGGGCTGATGTTCCTTTCGCCATAACTTCAATATTTTCAGGCTGGGACATGAATTCGATAAAGCTTTTTGCTTCTTCTGGGTATTTTGTATCTTTCCAAAGGGCAAGTGTATGACGTTCGCCACCGATCCAGCTTTGTGTGTCACCTTCATGAATGGCAGGAACAGGCATTGTCCCAACCTTTACCTCTGGATTCAATTCAGTTGCATCAGGACCAAGTGAGCCTGCAACAAAAGTAAAAGCAATTTTATTTTGGGCAATTAATTCTGTTGCTTGCTGTAATTTTGCTGTTAATACGTCCTCATTAAGTAACCCCTTTTCCTGGATTTCAATCATTTTCTCAGCTAGGAAGGTGTACTTAGTCCAATCAAATGATCCATCAGTTAATTGATCTCCATAACTGTTTTCTTCGTCTGTAATTAATAAAGGTGTGGCTAATTCATCAAAAATTTGAGCAATTGTCCAATTCTCTCCACCTGGGATCCATAATGGTGTGACTTCACCATTACTCTTTTCTTTTACTGTTTCTAAGGCAACAATGAATTCATCGAGTGTTTTCGGAGGCTCAACTCCATATTCTTCAAGTACTTGTACGTTATAACTAATCCCATCCTTTGCTTGGTTAATAGGAAATGCATATACTTTTCCATCTTCATCCTTAAGGATTTGATCTAAAGCTGGGTCAAGATTTTGGACCCAGTCCATATCCTTTTGATCTGCTACATATTCACCATACCGAAGCTGTGACCAGCCATGTGTATCAAACAAATCAGGCATATCATTCGCTGCCATTTTTACACGTAGCATATCCTCATACCCTGAACCAGGTAAATTTAGATCGATATTGATATCAGGATTTTCCTCTTCGAATTTTGCAACTACACTATCAATCGCCTTTTTTTCTCCTTCATTTGACATCGATAAGAAGACAGATAATGTTACCTTTCCATCGGTTGATGCCTTTTCAGAGGATCCTTCGCTAGCTCTGGAACAACCTGCAGTGATCATTGCAAAAGCTAAAATAAAGATAAATAAACTCATTAACTTTTTCATTTTTATCCCCCTTATCTACTAAGAACGAACAACCATTGGAAGTATAAAGCGTTATTTTTGCATAGAGTGTAACCTTATCGTATAATTTGTTTCTAGAAATTCCCGACAAAGGGAAAATAGAGAAAGAGATTAAGAAGTGATGGTCCTGTTATTTATAAGCTCAATTCTGCCAAATTGTCTTAAGGAGAACCTTCGACTTTTTGATCTCTTTTCACTTGCAAGCACCCCCTGATGATTACAAAACAGACATGATTCAGTACGACCTTCTACTATTCTCATGAATACCTTTAGTAAAAACCACCTCCTTTAGGTATTCTCTTTTCTAAAAAATTTGTTTTTATAGTATATAGGTAGAACTTGAGACTTCTAAAAAATGACAATGTAAATAAGAGAAAAAAACCGAAGACAAGCTATTCACTTTTTTGGTTTGTTCGAAACACAACAAGCTTAACGAAACTGATTAGTTATATTACGTTTAATCAATTATTCTCGGTGCTGCTCCTGAACTTTCTCGTATTATAAGTTTTGTCGGTACTGTAATTTTCAATGGAATTTTTCTACCAGCAATTCGATCTAGAAGCAACTGTACACTTGATCGACCCATTTGCTCGGTGTAAACTCTAACAGATGTCAACGGAGTACTAGCATATTTGGCCATTTGAACGTCATTGAAGCTAACAATTGCAATGTCATCAGGAACCTTTAGATTCGCCTCTTGTAAAGCACGCATCGCACCAATGGACATCGAATCACTTGCAATAAAAAACGCATTCGGAAGATCTCCCTTGTTAATTGCTTCCTTCATTAATTGATATCCTTGAGCCATCGTGTACTCCCCAACGAAGACATGGTCTTCTTTTAATAGATCCTCTGTGAGCATCCTCTCTATAAATGTAGTATGTCGCTTATCCTCGATAACTCGCTTTGTACTATACTCACGTTCCTTACCTCCTATGTAACCAATTTTTTTGTAACCAAGACATAATAAATGATCTAAGGCACTATTGGTTGCCTTCCGAAAATCTGATACGACCGAATCATACATACTCTCATCAGGGGAATGATTCACAAACACAACATTATCTGAACAACTCTTAACGTGATCTACTAAACTGAGACTCATCACACCAATGACGATCAAACCATCAATATCATCAAGTGAATGCTCTTGTGTATCATCCGTTAAGCGAATAACCTTGTTTGAAAAGATACCACGATATAAACATTCTCTCTCTACCCCTTGTCTGATCGTTGTGAAATAAGGATCATCTACCCCGTCAACTACCTCCTCTAAAGTGTGACTTAATAAAATCCCTACTCTAGGGCTTTTTGCATTTGTAAGTTTATAATTTCGCTTTCTAACGGTTGTGTACCCCAATTCCTTTGAAACTTCTAAAATTCTTTTTCTCGTTTCAGTTGTTACAGAAATGGTAGGATCATTATTTAATACTCTTGATACAGTCGAGCTTGATACGTTTGCAAATTCTGCTATTTCTTTGATTGTCGCCATCTCATACCTCACAACATGAAATACCCAAAAGTAAAAACGCTAGGTTATTCACTAAATATTTACTTCACTAAGTAAATCCTAACAAATTATTAAAACGCTTTCAATACCCTTTCTTAAGAAAAACACCATTAAAATTCGACATTAAACTTATAATTCATTAAAAAATAGTAAATTTATCAATGAAATAAATTATCATTAAGTAAAGTTTACTAAATTTATCAGATTCTCTACCCTTCTTCATTTTATTCTTCTGTAAAATTTCACTAAATCCTGAGTAACTCAATAAAACCTTTTCAAGTATTATTAAACTCCTTTCCCATTTTCGCGTTACATTTACATTGATTATCTCCACCCATTACTATTTAAATCTAAATTAATACTAATAGTAAGTTGGAAGTTGGAATTTATTAGGTGTACAATTATTGGGATTAGTTATCTTGTGCAGTTGGGGGTTCCTAATAACATCTTTGATTCAACTTTGGATTCCAGTCCGTTCAACTGAAGAAGAAGATATAGCCCTAGACATTAGCTACCATGGTATACTAGCTGCTTATCAAGAACATGAGTTTATCAAGTACCAGGATCACTATAGTAACCATAATGAAGATGATGATTATAAATAACGGCCATTTTTTGATTCTTATTATCCAGCTACTATAGAAACAAATATTTAAATTAAAAACCTAAATAATGGAAAACCCTCCAAACCACTTTTGGAGGGTTAGTCTTTGTTTAGTAATTTAGACCTAATATTATCAAATTCAGTTTTAAAAATTCTCTTGTTCTTTCATTCGGATTTTTTCATAGATAGTCTTTTTATCCTATTACTTTTTAAGGTATAATGAATCATCCAGTAAAATAGTAGGTGATGGTACCCAAAATGACTTTACGAAAAAAAGTTTTATTAACATCTATTGGCATTATTAGTTTATTTTTACTATTAAATGTTTTAATTGTAGGGAAAATCGTTACAAAGATACATACTACCTATGAACATGATCAAGTCACAAATCAAATACAACAAACAAAAAACATATTTGAAAGCGAAATTAAAGGACTAGATCAACTAAATTTTGACTATGCAGCTTGGGATGATACATTATCATTTGTGACTAATAAGAATGAAAACTATATTAACTCTAATCTTACAAAAGAAACATTAATCCAAAACGATATTGATTTAATGTTGTTCTTTGATGAAAATAGTGAATTAATTTATGGATGTATGATAGATTCTGATGGAAATCTAATTAAGTCACTCCCTCCCTTTCATTGGTTAGAAACCAATCAACTGTCATCCCTTTTAACTCCTAATCAAAAAGTAAACGGAATGGTCCAGTCTAACGAAGAAATTCTTTTGCTCTCAGCACGCCCTATATTAACTAGTCAGTATGAAGGGCCTTCAAGAGGTACACTTTTGTTTGGAAGAGTACTAGATGATGAATTAATCAATAGGATTGGGGATAAAATTGGTTTTGATTTAAAAATCATTCCTAGCTTACCTAACATGGAGGGATCTGTAGTATCCTCCTCAAATCAAGAGGATCTTTATATTCAAGTAATAAATGATAAAACTATCTCAGGATTTAGTTCATTAGTCAATTTAGCTGGAGAAACAATAGGTTATATTGAGGTTATGAGTGAACGTACCATATACAATAACGCTCAAAAGTTCATACGTATTAATCTCTTTTCACTTTTAATTTTATTGGTTATCGTGAGTGCGGTTTTATTTTTCACCTTTGATCGAATCTTTGTATCTCGGATTATCAAACTTAAGCAAAGTGTTGATAACATACGCACGACAAATGATTTAAGTCACCGTGTTGGTGTTGATAGTAGAGACGAGATAGGTGAATTAGCTTTACAAATGAACGAAATGCTCCATGTACTTGAAGCGTATAACAATAAATGGAAACAACAGGCAAACTATGATTCATTAACAAAGCTTCCTAATCGAATGTATATTACTAATTTACTAGATGAAATGACTTCAAAATCTAGAGATGAACATTCTTTATTTGCAGTTCTCTTCATAGACTTAGATGGTTTCAAATTTGTAAATGATACGTATGGACACGACATTGGTGACATTCTCTTAAAAATAGTTGCAAAGAGGATAAATAGAATCACAAGAGAAGAAGATACTGTTTCTCGTTTAAGTGGGGATGAATTTCTTATCGTTACAGGTAATCTAACCAATGGGTCACAATCAATTGATCTAGCTAAAAGAGTAATCGACACATTAACGGAACCAATCTCAATTCAAACTTTTACAATAGTTATATCCGCTAGCATTGGAATATCTCACTTTCCTAACCATGGCACTGATCAACCTTCACTCATTAAATGTGCAGATGAAGCCATGTATATTGCAAAGAGAAGTGGAAAAAACAACTTTCATTTATGGACTAAATAACAAACCGAGAAAGTCAATCTTCATTTAACACTTAAATAGAGGATACCCTTTTTAAAATCATCTTAACCTTGATGGATGATTTTATGTTCATCAGCTAGCAGAAAACTAAAAGACGGTATTGCCAACTAGGCAATACCGTCTTTTATAATTTTATAAAGCCATTAAACTGCAAAGTATAACAATGACAGTTATATAGAATAAGACCAATGGATCAAACCTGTTTTATTGATGAACTAAATGTGTGCTACCGCTTAAATTGACTAGTGAATAATCCATGATAAAAGCCTCTTTTTATTAGTAAGTCCTGATGTGTACCAATTTGTTCAATTAATTCCCCCTCTTTCATAAACTAATATACGATTTGCGCTTTCTCGGTGGGCAATAACAAAGCTTGTTTTCCCTTTTGTTAGATTGCTAATCCCCTTTTGAATTTCAACTTCTGTTCTGGTATCTATATTAGAAGTTGCTTCATCAAGAATTAGTATATCAGAATCCGCTAAAATCGCTCTTGCTATCGGTAACAAAAACACCGCCGCCTAATCCAATAATCACAGCGACGAACATATATATCCCCATTTGAATGACATAAAGGTTGTCATCATTTGCATGATCAACGGCGATAGAACGACGAAAAGCTTGTTGTACTTAAGTATAACTCAATAGTTTTTTCACAGAATTCATTTAAAATACCCCTAGCAAGTTAACTACTATTTTCTCATGAACTGACTTTAACATAATAAACATCCAATAATCGTATTGATAAATATTATTCAATATAGGTGGAGGTTGTATTAATCATCATGTTACAATTAATAGGCGATAGAATCGGTTTTCTCAAGGGTGTCGGCACACTCCTCAAAGAGGGGGTGATGCCGTTTGACGATTTTTGAATCATTGATGTTTGCAGTTGCGTTTGCTAGTCTAATCGTAGCGATTTTGACATTTGATTCAAAAAAATAATCCACCCTTGAGTTAGTGGCTCAGGTGGATTATTGTCTTCTACCATATTGGCCGACTCCTTAACAGGAACCAACTATTGCAGGACCGTTGGTGTAACAGCACCAGCGGTCTTTTTTAGTATCTACATTTCTCTTATCTTTATTATACATAATATTGTTCAAAAAAGGCAATGATGACAATTAATATCTGTAGATGGATTTATCGATTTCATTCTACATATACCCTTTTGATCTTCCCAATCTTACTTTCATTCTGCTTTCATCATCTTCCATTTTTTAATTCCTATATAACATAACCAACCTAATGGCCCAAACATAAGCGTTAGAATTAGTAGGACTGATTGGATTGGAAGTCGAACATATCGATGTTCCATATTATCTTTATATAAATAATGCCCGACCAACTGGTCAAAGCAGAGAATATGAATCCACACCAATAAAGCAAAACCGGGATCAGCTAACAATTGAATGACCCCTAACTCAGAACCGAAATTCCCAATAAAACCGATGCCATATATCCAAATGGCCGCAATGATCCCAATAGTATAAAGAATCGCTAAATAAATTGGGATGATTTTTATCTCTACAAGGAAACGAGTAACTCTCCAAGTGGGTAACAGAATCATCATCAGCCAAAAAAAGATTGCGATACCCGATAGTGAAAATAACAAGGGATACACTTATTTCCCCTCCTTCTCTAATGAAATTTGATTCGTTTGCTTAATTGTTTTGGGTCTACCTTTTATAAAATTCCTAAAGCCGACCAGTACTGTCCCAAGCCAAAATAGCAACAAAATAACAATTATGATCGGTAACAAAGTGGGTTCAAAGACCGTACGACCCATAGCAGTCTGAATACTCATTAAGATAAGAGAAAGTAACCAGGCAAGACTCCCATAATGGATTAATGAAAGATTAGATTTGTTTAATAAGGTAACCCTATCCAATATCCATGCAGGAAAAATAAGGGCTTGTAGTGAATGAAAGCCCATACCGTGTAATGCAATTAGATTTCCCGCATCCCCAGTAAAACGCCCTTGAAGCAATATCATCCAAACTCCAGCTAGATTTGCAATGAGGACTGAAAGAAATGCATAACGAATTCCGATTATTAATATTGGACGAACTAGAGGTTTTTTCATTCGAAAAAAATGGATCATCAGGACTAAGGATAGTACAACGAGTAACATTGAATCAATCGCAAATAAGATCCCTGCTACAATATCTAAAATGGTTCCTTCATCAGAAAATCTAGGATTTAAACCTCGGAAATTCTGAATGGTTTCAACAGAATAAGCATATAAAACTGCCACAATAAATAACCATCTGATCTGTCTCCTTTTTCTAACTCCAAAGTTTGCAAGCGGGAGAATCGCTGCTATAGAAAGAGTAAATATGCCAATTGCTGCATTAAATGAAAAAGCATCTGCTATATTTCCATGAGGTAAAATAACTGAACCCTGAAAATAGATAAAAATAGCTATGCAAAAGGCAAGCACAAATCCAACCATACCTGTAATAACTAGTACTCTTTCTCCTTCAAATAACCCTGTCGATCGTTTTTCAACACTTATTAGATCTGTTTCTTTACGATTTGGCATCTTCTAACACCTTCCTATAAAGAATAATTTATTTATCAATAAATAAATATACTACGAAAATAAGAAAGTAGAACATCTACCTTCCTTACTCTATTTGCATTTCATTCTTTTCTTCACAAATTTGAGGTAATTCTAACACTTCAGAAACTGCAATAAGTAATCCTGTAGCAATAAATTTGCTTGCTACATCCCCAGGATTAGGTAGTTCTGCTCGATCAAACTTCAATGTTAATGATTCGTACATTTTCAAATACAATTGACGTACATGTTCACGAATCCCAGTATCTGAGATAGCATATGCTTGCATAACCATCAACACCTCATCGCGATGAGTTTCTATAATGGAAGTAAATCCATGACCCATCGTTTCAATTAGTTTTTCGACTGGTGCTTCAATCATAGAAAAAGTATCATAGATACGATTATATGCTCTATCAATCACAACCTTATATAGGTCTTCCTTATTTATGAAAAAATGGAAAACATAAGGTTGTGTCACCCCTGCCTCCTTTGCGACCATTGCAGTAGTTGCTTTATAATAACCTCTCTCGGCAAAGACACGTAAAGCACTTTGAATAATTAATTCTTTTTTATCACCTTTAACAACCATATAATTCATTCATCCTTTTTATTTATTTATTAATAAATAAATTATAGTTACTTTTCAATAATATGTAAATAGAAGATTCAGAATAATAAAAAAAGACAGCGTTTCAAATTGCTGCCATTTTCAACCTTTTCCGCATCGATTAGTCCGCTAAAAACTTTCTAAGATAAAAGCATCTTCAATCCCAGCCTTTTTAACTTCTGCCAATCCTTTACTTGCATTTTCTTTATTTGAAAAAGCCCCAGCTTGGACACGATACCATGATTGATCAGAAATAGTAATTCGATCAACAAAGGATTCAATCCCTTTTGTACGAAGAAAAAGTTCCCTTTCTTCAGCATTTACTCTCGATTTAAACGAACCAGCAACAACTTTATAGATTGTCCCAGGATCAACTGGTGTTTTTAGCTTTAGATTAAATGCCTTTGCTAATCCATTTACATGTGCTTGTGCTACTTTTTGACGCCAAGATGAATCTTTCATTAACGTCGCATCTTGACTATTATCAATAAAGCCATTTTCTGTTAAAATTGCTGGCATTGCCGACTCCCGTAATACATGAAAATTAGCCTTTTTCTTTCCACGATCTTGAAATTGATTCAATTTCATTACTTCCGTATGCAAAATTGATTGATACCTAGCAGTAGTTGAATTGTTTGCAAGACTAGTATGAATATAATCCTCGTACCCTCTTGCAGTGCCGTTGTGTGCATTACAATGAATCGATAAAAAGTAATCCGCACCCCAAGTATTTGCTTCATTTGTTCGCTGAGCTAAACTCTTGAAACTATCATTCGAACGACTTAATCTTACTTCTACATTTTCATAATCACTTAATAAAATCGTTCGAATGTTAAGAGCAATATCCAACACAATATTTTTCTCACTCAATCCATTTCCCACAGCACCTG
This sequence comes from Metabacillus sp. GQ13, assembly GCF_059758525.1. Taxonomy (NCBI): domain Bacteria; kingdom Bacillati; phylum Bacillota; class Bacilli; order Caryophanales; family Bacillaceae; genus Metabacillus; species Metabacillus sp. GQ13. The sequence goes on from NZ_JCAXET010000013.1 coordinate 81,995, forward strand.
AATCAGAACCACCATGACCTGGATCTAGATAAAGTTTCATATTAAATCTCTCCATTCTATTAATATAGTCTTTCATTAAAATAGTATGAAACGGAGTAGAGATTTGCTTGGACAAACAGCTTCTTAAGTTTTAATAGAATTAATTAATAGGAGTAGTTGAGCTACATCTCAAGCCTTAGATTCAATTAAAACTTTAGAGCATTGTAGAATTTCTGTTAATAACTTACTATTAATTAAGATACTTGCTTACTTGAATATAAATTAGTAGAAAGAAGGTATATGTTATGAAAAAACTTTTTGTCTTTTTATTCCTTATTATTGGCCTCTTTATTTTAGTCATCGCGAACACATCTTGGCTATCTTTTACTCAGAACGATAAAAAGGTAGAAGTTACCGATCTTATTAAACAGATAGATATTGATGTTTCTGGTGTTAATACCACCATTATTCCCGAAAATCGGAATAGTGTTGACGCTGAATATAATGGAAAGGGAAAAGTACACATAAAAGAAGCAGGAGATTCGATCGAAGTTGAATTTGAATCTAAAAATTGGTTTAATTTCCTTTCGTGGTTTAATAAAAAGGACGTTACAGTCTATATCCCTGAGGATTTTGATCGAGACCTGTCAATTAATAGTGGATCTGGTCGTGTAACCTTTTCTGGTAAGTCAAAGATGGAACTAAAAAACCTTTCATTAGAATTGAGCTCAGGAACTATTCATTTGAGTCATATAGCAGCAGATAATTTCGAGAGTGAAGGTTCTTCAGGTAATATGACAGTTGATTCACTCTCATCTAAAACAGGTACCTTCAAAATGAGTTCAGGGAATATGGAAATAAACAATTACTCTGGTGAAATGAAGGCAACAGTATCATCGGGAAGACTAAATCTGCAAATGGACCAATTAACCTATAACGTAGAGGTTAACGTGAATTCTGGTTTTGCAAATATTGATCTCCCCGATAATGCTGATTTTACACTAACGGGAAAAATAGGAAGTGGTTCGATTTCGACTAACTATTCGCTTACAGAAGCAACAGAAGATGAACATAAAATTACAGGGGTTCATGGGTCAGGGATACACAATTTAAAATTAGATGTTAATAGTGGGAAAATTGAAGTAAAGTAGGAGCTTAAAAAGGAAGTAACTGTTGATTTTCAAAACAGTTACTTCTCCTTGCTAATTATCAATTATAATGCAACGACCTTTTTATTCTTCTGATCATTTTCTTCTAGCTGTTCCTTTTGTTTATTAAAAAAGCGTTCTTTTACGTAAGGCACGATAAATCGATCTCCCCCCCAAATGTAGGCACCTTTACCAACAAATAATAAGATAATTGCTGTTGTGAACAAAATTGGGTTTGTACTCACTGTTCCAGCTAATAGGAAGTTTAAATTCATGAAAGCTGCCGCTAATAACGCCGGAATGGTTGCAATGCCGACGATTAAACCAATTCCGATAAGCAATTCTCCCCAAGGTATAAGCGTGTTAAAAAGCTCCACATTCGGTAAAGCAAAGCCCTCCAAGAAGTTTGCATACCAGCCTTGAACTGCAGGATGATCCCCTGCTGCATTTACTATTGCTCCTTGTAAAAAACCTCCTGCATCAAAACCATCTGCTACTTTATGCCAACCTGCCTCAATCCACTGAATTCCTAACCATATTCTTAAGACAGTCCACGCAACACTTACCTTTTCGTTTTCCCACCATTTCATAATGGATCAACTCCTTGTTTTTATTTGTGAAATATTTCACAAATCGATTTAAAAAAATACCTGTTCGCTATTGAATTATATATTGTGAAATACTTCACATTCTCTACACCCTTAATTTACTTCTTTTTCAAGCAGTTTGCAAGAAGATTTTATGATGTTCACATAGTTGTCAAAATCATTTATAATTCCGAAAAAGAAACCTCCTAGAAATTAAAATAAGAACTGGGTTTCCTAAAGTCCAGTTCTTTTTAAACCATTTGCTATATTTTTGAAATTCCAGCTCGGTTTTCAGTTCAATTTCAACTTTTTATTTAAGACAATATTGACTTGATTAAGCACAATAGCGCCAATACCCTGTATGATTGTTTTCACTAATACTTGACCAATAATAGCTGCAGGTACTGCTTCCCATGGCAAAAAGTTGGCACCAATAGGACTTAGTCCTATTATGACAAAAACGACCGAATCTAACAGTCCTCCTACTAATCCACTATAAAAAACTCTCCAACTCATCGGTAGTTTTAGACGAGAATAGATCTCTGTATCAGCTGTTTCCGCAAGTAGAAACGATACCGCTGAGGCTAATACAATAATCAATGTGTCACCTAAAAGGAAAGAAACCAGCCCAGAAAGAATTAATGCTGTACCAATGAACAGATACGTCTTTTTTCTTCCATATTTATTTTGTACTAGATCACGAAAGATAAACGTAGCACCAATTAATAATGTGCCCATTGGAACAATAAATACGCCTAATTGCAGTGGTGCAAATGCTGCAGTAATGACGTTTGCTAAAATAATTGATAGTAGATAAAATACTATTCTCATAATTACGATCACCCTTATACATTAAAATTTAAAAGTACCTACAGGAAATTAGAAAAAGCAACACTCCAAGATAGAAGTGTTGCTTCTTCTTAGTTTTTTTTAGAGGGTAGCTAGAACCTCTTCCGTAGATTTGCATTGTTATAATACCATATATTTCGATAATAGAATAATAATTAAATTTTGGTAGTGAAATATTCACTTTTCATTACCTACTTGTTTTTTAATTTTCTCATAAAACCCACATTTAAGCGTGTAATTACTCAATCTGGTTATTATTCCTTTCAAATACAATCCAATCGGAACCATTTATTTGGTTGGAAGCTTGTATGATCTTTTGCCTAACACGATCAGATTCTAGGCCTGTCAATAAAGTTGGTTGATAATTATTTCGGTTTGGAACAGATGATATCGAGAATGGTATAATAGTAATCTCTTTTTTGTCTGTAAGAATCCCGTTATTTATATGAAAGGTCTGTTGAAATACGAACGTATCCTTATCACTTGGATTTCGATTGCCCCCAAACATAAAGTTACCGAGACTATACACAATAAACTTGCCTTTATATTCTTCAATTCCTTGTATCACGTGTGGATGATGACCTAAAATAAGGTCAGCGCCTTGGTCTATCGTATGTCTAGCTAGTGACCTTTGAACGTCATTTGGAACATACTGCTTTTCAGATCCCCAATGAAAGTGAACGAGAATAAGCTCGACATTTTTATTTTGTAAGGTTTTGATGTCATCCTCAATTTGCTGACGAACTTCGGGAGTATCAGCCCAACCCTCATATCCTAATGCACCCACTTTAGTACCTTTAATTGTCTTTATTAGTTGATGTTCATATCCAAAATAACCAATTTCTTGGCTCTTCAACGCGACAATTGTATCTTCATAGCCTCTTTGTAAATAATCAAAAATATGGTTGTTTGCTTTATTTACAGCATCAATACCACCTAATTTTAGTATCTGTGCATAGGATGGATCACCTTTAAAATTAAATGTCTTCGTTGCCTTTTTACTAGCATTTGTTAGCGTCGTTTCTAAATTAACTGTCGTAAAATCATCTTCTAAAAAGATATTGCTAAGACCTTCAACAAAGTAAGGATATCCATTGACTGACGCTTCATTTACAAAGGAATCTAAATAGGAAAACGTTTCATCTGTCCCCAGTGTAAAATCCCCTGCGGCGCTTAGTTTGAGGGAAGTTTCTTCTACTATTGGTACCTCTTCCTTTAATTCATTTTTATGATCTCGCTCATTTTTCACAGGTTCTGTCGTTACTTTTTCAGGCTCAATATTTTTAAAAATGAAGATACCGATTATAAAAAGCATTAAAAAACTGATAAGAACTAGCTGTTTTACAGATTTTCTCAACCTTCTACGTTTCCGATCGACCATTGTCCTTGTCCTTGACATATTGGATTTCGATTCCATATTATCTCACCCACCACGATAGACTGATAATTCTAGTTTAATATGAATAAACTAGAAAAGTACTATAATTATACCTTATTATGTGATATTCGCATGGCTAAAGTCCTTGCATCATTATTTTTAAGGATAATAAATATATGATGGTTTATGGTTATCATTCAATTTTAGAGTTCAATTATTTTTTAGAGCAATACCTATCCACCTGTAAATGGATAAATAACAAAAACACCTAACTATATCGTTAGGTGTACTTGTTTTAAATCGCAGCTTGAATCTGTTTCGTATAGAAAAACCGAACAATAAAGAAATAAACTATCTGTATCACGAAAAAGATGCTTAACACAATTGCTGACTCTTTAAATAGATTAAATTGGAACATATGGGATAAAGCAGTTAGAGCGACTCCCCCATGAAGTAAAGCAATGATGATCGGTGTAAAGAACAGAATGGCCGTTTGTCTGTTCAATACTTTTTTAAGCTCACCATCTGTGAATCCCATTTTTGCGATCGCTTGGAATTTTTGTTTATCTTCATCTAAATCTGTGTAGAGTCGGAAATAGAGAAAGCTTCCAGCTGAGACAAAAAAGACAATACCTATAAATAGACCGATGAATAAGATTGGTCCATAAGATTTATTTAATTCATATACCTCAAAATCTGTGGCCATGTATTTAGTATATTCGGTATACGGATGCAGAATTGGTGCTAATATTTCCCCTACTTCTATTACATCCTCCGTCTTACTAGTTGTTTCCCATGCAAAGAATTTTTCTTCATTTACAGGTTCATTCAACTGTTTATATTCCTCATCTGTGACAATGTAATACGCACTGTATACAGGAATTACTGTTGATTGGATAATTTTCTTCGGCTCAGCAACACCAGTCGCAAGCTCAATTGGTTCATTCATTAATTCATCTGCAAGCTTATTATTAACACCAATGGCACCAGACTTAACAACAATTGCTTGGCCCTTGGAAAGGTCAATTAAATCTTCATCTAACAATTTAGCATACCGATTATAATCAGATTGTTTCACTATTAACATGTTATCTTCACGTTCAGATAGTTTAAAATAACTAAGTGTCATCATTTCCGTTTCGAATTTCACTTTGTTTTCAGTCAATGTTTCTTCAATTAAAGCAATATCCTTGTCTTCAGAAGGATTTCCTTCTAGTGACTGATACGTAAATGAATAAAAATTACTATCTTTTATTGGACTAGTAAGTAACGTCTGAAAGCCATAAAGGGCGCCGATTGCACAAAATGAAACAGTTGAAATGATCGCAACCATAAAAAATGTACGTGCATTATCCTTCATTCGAAATGAGAGATCAGAGAAAAGAACCATATTTGTTTTCTTCCAAAAAATCGCTTCATTATTTTTAAGCTTTCGAATCACATAAACATTCAATTGCGTAAATAACAAATAGGTACCTATGGTCACAACAATTACTACAGGAAGCATGACAACGCTAACAGCTAATCCCTTTGCTGTTAAAGCTACAATGTAACCTCCACCTAGTAATATAATTGCTACTATCGTTAAAAAGATTGATGCTTTTGGTTCACCTTTAGATTTTTTATTTCCTTTAATAAGGTTGATTAATTTCCCACTTCGTAACAATATTGAGACTGAAAAGGAGATAATCAAAAATAAAATAGTAAAGGAAGCAAATGTTAAACCGATTGCTTTAACTGGGAGATAAAAATTAAGTGCCGTTTCAATAATAAGGACATTTTCTGCTATAAGTAGAATTCCCTTTGAAAACACCAGACCTAGGACAATCCCCCCTAATGTCGCAAAAAAACCAATTAACATGTTTTCCATAAAGATCATTGAGCGAATTTGCTTTGTTGACATTCCTTGGATCATCAGTATTCCAAATTCCCTTTTACGTGATTGGATAAAGGAACCCATAGAATATAAAACAAAGAAAAATGAAAATACATAGATTATTCCTGAAGCAACATTTAGACCATTGGTCACACTATTGTTTATTTCTACTCCATTTAATGATGGGTGAAAGGCAAAAACCGCAAATGTAAAGAAGACCATAACTGTAAACATGCTACTAAGAAAATAGGCTGCATATAGACGTTTATTACGAGTTACATTTTTAAACGCGAATTGACGAAAGGTCATTTGCATTACCCCCTAACAGCGAAAGAGTATCAATAATCTTTTGGAAAAACGCTTGTCGGTTGTCACCGCGATGAATCTCAGAATAAAAGCTTCCGTCTTGGATAAACACTACTCGATTGCAATAGCTAGCAGCTAATGGCTCATGTGTAACAAGCATCATCGTTGTTTGCTGTTCACGGTTAATGGTTTCTAGCATTTCCATCACATCCTTAGATGATTTGGAATCAAGATTACCTGTTGGTTCATCAGCTAGTAGCAATTTTGGTTGATGGATCATTGCTCTTGCAATGGCCGCTCGTTGCATTTGCCCACCAGAAATTTCGTATGTGCGTTTTTTCATAATTTCTTTAATACCAAGTTTAGTTGCAATCTCATTTGCCTTCTGTTTCATTTCATTAACATTATGACCGTCCAAGGTTAACGGGAGGACCATGTTTTCTTCAACTGTTAACGTGTGGAGCAAATTAAAATCCTGAAATACAAAGCCTAATTCTCTTCTCCGAAATTTGGCAAGTTCATTCTTTTTTAGCTGATGTGGATTTTTTCCACCAATTAAGATTTCACCTGTGGTAGGCTCATCAATGGTTGCAATCATGTTCAAAAGCGTTGTTTTCCCACTACCAGATGGACCCATTATCCCTACAAATTCTCCATTTTCAATCGTTAGATTAATTTCAGATAAAGCTCTATATGGAATTTTACCTTCATAAATTTTACTGACATTTAATACATTTAACATCACGCATTCTCCTTTTAAAATCGGTTATTTGATCTGTAATCAGTTTATCGCTATCTACTAACTACAAACTATCGATTCGTCTTTCAGTTTCCTTACAAGGTTGTAAGGTTTTGAGTCTGCGTGAAGATAATCCGTACTGAAGTCCCTTCACCTACAATAGATTCTATCTCAATTCGATGTCCGAGATGGTCCACGACTTCCTTTGTTAAATAAAGACCCATCCCTGTTGATTCTCTAAATTTCCTGCCATTTTCACCTGTATAAAATGGATCAAATACCCGTTTAATGTCAAATTCGGGAATTCCAACGCCAAAGTCAGTCACTTCTAATACGGCTTCATTCTCTTTTTCATAAAGAGAGAGAATCAATTTATTACTTTTTCCTGTAGAATACTTAACTGCATTTTGAACTAGTTGAGAAAGGATAAAAAAGAGCCATTTCTCATCAGTTTCTACTAACATACTCTGTGTCCTTTCCTCTAGTTTAGGATAAACCTGATTACGTATATATAGACGGCGATTATCTCTATTTACTTCATCGACTACCTTCTTTACTAACACCTGTTTCACATGAAAGTCCTGTTCAATTGTACGAAGCCGAGCCATATAAAGGATTGTGTTTAATCCGATTTGCATCCGTTCGGTCTCTTCGCGTATATCAGAAGATTCCGGTTCATCTAAATTCTGTGCTGTCAGTTCAATAACTGATAACGGTGTTTTCATCTGATGGACCCATTGATCCATAAATGTAAGATGTTCCTTTTGTTGATGATCTACAGTACTCAGTTGTTGGTGGTAATGCTTGTACTGCATTTTCATGAGTTTATTTAATGCTTCTGATATAGGTGCTTGCTCCATCCTTTGGAAGGCATCATCTGGTGAAAGTAAAGGCTTACTAAGGCGCTTATAAAACTCGCGACGGCTATAATAATGATAAAACAGATAGCATCCTAAAATAAAAAAACCAAGAAATGATGCATATAGGGCCGGCTTTAGATTATGATATCCGTCCAGCCAGTAAATAGTGAGAATAACACTAAATTGCAAACATTGAATCGCAATTAATAAGAAGTGCTCCTGAAAGAATAACTTCATTTTTCATTTACCTCACTCCAAGTAATTGCTAATCTATAACCCGCACCTCTTACTGTTTCAACTGCATCTTTAATGCCTATTTTAAGGAATTTTTTGCGAACACGTGTAATATTCACATTTAGCGTATTTTCATCTACATAAGATTGATCTTCCCAAATCTTTTCAAGTAAATCCTCACGACCGGTCACACGTGGGTATCGTTCGATTAGACTTTCGATAATATCTGCTTCGTTCTTTGTTAGTGTGATCGTATTTCCCCCAAGCTTTATCTCCAACCTTTCAGGATAAAGCTCTAACCCTTCCATTTTAAGAACTCGTTCTTCTGACTTATTTGCATATTCACCGTATGCACGACGCAAGTGACTACGAATCTTTGCCATGACAATTTCAGCGTGAAATGGTTTGGTTATAAAATCGTCTCCACCGTTTTCAAGCGCCATAATCTGATCCATTTCACCAGTTCGTGCAGATAAAAATATTACCGGGCAAATCGATGTGTTCCGTATCTGTCTACACCAGTAATAACCATCAAAGCTAGGTAGATTGATATCAAGAAGAACAAGATCTGGTTTATTTTGATTAAATTCATCTAATACATGATTAAAATCCTTCGCTATGTATACCTTATAACTATATTTACTTATATAATTGTGCAGTAATTCAGCGATTTTAGGATCATCTTCTATAATCATTATTTTTTGCATAATTTGTAACCACCTCTTCTATGTCGAAGTTATTATGACATGAATTGGATGATTTTTCAAAAACTTGTGATCTCTTCTCCCATTTGGTCACCTAGACTTTTTACCATCCCCCTTCTTTACAAAATACAGACATAATTCGTTTACCACTTCACACTATAAATAAGAACATACTATTGATCGGGATCAGCTGATTACATTGATATTGTGAATATGATTAAGTAGAGGATTCACTAACTTTCCTCTATCTAACACCAGGAAATCCTATTCGATATGATTACTATTTTTCCCACAACCTAATCATCTTAAAAGTTTATTTTTTGGGGACATTAACATAAGCATGGAGGTGTCAATATGACAAACGAAAGAGATTTCATAATCGTCGAGGACGAAAATGGGAGAGAAATGAAATTTTCCGTTGAGGCCTTATTAGCTATAGAAGATCAAACGTACGCATTATTAAGATCAAACGAGAAACAAAATGATCCAGTGGTTATGCAGGTTGAAAATGAGGAGAACGAACAATATCTAATTGGCATAACTGATCCCAATAAAAAAGAAATGGTTCTTGATGCCTATCAAATTGCGGTTGATGCAAATCCAGCAGATTGAGTATAAGGAGAAGGTATGCAAAATAAGATCATTGATGTAATAAGCGAAGAATTAAAAATACAAATAGAACATGTCATAAAAGGGATGACATTCACAAAAAATTTCAGATCACCTACCGCTGAAGAATGGTATGTTTTTTTGCCTTTCTATAAAGATCCCCTCACTGGTGGGGCTCCTGGAAAAACAATTATTCATTACAATCTTTATGATACGAAACATGTCTTTATTAATACGACGATTATATTTGATGATCCAGCCCTACACAAAAAAAAGATGCATCAACTAGTTTATACGGTCTCAGATGAAATTGTTAATCGACTTGTTGGATATGCTGATACTTTATTGTCGGTACATTCAGGAGAGAATTCATATCATGCAGAATATAAGCAATAGGTTGATTTAAATCTGTTAGCAATCTCGTTTCAATTTGATCATTGAAAAAAATATAGGTGATCTTAATTTTTTTAAGTATAACCACGTTGCAAGATTAGCCAGTAATAATTGGGAGATGAAGATGATTAATAAATTGATACAAGCGATAGAAGATTATGCAAAACCTTTACTCAATCCAAGCGATTTAAACTCATTTATTCAAGAGATAAATCAACAATCATTTGTTTTGCTTGGTGAGTCATCACATGGTACTTCGGAATTTTATAAACTACGGGCTGAGCTTACTAAACAGCTTATTATAGAGAAAGGATTCACCTACTTGGCAGTTGAAGGAGACTGGCCCGCTTGTGTTCATGTGAATCGCTACATTAAGGGGTTTGATCAAGAATCAACTAATGCTAGAGACGTATTAAAATCGTTTAACCGTTGGCCTACTTGGATGTGGGCGAATGAAGAAATGATTGAATTAATTGAATGGTTAAAGGAATATAATCAAAAACAGCCAATAGATAAACTTGTAGGATTTTATGGAATTGACATTTATTCGTTATGGGAATCACTTGATGAAGTGATTAAGTATCTAGAAAAAACAAATTCACCATTTCTCGATTCAGCAAAGAACACATTTGCTTGCTTTGAACCCTTTAATCGACAGCCGGAAAGCTATGGCGTTTCTGCAGCTTTTTATACGGAAAGTTGCTATGACGAAGTAATAAAACTATTAACTGATATTAGGCTACAAAATGTAACACTCTCAAATGAAGATGTCCTTAGTCTTGAAATCAATTCACTCATTACAGCTAATGATGAGAACTACTACAGAACAATGGTCTTAAATGATAATGAATCATGGAATATTCGCGACCGTCACATGGTTGAGGTCATATATAAAATACATGCCTATTATGGTAAAAATGCAAAAGGAATCATCTGGGAGCACAATACCCATGTTGGTGATGCAAGAGCAACAGATATGGCAGCTGAAGGAATTGTAAATGTTGGACAACTATTGCGGGAACAAAAGGGTGAAGATGATTTATTTATCGTCGGTTTTGGTACACATCGTGGGACAGTCATTGCTGCGGATCAATGGGGTGTGAATTTCGAAAGAATGATGATTCCCCCTGCCCAAGATGGTAGTTGGGAGGATGCCATGCATAAGGCTGGACCTAGCGATAAACTATTACTATTCACTGATGATAATCAGCATTTTTTCAACGATACTATAGGTCATCGCGCAATAGGTGTCGTTTATAACCCACTACACGAACAATACGGGAACTACGTTCCATCAGTGATGTCAAAGCGGTATGACGCATTTATATTTGTGACCCATACAAATGCACTTCATCCACTCGAAGTCGAAAAAGTTTTTTTATAGGGCCATTTTGTTTTTGGTATTCATATTGCTAATAATCCCCGCAGGAATACCTGTGGGGATTTCGAGTTTAATTTAAATAGCTCCACTTCTTCTCTGTATCTAATTTGATTACTTCCCCTCCATTACCATAAATGACCATGGATTTAATTTTAATGGTTCATCTCGTTTATAAGATAATTCACTCACTAACTCCACACAATTTTCAAAAGGGTTGTTAATTACTTGGTGTTCAGATGAGTAATTAAAAATAAAGTTAATTGTTTTTCGGTCATCGTTTTCAGAGCTCTTTATTATAATTGGAAAACGTATCTCCTGTATTGTTTTCCATAATCCAGCACGTTTGAGAGCTTGAGTTAGAATGGCTGACATTACTTCTTTTGATACAATACAACCTACGTACGTTGCATAACCTTCACCAAATTCATTGCCAGTAATAGCTGAATATTCCCCCCATGCGGGATGGTCATACTTAGCAAATGTACTAGCTGTTGTTGGTGTTAGTAACTCCATCCAAGTGTGAACTTCATTTTCCCTTTCTGTCACATGATATGGGTTTCCTGCTAAATGGACTTGATTTGGTTCCACAAACATTTGGTATTGCACACCACATACCTTTTCAATGATCCCTGGTTGTGCGGTTGTACGAACTTTACTATATTCATTTGTAAACCCTGATTTAAATGTAAAGATTGCATGTCCACCCTTTTCAACAAATTGATTTAACCTTTCTAGCAATTGATCAGAAGCTACATATAAACCTGGAACGATAATCAATGAGTAGTCTTCTAAGTCCATCGTATTTAAATGGATAAAGTCACATTCTATATTTAATTTATACAATTCATCATAGATCAGTCGAAGTATATCATTATAATTCAGTTCAGATTTTTGATTAAATTTAAACCAGTTTAACCCTGTAAGAGATTCATTACTAACTAGTATAGCTGTTTTGTTTTTCTTTTGAAGATTGACTAGTTTTGATGATAACCGTTTAAAATCAGAACCAATTGTTTTTGCTTCATTGTAAACAGGATTTGGCTGAAGATCGTGACTTAATAGTCCTTTCCAATACGTTTCAAACGAATTATGAATGGAGTGCCAATGCCAATATGAAACCATATTAGCACCGGATGCAATATGACTGAACGCCTGTAAACGAAGCTGGCCTGGATAAGGTGTCCAATTTGAAAAAGCCTGTGCCTCCGTCTCCATTACTAGGTAATTTTGTTGTTTGGTTGAACGAGCAATATCACCACCAAACGATATTTCAATACCTGTTAAATCAGCTTGAGAAGGATGGTAAATATCTACCCCTGTAACATCAAACGGTCTCGAAGCCGAGAAATGATTGACATTAGGTTGCAATCCAAAGGAATATCCTCTCCATTCAAAGTCAAAGTTTTGTGTAATAAATTGATCTGCGTGGCGATACTCTTTTACAATTTTTACTTGCCAAGATAGAAAATCTTCGACAAGCTTGCGTTGAAATTTAGAAAATTCAGCACCTAGACTACCATTAATTGTACCAATAACAGAAGGCATATCTTCCCATGCGTGTACGTCATTACTCCAATATGACAGTCCGAATGCATCATTTAACGCATTTGTTGTTTTAAATTGTTCTTTTAAATACTTTACAAATTGCACTTGTACATTTGGACCGCTGGTATCATAATGCTTCGTTTCATTGTCAATTTGGTATCCGATAATAGCTGGATGATCTTTGATATTTTCCAATAATTTGCGAACGATTCGCTCTGCATAAAATAAATAGGTTGGACTCGTAATATCCATAATTTGTCTAGCACCATATTTCCCTGCACCTTTTTTTGTTTCTGCAAGTACTTCCGGATGTTCTTTTACCATCCAGGTTGGCACAGCATACGTTGGTGTCCCAACAATGACATAGATACCAGCTTTATACATGGCATCTAGTACTCTATTAACAGATGTAAAATCAAAAACTCCATTTTGAGGTTCATGTGTGCTCCATGTTGATTCAGCAATTCTGACAACGTTGATAGTTGCATTTTTCATCATTTCAATATCTTTATCAAGACGATCATATGGCATATATTCTTCATAATAAGCAACACCATAAAGCAATTCCTTCATACTATGTCTCCGTCCTTTCTACAGTTTACTTAATTGCACCATCAGCAATTCCTTCAAGAATATATTTTTGAAAGAATGCATAAAAAACGATGACAGGGAGTGCTGTTAACACTAATGCAGCCAAGATTTTTGGCCAATCAGCTACATACTGTCCAAATAACATATTAATAGAAAGCATAAGTGTATAGTCATTTACGTCAGTAAGCATGATCAATGGTAATAAAAAGTCATTCCAAAGCCAAAGTATATTTAGGATTAGAATAGTTGCAGTGATTGGTTTTAATAAAGGGAAGATAATTTTCAAGAAAATCTGCAAGTCATTACAACCATCTATTTTCGCTGCTTCCTCAAGTTCGATAGGGATTGATTTCACAAATCCATGATAAAGAAACACCGCCATATTAACACCAAGCCCAATATAAATTAATCCAAGTCCGTATAGGGAACCTTGTAACCCTAGACCCTTGGCCATTTGACTTAACGTAATCATAATTGAGTGAAAAGGAACAAGCATAGATGCAATGAAAATAGTGAAAAGGAAATTACTGAGTTTCCCCGATGTTCGTGCCAACTTATAACCAGCCAGTGATCCACAAAATACAATACCAGTAAGACCAATAGTGGTAACAATCAAGGTATTGAATGCACTACCGAATAAATTTAATTCAGTAAAAACACCGATATAATTATCAAAAGAAAAGGATTTAGGTAGCGCTAATACAGAACTAAATATTTCTCCCTGTGATTTAAACGAGTTAATGATCGACATATAAATTGGAAAAAATGAAACAGCCGCAAACAACGTTAAGATTAGATTGATGGATAGCGAAGTAGCACGATTTTCTCTCATGCTTCTACCTCTTTTCGTTTTAATATACTCACTTGAATTAGAGTAATAATTAATACAACCAAGAACAAAATCATTGCCTTCGCATTGGCATATCCGAAACGGAAGTTATTAGAAAAAGCTTCCTCGTATATATTTAAAGCCATTACTTGAGTTGAAGTACCAGGCCCACCTTGTGTTAAGGCATACACAACATCAAATACTTTAAACGCACCATTCAATGTAAGGAATGAACAAATTGTTATCGCATGCATAATCATTGGTATGACAACATGTTTTAAGCGTTGGAAAACATTAGCTCCATCTATCATCGATGCTTCTTTTAGTTGTTTTGGAACCCCCTGAAGTGCTGCCATATAGATAACCATCATGTATCCAATACCTTGCCAAAGTGAAACGATAAGAATGGAGTAAAACGATACACTTGCATCTCCTATCCATGGTTGATCTAACACTGAAAAAATCGTCTTTTGTGAGAGCTCTGGAAAAACATTTGTAAAGATAAATGAAAACATTAAGGAACTAATTATCAGACTAATCATATTTGGCATAAAGAAAATTGTTCTAAAAAATCCTTTTGATTTGATTCTTGATTCTATTAATAATGCTAGAAACAAGGCAACTACATTTTGAATAACAAAAAGAAAGATCGTGTAGCGAAGAGTAAACCAAAAAGAATGTCTAAATGCTACGTCATCTTTAAAAGCTTCAATATAATTGGTAAATCCAACAAAATTATATGTTTGATTTAATCCATTCCAGTCTGTAAAACTATAAACTCCTGCGCCTATAGTAGGTATAAAGAGGAAGACCAGGTAAAAAATGAACGCAGGTAACACAAACAAAATTAAACTTAAATGACTACTTTTTGTTTTTAACTTTTTTTTTGTTGTCAATTCTTTAACCGGCACATTTATTTCTTTAACAGCCACCACTCTCACCCTCTCAATCTTTTAATCTAAATTGGTGAAAGACAGTTTTTCAGACTGTCTTTCAGAGATTTATTTGTTAACTTTGTTGTATTCCTGCCAAGAACGGTCTAAACCTTTAATCACATCTTCCCTTGTTGCATCACCGGCATAGTAACTTTGCAGTAATTTTTCAGATGCTGATTTAACAGCTGCTGGTATAACTGGATCTTGATATACTTTTCCTTCTTCTACATACTTTGCCGATTCTGCTAACCAAGGGTACGTATCAAATGTATGTACGTCAGAAATAGGATTAAATCCTAGGTTTTCATAAAAGACACTTGAATCTTGATCATCCAAAATATAGTTCACAAAATCTATTGCTACGTCTTTTACCTCACTGACTTTTGAAACAGCCAAAGAAGTAGATGTACTAACATTGATAAGTGTTGCATTTGGATCTTCATTCACCGGAAGTGGAGCAACACCAAAATTAAATTTATCATTTGTCGCTAGCATTGACTCTGCCATCCATGGTCCTTGTACCCACATTGCAGCTTCACCACTAGCAAAAGCAGCAGCTCCCTGATCTTGCCCAACCTCAAAAGGTCTGTCTGTACCATGTTCGTGAACGAGGTCTATTATTTCGAACATTCCTTTTAGGTCAGCAAATGATCCGTTACCCTCGTTCATACTATTGATAAAACCTTCGTTACTAGTACCTTCAAGTGCACCAACCGTTAGAGGAAGAAATAACTGTGGAATGTATGAATCCTTATAAGCGCGAATAAATGGTGTTATTTCTTGTTTTTCCAACTTTGATATTACCGCTTTCATTTCTGAGAGAGTCTTTGGGACCTCAATATCATTTGCTTCAAAAATATCCTTATTATAAACAAAACCCCATTGTAAAGTTTCAAGTGGAACAGCCAATACACGGTCATCTTTTGTTACTGTTGGCGCTATCGTGTCATAGAGTTTTTTTGCAAAGGGTTCATCAGATAAATCCTCAAGATAACCTGCATTATCATAGACTGGAATATCGTTTATCGCATGAATTGCGAACACATCCGGACTATCACCAGAGGCAAGTCGTGTTTTCAATAATTGATCTGCTTGATTCACACTTGGTAGTTCAAGCTTTACAGTGACAATTCTTCCCTCTTCCTCTTTTTGTTTTTCTACAAATTGGTCAATGTATGTTTCATATTGCTCCTTAAATCTTGGCTGTCCAATAAATACCTTTAATTCTACCTTTTCCCCATCCTTGGAACTACTAGGTTGAGAAGAACTGCTCTCTCCTCCAGTATTACAGCCTGCCAATAGACTTGCTAAAAGAATAGACACAACGCCAAATGTAAACGCTCTCTTCATTTTCAACTCCCCTTTCTAGCTATATCATAAATCGCTTTTCATTTTTATCATATTGATAATATTAACGCTTACATTTGGACAATATTAATCTTTCCGAATACCTCCTGGAGCTGTACCATGGTATTTTTTAAATACTCGATAAAAATAAGAGACATCTTCATAACCAATCATTTCTCCAATCGTTTTATATTGTAATGAAGTAGAAGTGATAAGCTCCTTTGCCGTTTCCATGCGAGTTGAAATAATATATTCAGTAACATTACATCCAAACTCTTTTTTAAAAATTGTTGTTAAATACTCTTTGCTAACAAAATATTTTTTGGCAACTAAATCAAGAGACATCTTCGATGAAGTGGAATTCTTATCAATATAGTCCTTAATATGACCCAAGTTAATTTTTGATTTTTGTTTATTTATTTCCTTGATTTTTGAAATGACTTGCTCTCCTATTGTTAATTGATGGTTCATTTCATCAATCATTGTTCGATTTTGCTGAAATCTTAGCAATTTTCTGTCTAGACCAATATCGGTATCTAGAACTGTATGTTCTTTCATTGTCTCTTCAAGAAGTAATAGGAATTCTTGATGCAATTGAAATGCATATGGATTATATTGATTAATCTCTTTATTTATTTTACTGAGGAATTGCTCTATACTTTCGGTAAATTGGGAAGCGTTTAATTCCTTTAAAGAAAAAGAAATTGTCCGTTGAAAAGGTTCAATCATCTCTAATTGGGGACTATGTTCACTAAATAATTGATAAACTCCTTGTTGTTGGTCCATTTTCATCTTTTCTAAACTGGCCTTTTCTAATGCATTATTCAATTCTATTTCATCCACAGGTTTAGGTAAGTACTCGATTACTCTCGATTTGATTGCTTGTCTGGTATAAACAAAATCTTGATAACCACTTAATACAATTACTAAAATATCTGGATAGTCTTTCTCAAGCGTCTCAAGCAGTCTAATTCCATCAACTCCTGGCATCTTCATATCTGTCAAAATATAATCAGGTTTAATCGTCTTTATGATCTCAATAGCCTCTTCTCCATTTGTTGATTCTATTAATTGTGAAATCTTTAATCGATCTAAATCTATTAATGCTTTCACCGTTTCTCTAGTCCAGCTTTCATCATCAACGATTAATAATTTACTCATCAGGTCTCACCCTTTTCTCTTTTCGGTATTCTGATCATGATTCTCGTATATTCGGATTCCCTGCTAAAAACATCTAGTCCATATTCGTTTCCAAAATAAAGCTTTATTCTACCATCGACATTTTTTAGACCTATGCTTCTATTTTCAGTTTTTATGTCTTGTGTCAGTTTATCCTTTAATTCAGTTAATGCTTCTTTAGAAATACCGACGCCATTATCTTCGATGACAATTTCAATTTCATTAAAGATAGATTGAATGTCAATTTTAATACACCCTTTTTCTATCATCGATTCAAAACCATGTTTGAAAGAATTTTCAATAATTGGTTGTAATGACAAAAGAGGAATAAGTGCATTATTAACTGATTCATCAACATATAAATGAATGGACACTCTATCACCAAACCTTACCTTTTGAATATATAAATAGTTTTTCAGATGACTAACTTCTTCACGAATGTAAACTAGATCTCCACGTTTATTGGTAATATAACGAAACATTAGTGCAAGACGTTGTGTCATTTTATAAATTTCTTTTGATTTTTCTTAAGAGCCATTCCCCCGACCACTTGGAGTGTATTGTAAAGAAAGTGGGGATTAATTTGTGCTTGAAGAGCAAGAAATTGAGCATCTCGATTTTCCATTTCACGCTTATAATCCTTATCAATTAGTTCCCGGATTCTTATGATCATTTCTTTAAACTTATGATGAAGGATACCAATCTCATCTGTACGTTTTGTTTCTATTAGAACATGAAAATTATTTTCTTCAACATACTCCATTGTTTTTGAGAGGGCAATGATTGGCTTTGCAACTTGATTCGAAACAATGATTGATAATATAATCGTCAAAATGATCGAAACAAATAGAATAATTGCACCTGACCTGCCAATATAGACCGCTCCAACCATCATCACTTCTTCTGGTACATACTTCACCAAGGTAATTTGTTTATCTACTATTTCTTGAAAAAAATAATAACCTCGGTCATCTTCTATATACTTATTACTTGTCCCCGCAATTTTTCTGCCAATATTTCTAGTTACCTTCTCATTTAAATGATAATTACCTGGGTTGAATAAGAGCTTCCCTCCAGAATTAAGCAACAAAACGTATTCTCCCTCGTTACTCTGTAAGTTTTCAGCTATATGATTCATAAATGAAAAATTAGTCTGGATTTTTAATTGACCAACCAGTTTTTGATCTTCAAATCGATAAATATTACGTGCAAAGGAAAAACTGTCATTAACCGAATCCACATCAAAAATTGCATTTTTATTTTCTACCTTTTTCGGTGATTGTAGATAATTACTTACATAAAAGTCATTGTTTTCAACTAGATATAATTGGTGATCTTCATATGAAATTAGAGAAACTGACATAACATGGTCATTTCGATTATATAATTCAAAAAGTTTATCTGTAATGTATGATTGCGTATTAAACGCATTAGAAGAGTTGACATTATCATTAGTGGTAATACTTGGTACCAGTTTTTCATCTACAAGAGCTGTAAATAAAAAGTCTTCATACATATCCATCTGTTCTTCAATATAACTACTTGAAAGCTCCATTCTTGAAAGATTTGAACTAATCTCAGAGGATTCAACTGCACCTCTTGAAATATTGGTTGAAATTAACATAAATATGATCAGTGGGACCATCATTACTAAGAGAAGAGTCCCAATTAACTTACGTTGAATGCTTTCGAGAATATACTTATTAAAGTAATGTTTTATTGTACTTACAAGTTGCAATATTTCATCCTCCCTTGAGCAAAATCATGTTAAATACTTGTACCAAATAAACCAACTTACAAACTCCTACTATGTCTCCATTATCGGGTTCTTTATTTTTTATTAATCTACTCTATAATTCTATCATCTCTCTTAATTAGTAAACCGATTGCTTGAACCGTTTATTTTTTGAAGAATTATAGATAAGCCATTAATAATTTGTTTATTTATTTTCAGCCCAGAAACTAAAAGTTGGTCTCTTCTAGACCGATATTACTACTGAGATATATTTTTATAGAATAAATGGAGGTAGGACATGAATTCTTTAGACGAGTTAAAGATATTAGATATAAAAAACAAAAATAAGCTTATGCTTATTATTTACTTGGCTTCAACTATTTTAGGTATATTAGGTATGCTGACACAACAATCAAATGTTATTTATCTATTCCTATTGGAAATAATCCTTTTCCCAATTGTTTATTTCTATACAATAAAAACAGAAAAGGTTCACTTATTCCCTTATATTTTTGTAATCGGAATAAACATTTTAAATATGGTTGCTATTGTTATCGATGGTGGAAATTTATCTAATATGATGACGGTGTTCTTCTTTGCAATTTTTGCGATCATTCCATTTAATAAAATAATTTATGGGATTGGTTATATTTTTGGATTCCTTACACTATTCGTCAACAATTTATTTTTAACAGCACAATATTCTTACCTAAGTGAGGAACTAATCACTGTTTTATCTATTTATCTGTTATCTGGTATTTTGTTATATGTACTAGTCTATTTAAACCAAAAGCAGTTTGATAAACTACAAATATTTGTTGAAAGCGCCGAAAAAGAAGCTATCGATAAAGCACAACAAAAAGTTCAACTTGAAAAAGAAATTTCAACTATTGTAGATAGTCTTCATAAAGCTAATGAAAAGGTTCAATATAGCGTCAATTCACAAGATGAAATGCGAATTGCAATAGCTGAAGTTTCAGCAGGTAGTCAAGTTCAAAACGAACAAATTTCTACGATCGCAGAAAATGCTCATGGAAATTTACTTGTAATTAATAAGATGAATCAGACAACAAGCGATCTGATTAATGATTCTGTAACCTTCAGCACGATTACCGTTGAAGGAAAAGAAAAGGTTAAGCATCTTTCAAATGAGATGGATCAGCTTCAAAACATTGTTGCCAATCTTAGTGATAACTTTGCAATATTAACAAAAAAAATCGAAGAAACAAATTTATTCGCTAACAATATTCATCAAATTACTGAACAGACAAACCTGTTGGCACTAAATGCCTCTATTGAAGCTGCACGAGCAGGTGAAGCAGGTAAAGGTTTTTCTGTGGTAGCACAGGAAATAAGAAATTTAGCTGAACTAACAAAAGAAACAACAATTAAAATATCTGAGAATTTAAAGGAAGTAAACGAAACAAACGAATTGGCACAAAAGAATATGGAATTTAGTGGGCTTAGCTTAAATCAAAGTGTTGAAGCTACAAAAATTGTTGACGAAAGGTTCAACCAACTTGATAGTATGCTAAAAAAAATAAATTCTCAGTTTAAACAATTTGAAGAACTTTCTAGTGAAGTAGGAACAAACAGTGAAAGTGTCGAAACAGCAACTAATGAGTTCGCAGCTATCATTGAGGAAGCTTCTGCAAGCCTGCAACAGGTTAGTGCATCAATTGAAAGCCTTGCGGAAGACAATAAATCCATCGCTTCACTTATGAAGGATACTGCTTCAAGTGCAGAATATATTAAGAAGAGTTTTCAATAATAAGTAATACCTTTTGCTGACTCAATCTTTAGGAATATTCCCCTTAAATTCAATAATAGACTAACGTTTAATTATTGGTTAGGTGGGAGTAAGATTCTTGAGTCAGCCTTTTACACATTTGGCTTAAAACAAAAACAAGAAAATATCAAGGTTATTGATAGAAAGCTACGTTCTGATGCATATTTGAAAAATTTTCTCTAAAGGAAATTTTGGTAGGGGTGGGGTGAAAGAAAGGATAGGTTGTTCCAGATAACACTTTTACCTATTTAATAACTCAGGGTTTATAAGAGGTCTTTTTTAAAAATTGAAACGATTGTTGTAGATTACTGATGTTAATTAGAGAGGTGGGCTACATTCTCCATCTCCATGGTATGGCTTCGTCCATATTTTTGTTTATCTATCCATACGTTTTCGTTATAAACATTCTTACTTTTTGTTGACTTTAGAGTCATAAAGCAATCAAGTTTAGCTTGATCGCTCGATGGCTCCTCTTCTATTGCCTATCACCCCATCAAAAGAAGGGAGAATGAAGTCATTCGTACGGATAAAAGACTATTCATCCGTTCCACACCAGTCAACAATTGTTAACGCAATAATCTCAGCCACTTTAAAAACATTTTCAATATCAATATATTCATTTGGAAAATGTGCCTTTTCTGTTACACCAGGTCCAAATACGATAGTTGGTGTTCTTCCAATACTTGTTAACAGACCGCCGTCTGTCCCCCACGGTGAGGCTTCAATAACCGGATGATCACCAATTACTTCTTGATAGTTTCTGGTTAAAGTCTTTATGAGCTTATGTTCAATGTCAATTGCACCCGGTACCCATCTTGCCCCAAACCACTCAAGCGTAGCGGGCTGGAGTTCAAACCAATCATCGCTTCTTTTTAATTGACGAATCCAGTTCTCCATTTCATTTTTTGCTTCTTCTATTGTTTCATCAGGTGAGACACCCATTCGGCCTTCCATTTTTACAAGATCTGGTACAGATGAAGGCCAATCACCACCCTCTATTTTGCCAATATTAATTGGAATCGGAATAGGTATATTATGATAGAGTGGATCGGTAATCCGGTCATTTCTGTTTTTTTCTAGTTCACGAATATGATCAACAACGAAGAGTGCCTTCTCAATCGCACTAACACCCTCATACCTAGTGCCACCATGTGCTGAACGCCCTTTGATCTGAATTCTAAACCATAATGAGCCTTGTTGTTTCGGAAAAAACTTCATATTTGTGGGTTCAGGAATAATCGCTGCATCCGCCTTGTAGCCTCGTAATATAGCAGCAAGTGTCCCCAAGCCTCCGCTTTCCTCCTCAATAACACTTTGAAAGATTACATCTCCTTTTAATGGAATTCCCAGTGCCCGAAGAGCAGATAAAGCTAATAGCAAAGAAACATTCCCGCCTTTCATATCAGTCGCTCCACGACCAAACACCCTACCATCAATCACCTCGCCACTATATGGGTCATTCTCCCACTGCTGCCTATCGCCTTCAGGTACAACATCTATATGGCCATTTAAAATAAGAGAACGTCCTTCTCCTGTTCCTTTTAAAAGCCCAACAACATTCGGGCTCCCTTTAAATTCATTCCTAGTTGAAGAAAAATAAGGATGTTTTCTTAATTCTGTCCCATCAGGTTCCCATACATCAACCCGCAAACCTATCTTTTTTAATGTTTCAATTACAATCAACTGGACTGGCTGTTCATTTCCTTGGACACTGTTCGCCTGCACTAACTTTTGTAAAAGCTGGACACCATGTTCTTTATTCAAATTAAGCCATTGGTTGATCTGAGTTTGAAGCATTTTCCCTTTTATGCTCAAGCTAATCCCCCCATAAAGAATCCTTACCTTAGTTTATCGTTTCTAGGTTTTCAGAAATTTTTAAGGTTGCCTTAGTTTTGAGTATGACCTCTTCAGCTGTAAAAGGTGCCATCACTTCTTGCAATATCAATCCCTGTTCAGATACTTCTATTACAGCCATATCTGTAATGATCAAACTAACACACTCTTTAGCAGTTAAAGGCAAGCTGCATGTTTTTAAAACTTTCGGTTCCCCATTTTTATTACAATGGTTCATTAACACAATCACTCTTTTTGCTTTCATTGCCAGTTCCATTGCACCACCAATACCTGGCACTCTTTTTCCTGGAACAATCCAATTAGCTAAATCTCCCTTTTCACTCACTTCTAAACCACCAAGAATCGTAACATCCAAATAACCGGCACGTATCATTCCAAATGCTGTTGCACTATCAAAATAGGAGGCCCCAGGAACAATGGTTACAGGAAGGCCCCCAGCATTACAGAGTGTTGGATCCTCCGCTCCTTTTCTCGGTGATTTCCCCATACCCAAAATGCCATTTTCAGCATGAAACATGACATGTTTATCATTTGGTATGTGATTGGGTACGAGCGAAGGAATACCTATTCCTAAATTCACAATCATGCCATCAGTGATTTCCTTTGCTGCACGTATCGCAATCCGATTTCTTAGATCTACTCCCATGCCCATTTCCAATCAACCCCTTTACTTGGAATAACAAGGTCCACGTAGATTCCTGGAGTTACAACCATTTCAGGGTTAAGTTCACCTAATTCAACAATTTCTTCGGCTTCTACAATCGTATATTTTCCTGCCATTGCCACTAATGGATTGGTATTACGTGCACTTGTTTCGAAGATTAGGTTGCCAAATACATCTGCCTTTTTTGCGTAGACAATGGAAACATCTGAGGTCAACGCAGTTTCTATCAAATAATCATTTCCATTGACTGTTACTTTTTGCTTTTCAGCCTCTACCATACTATCAAGGCCTATATCTGTTAAAATACCACCGAGTCCAACTCCCCCTGCACGAATTCTTTCTGCTAATGTTCCCTGTGGTGAAAACTCTACTCTTAATTTCCCTTCCATCATTAATTTACCAGCGACAGGATTTGAGCCAATATGGGAGACTACTATTTTTTTGGCCCTTCCGAGACTAACAAGTTTACCAATCCCAATATTAGGAAATCCTGTATCATTACCAATTAGCGTTAAATTCTTCACCCCTTTTTCAAGCATCCCATTGATTAATGTTGGCGGATTGCCTACACCTCCGAATCCTCCAAACATAATTGAACTGCCATCGTGAATGTGTGAGACCGCTTCTTCAATGCTTCCTACCTTATTGATTCTTTTTGTGGGAGGTTTTTTCGTCACAGGATTTTCCTCCTTAAGATCTTATTTCACTTTGAACATCCGCCAATGTCTTTTTTAAAATAGCTACTAATTGATCAATCTCTGATGTTGTGATCACAAATGGTGGTGAAATGATCACTGCATCTCCATTCACTCCCTCTATGCCTGCGGATGCTGGATAGACAAGTAATCCATTTTCCCTTGCTTTTCTGACAATTTTGTTTGTTACTGACAGGTTTTGGCTAAATGGAACTTTTGAAATTTTATCTGCAACAAATTCGATACCAATTAAAAGACCTTTTCCTCTTACATCACCAATCATCTCAAATTCCACAGCCAACTCTTCTAGTCTTTTCATTAAATAGATACCTTTTTCTTTTACCTTTGGGACTAAATGATGATTTTCAATATAGTCAAGTACCGCTAAAGCTATTGCAGCCGATTGTGGATTTGCACTATAAGTATGGCCACTCATGATTGATCCGGATCCTTGTAATATTGGTTCCATCACTTTATCACTCGCAAGTGTAGCTGCGATAGAGGTATAACCTGCACTCATTCCCTTTCCAAGAGAGATAATATCCGGTTTCACTCCCCAATGATCCATTCCAAACATTTCCCCTGTTCGCCCAATACCTGTCATCACCTCATCGGCGATAAATAAAATATTATATCGTTCACATATGTCTGAAATTTGTTGATAGTAACCGATTGGCGGGACAATGATGCCGCCAGCTGCACCTACTATTGGTTCAGAAATAAACGCCGCAATATGCTCAGCTCCAACTCGCTTAATAGCTGTTTCCAAATCACTCGCGCAAAACAACTGGCATTGTGGATATGTTTTATTGAAAGAACATCGATAACAATATGGTGCAGCAACACTAGGAAAATCTTCTAGCAATGGAGTAAATCGTTCACGTCGCTTAACATGACCTGACATTGATAATGCGCCTAATGTTATACCGTGATAGCTAACCCATCGTGATAGAACCTTTTGTTTGCGATACTCACCCTGCTCCTGCCAATGTTGAATAGCAATCTTCATGGCTGTTTCTGTTGCCTCTGAACCACTATTAACGAAAAAAGACCAATAGTTCTCCTCTGCATTGACTAGCTGATTTAATTTTTGAGCCAGCATTTCCGCTGGCTCTGAGGTAAATTGAGAACGATACACAAACGATATTTTATTCGCCTGTTCATTCATGGCATGAATGATGTCAGGGACTCGATGACCGAGGCTTGCTGTAACAGCACCCGATGAACCATCTATATATTTTTTTCCAGTATTATCATATAAATAAATTCCATCCCCATGGGTTACTGTCGGATACAATTCATTCATGATCGGTTTAATCAATAACGATTGTTTCAAGATAATCCCCTCTTTCTATTGCACACTAATCGGAATCCGAAGTCCCTCGAGGTCTTTTTTCGTAAAACAATTCGTTACTCTTTGAATTCCCCCTAGAATTTAAAGTAGTTCCGCTTAAGAAGTTTCGGCTGGGCCATGAGTTCTTGGTACTCTATTTCCTTATTAATTTTTTTGGTATCAATTAATAAAAGCTGATCCTCTAGTGCTTCTATCGTTACTTCTGTTTGATATTCCATTCCACAAGAAGTACACTTCATTCCTGGCGTACCGTGTATTTCAATTGCTCTCGAACCATCAGGAAGCTCCCAAAAAACTGTACAGGTGATTTCTTCTGCTACTGAATCTTCACACCATTCACATTTCATATCATTTAACCTCCAAATCGGTTAGTTCTGGTCTTTGTTATCCTTCTTTAACTGTGCTTGGTATTTTTTCTCTTTCAGCTCATCTCGTTTATCCCGCTTATCTTTCAAAGAAGAATAAGTTGGACTTTGTTGAAAACTTTTCCTCCGGTCATGGCGTTCCAATGAATTGGGAACGAGGTTAAACTGTTCTTCATTTAACAAGGATGTGATTCCAGTCTTCGATGGTTTAGCATCATGGTCTTGATACACTTCATTAAAATAATCATCTGCACGATCAGCAACATAGTTTTCAGGCTCTGGGTAAGTGGTTATGACTCCCTCGAAATTCCGCAATACAGTCTTTGTTGGACTTTGAGAAATGAGATAGTTGGGCTGTAGGGTTATTTTCCCTCCCCCACCTGGTGCATCTACAACGAAGGTTGGTACTGCATAACCACTTGTATGACCTCTTAATCCTTCAATTATTTCTAATCCTTTAGATATTGGTGCTCTAAAATGACCAATCCCTTCAGAAAGGTCGCACTGATAAATATAGTAAGGTCGAACACGAATTTTCACTAAATCATGCATTAATTTTTTCATAATTCCTACACTGTCGTTAATTCCTGCTAAAATAACTGCTTGGTTGCCAACAGGCACTCCAGCATTTACAAGCATTTCACAAGCAAGTTTGGATTCTTCTGTGATTTCAATTGACGTATTGAAATGAGTGTTAAGCCACACAGGATGGTATTTTTTTAGTATCGTACAGAGATTTTCAGTAATTCGTTGCGGAAAAACCACAGGGGCTCTTGTTCCAATTCGGATAATTTCTACATGAGGTATTTCACGTAAATTCTTTAAAATATATTCAAGAATCGTATCATTAATTAACAGGCCATCTCCTCCTGAAAGAAGAACATCTCGAACTTCTGGTGTATTTCGGATATAGTCAATTGCACCATCTAACTGTTTCTTCGGTACACCCATACCAATCTGCCCTGAAAAACGTCTACGTGTACAATATCGGCAATACATTGAGCATTGGTTTGTAACTAGAAATAACACTCGATCTGGATAACGATGTGTCAATCCAGCAACAGGTGAGTCTTCATCCTCTTCAAGCGGATCTTCCAGGTCATATTTTGTTTTGTTGATTTCTTCACCAATTGGTACTGATTGCATTCGAATTGGACATCTGACATCTGTTGGATTCATTAAAGCAGCATAATATGGAGTAATATTTAACGGAATTGTCTTCGTGGAGATCCGAACCCCTTCTTCTTCTTCTGGTGTTAAAACGATGACCTTTTTTAAATCATCAAGGGTCCGAATAGTATTTGTTAGTTGCCAAATCCAATTATTCCATTTCTCTTCCGGAACTTCCTTCCATAGTTCAATGTCCTTCCAGTGACGATCAGGCTTATACAAATCATCAAACATGCTAAATTCCCCCTTAATTGGCTCTTCATCTTTATAGAAGCAAGTTGTGTGCCAACTTAAGAACTACCATGAGGTATAAAGGAAAAGGAGGACAGATGACTATGCCTTTAGCTGATATACTAACTCTTTAAGTAGTTGATCCGACTAAGAAATTCAAAGTGAATTTTTCGATACCTATTAAAATTAAGGGATGGATATTAACTTAGACAGAAAAATTTTGAAAGGATTGAAGTGACACGATAATTGCCAACTATCGAGCATGTGCCATTGGTGAGAGTGCTGAAAATCAGGCATAGTGCCTAAAAGTTAGCTTTGTTAGTGGTATTAGGAAGATAAATCTTTCACCCATACATTCATATCCTCTAATTTATCAAAAATATAACAGTTATTTATCAATCTGCCATTATACTGATATCCTAGCTGATAAAATGCTTTATTCATCCCGAAGGAGAGTCCTCGTGCAATAGAAAAGACAGAAAAGATCCTCTTATTCTTTAGGTCAGATTCAAGTTGCATAAGTAAATGTTTCATCAATCCATATTTCCGATGCTCTGGTAATGTCGCACAATCAGTTAGTTCTGCATGGTGAAGTGTTTGATTGATATCTGCCGAAGCAGCACTAATCAGCTGTTTTTCACATTCAACGATATAGAAAACAACTCCTTTTCCGATCATTTCCTTTACATATTCTGTGTTATTCATAGGTGTTGGATAAATTTCAAATACCTTGCCATATAGCTCAGAAAGCTTTTGTGCATCTTTTGAGGTAGCTTTACGAATCTGATATTGATTAGAGGTCAGTGCATCTTCTATGTTTTGATTAGTAGTAAAAATCGTTTGGAGAATTGAATCCTGTTGGATCCAAAATTCACTCGTTTTCCGTTGATTATTTTTATAATAGGCCATTATATAATTATCCGTACCATTAAAATAACCTTTGATGATCGCTTCTAACACAAACCCTTTTGATAGTAACTGGTGCCAATGCTCTGGTCGTGTATAAAAAATGATCTTCGTGATCGAGTGTTTCTCCACCATTCGATCAATCTCATTACAAATCAATGTCATATTTCCCCGGTAATTATCAATACGAAGTCTCTCATTAAAAATATCAATATATACTTCTAGAAAATAATTAGTCGTTTTTATCTGTTTCGTTACATTCTTTGCTTTCACATACATTCTCCTTTCCCAGATTATTTTCCGATTTGAACCCTATACTTTTTCATCTTATATTGAAGTGTTTGTCTGGGAATTTCTAGGATTGAAGCTGCTTTTTGAACATTACCTTTTGAGGCATCTAACGCTTGATAAATTAGTTTTTTTTCTGTTTGTTCAATAGTGATCCTTAGAGGTTTTAAGTTCACCATAACTGTGCGGATTTCTTTCACTAAAGATGGAAGATGATCAAGTGTAATCGTATCGCCATCTGTCATATTCATCGCGTATTCAATGACATGATCTAATTCACGAATATTCCCAGGCCAGTGATGATTTTCAAGCTGAGAAGATACTCTTTCGTCCAGATTGATGACTAATTTATTTAATTGATAATTGTATTTTTTAATGAAAAAGCTAGTTAATAGATTTATATCTCCCTCTCGTTCACGTAATGGCGGGATTTCGATAAAAAAAACATTTAAACGATAATATAAGTCCTCCCGTAAAAGCCTCTTTTTGAGACAATCAAATGGATGCTCATTCATTGCTACGATCACTCTAACATCAACTACATATGAATCAGTACCTCCTACTCTACGAATCACACCATCTTCTAGCACACGTAATAATTTGGTTTGAAAATCGAATGGCATAGTGTGGATTTCATCAAGGAATAAGGTCCCACCATGTGCTAGCTCAAATAAACCCGGTCGGTCAACTGATCCAGTAAAACTGCCCTTTTTTGTCCCAAATAATATGCTTTCCAATAAAGATTCTGGTAAAGAAGAACAATTCTGTGCAATAAATGGTCCATTTTTGCGCATAGACGAATTATGAATAGATTGAACAACTAACTCCTTTCCAGTTCCTGTTTCTCCATAAACCATAACTGGGGAAGAACTTTCTGCGGCTCTCTTTGCAAGTTTTATGACATTTTCCATTTCTTCACACCTGCTAATAAGATGATTCCAATTGTATTTAGCCCCTGAGATTACTTTGGGATTCGTTGTCTTCCTAGTTACTTTTTCTTGAAGATCATGGAGTTTTTGCGCTAATTGCTTAACCTTTGATAAATCCTTTGCTATTTCAACTGCCCCAATCATTTTTTCGCCAACAAGTATAGGAAGTGTTGTATTAACCGTATCAATTAACTGACCTTTACTATTTTTATACGTTTGAGCTAGTTGATAAATAGGTTTTTTCGTTTCAATCACTTTTAAGAGTGTACTTGTTTGTTTAGTTAAAGATGGGAAAACATTGAGGACATGCTTTCCTAATACTTCCTCTATCTCAACTCCATCATGCTTTGCAGCGACCATATTATAAAATATAGTGATGCCCTCAGAATTAACGACATGAATTGCTTCATCAATGCTACCTAATATGGCTTCAAGCATTTGCTTAGTCTCAAAAGACTCTAAAAACATCACAAATCACCTCAATTAATACTAAATGTGGGAACCTTTTATCAATATTCAATAACAAAGGAAGTTGGCGGTGCCAATTTTTCTATCCTTATATATATTGTTATTACATTTTGGTAGGATCTATTCACTGATTATTAATCCTAATAGCTGTCTAAACTAGGGTTAATATGTATAGAATATATAGTGTATTGGAATCCTCGCTTTTATTTTAAAAGAAAAGAACATCGTACATTTTAAAAAAGATTTTAACTTTTTTAATCTTTTTTTAAAAAATATTTGCTTTTCCAAAATTTATCTGTTATTCTTAAGAAGAATTATTTTTGTTCGGTATGTAAGGAAAGAATAAGTGTTTAAACTTTTCGCCTTTGATATCTAATTGAGCAACTATAGTAATAAATTGTGGATTATACCACGTAGGAGGAAACAAACATGCAAGAAGGTACAGTAAAATGGTTTAACGCAGAAAAAGGATTCGGTTTCATCGAGGTTGAAGGTGGAGAAGACGTATTCGTACATTTCTCAGCTATCCAAGGCGAAGGATTTAAATCATTAGATGAAGGCCAAAAAGTTACATTTGACACTGAACAAGGTCAACGTGGACTTCAAGCTACTAACGTAAACAAAGCATAATTATTAAAGGACTCTTCTAGAGTCCTTTTTTATTTGCCTTCTAGGCATTTTTCTAAATGTCTGTTGCCATTAAACTACCTCGAGTTATTTCACCATACTACTAAAAATAAGTTCCCTTTCACACGCTTATCCATAACTCAAATAGCTACACCGATAAAAAAGAGGCTGACTCATAAATGTCTAGCTCCTTCAGATTGAAGGGCAGATATTTATGAGTCAGCCTCGAAGACAACATGTTGCAAGTAATAAAATGGTTAGCTAAATCATAACACACTAACCTTGGAATACCTAAACATATTTAAAGGATACTTGCAAAGATTTAATTTCACAACATATACTATTATCTGCTATATTCTTTCTAAGTAGAATCTAAGCTAAGAGTCTTTCTAAACTTAAACTGATAGAGTCTCTCTTGACTTTATAAGAGGATACGTAATATAGCTTACCACTACGTACGCAATAAACGATAAAACAATTGGCAATACAACAGTATGCATACCTAATGCATTAGGTATTAATCGATCAAAAAAGATATAAGAGCCCATGCCAATTACCATAGAAGTAATCGCACCGAACTTATTTCCTTTGCTCCAATAAAGCCCAAAGACTACCGGCCAAATAAATACAGATTCTAATCCACCAAACGAAAATAAATTTAACCAAATAAGTAAATCTGGGGGACTTAATGCAAATAATATGACAGATACCCCGATAACCGATGTTACCCAGAAACTTACCTTTTTCACCTGCATCTCTGTTGCATTTGGTTTTATATAGTTTAAATAAATATCCTTTGTAATGGTTGAACTTACAATAATTAATAACGAGTCAACCGTTGACATAATCGCAGCCATCGGAGCAGCTAAAACAAGTCCTGCAATAAATGGTGGTAATACCTTTAACGTCAAGGCTGGCATAACAGTATCGCCTACTTCAATACCTGGAAGAATCGGTCTAGCGAATACTCCAATTAAATGCATTCCTAGCATAATGAAACCAATCGTCAATGTTCCAATAATTATTGCTCTATGCATCGCTTTCGAATTTTTATAGGACATCGCCCTTACTGTTATTTGTGGAAGTCCTACAACACCCACACCCACTAATATCCAAAACGAGGAAACATAGAGCGGGGTTAAATCCCTCTGTGCACCATATGGAGACACTAAATTAGGGTTCTCAGCTACAAGATCAGACATAATATTTGTTATTCCACCACCTGCAATAATTGTTGCTATCAATAGAATTGCCGTTCCGACAAACATGATCACACCTTGAACAGCATCTGTGAGTGCTACAGCTCTAAATCCGCCAAAAATAACATAGACTAGAACCGATAAAGCAAATATGAACAGTGCTGAGGTATATGATAACCCTGTTAAGGACTCAATTAGCCTAGCCCCACCAACCCATTGAGCAGCCATAGCTGAAAATAAAAAGATAAGAATACTTCCCGCAGAAATAAAAACAACTGCTTTACTTTGATACCTTTCTTTTAGGAAGTCGATTAACGTAACTGCCTTATACTTACGTGCCATGATCGCAAACTTCTTCCCTAAAACCATAAGGACAAAATATCCTGTAGCTAATTGTGCCATAGACAGAAGAACCCACCCTAGACCTCTCGTATAGGCTACGCCAGGACCACCAATAAAACTACTAGCACTGCCATAAGTAGCCATCATCGTCATTGCTAATACAAAACCACCTAACTGTCTTCCTCCTAAAAAATACTCCTGTAAAAAGGAATCAGTTGATTTAATAAATTTATTTGCCCAAAACCCGATAAAGAAAATAACAAGTAGAAATAATAATAATGGTATAATGACATGCCAATTCATACGCTGTCCCCAATTTCTTCTTCCTCATCATCAAACGGTACTTCTGTAAATAGAAACTTTACTGCTAATATAACAAGAATTGATACGACAATAAAACCCAGAACACAACTATAGAAAAACCATTCTGGTAATCCGAATATGTATCTATATTCAGTAGGATCCCCGGATCCTAAGCCATAAGCAAATCCAAACCACCATATAAAATTAAAAATAACAAGTGCAATGCCAATCTTAGCTTCCTTATGTGCAATTTTAAACCGTTTATCGCCCAATGTAATCCTCCTCTATGTATGATAACTAAACCCGCTGACAAATTAATTGGTTCCTAGTAATAATATAGTGATTTATAGCCGTTCAGGCAATACTCTACACATGATTTCTACTCATTTAATCATACTATCTCCTTTATACTCCCAGTATTTAGTCGTACATAAAATAAAAATATAAAATGACACTATTTCTACTTGGACTTTTTAGACGAAATAAAAAACCTTTCTATTTGAATAACTACAGTTTTCAAATATCTGTAATTATTCATATAGAAAAGCTTCAATTTAAATAAAATTATCTGATTCATTATTATGGCTTATTTTGTTGACTCATCGCAATAGCTTGTGCCTGTTGGAGTTTTTGTTGTGCATTTAGAACATCTCGTTGTTCTTTCTCAACTAGTTGTTGTGCTTGTTTTAATTCATGGGTTTCTGTTTGTACCTGCTGCTTTGCAGTAAGTAAATCTTGATTCTCACTTTGCAATTGTTGATTTGCGACTTGAACATCTACTTGTGCCTGCTGTAAATTCAATTCTTGATCTTTATCCATGTTAAAGCCTCCATTAATATATGATAAGTTAGGAAATTTCCCTGTCATTATCATGCTCATTAAAAGCTATCCTATTCTCTTTAAGGGAATTCCTCATTGAAAATAGACTGTAAAATCAAGATGAATATGTAAAGTAGTCGTTTGGGCCAAATGCAGTCATTTTTACAAAAACAGTCATCAATTAATTTGGCTCAACATGTACATGTACGTCATATACCCCATATTCTAGTTTCAGCACATCTTCTACCTTTGTTGAAATATCATGAGCATCTCTAATTCCTAAATTCGAATTTACAAGGATGACGATATCAACTACAGCATTATTGCCATAGCTTCTCGCTTTAATATCCTTTACACCTTTTACACCGTAAAGGGATTGAACAGTATCTTTATACACTTGTATTTTTTCGATATCATATCCGTCGGTCAAATAGTGGGAGGCATCACGGAAAATATCCCATGCCGTTTTACAAATAATTAATCCCACTAATACTGCTGTTATTGGATCAAGCCAAGGAAGACCAAATTGCGAACCGATTATACCAATAACTGTTCCAATACTAACCAAAGCATCTGAAAGATTATCTTTTGCAGCTGCCATTAATCCTTGACTATTGATTTTTCTTGCTAAGTTATTGTTATACCGATAGACCAAAAACATAATAATTGCGCAAAAAATCCCTGTCCATGCAGAAATGAGATCTGGTGCTTGATGATCGCTAGCAAATACAGATAAAATAGCTCTGTATAAAACTTGTATACCTACGACCACCATAATAAATGATGCAACCATTGATGCAACTGTCTCAGCTTTCCAATGGCCATAAGGATGATCTTTATCCGCTGGCTTTCGTGACACTTTTAATCCTATTAATACAGCAATAGAAGCTATAATATCAGTTGCATTATTTAAACCATCAGCTCTTAGTGCTTCTGAATTTGCAGTATAACCAATAAGTAACTTTATTGATGATAAGAATATATAAGCAATTATACTGATGAGTACACCGCGTTCGCCCAATTTTAAATCATTATATTTTTCTTCCATTTTATGTTTAGGCCTCCACTATTCAACTACTTGAACATCATAACAAGTAAAGATTGAGTGGGTCTATAGCAATCTTGTTTCGCTTTTCTATACTAGTAATAGATACACAAAATTCTTTCCTATAGTAAACATTTGCTAGTTCAGCGTTTGAAGATGTTGTTGGTTATCCCACATACTTTTTAACATTGATTTTCAATACACAAATTTTATCATTCTTTTATAATGGCTCTTTTCTAAAAGTTTGTTGCTCTAGTACGAATATTGATCTAAATTTAAGCTATGTCTAAAGGGATATCAGACTAATTTAGCGAAAAGAGCACGAAGGTATCCTTAAAACGTGTACATTAGTACTTTGTACGGAAAACAACAATCTTTGCGAAAACAGCCTTTATCATTTAACAAATAGAGTTATGTACAGATTTAAAGCTTCTTTAAATAGGTACGACCATTCTCCCAAGTAACGGTAACATTTGTTTCAAATAGTTGTGATAACTTTTCATCCGATAACATCTTCTCCGTTTGACCAGAGCCAAACACCTTACCCTTTTTCAGTAACAATGTATGTTTAAACATCGGTAAGATCTCCTCAACATGATGTGTTACATAAAGAAGCGTCGGAGCATTTTTTCGTTTGTTAATCATTTCTAGTGCTAGTAACAATTGCTCTCTTGCGAGAAAGTCCAAACCGGTAGTAGGTTCATCTAGAATTAACAGTTGGGGATCCCCCATTAAAGCTCGTGCAATTAGGACCCGTTGACGCTCCCCCTGAGAAAGGGTTTCATAGACTCTGTCAGCATAAGATAAACAATGTAGTTCCTCTAATAATCCAATTGCTTTTTGTCTCATTTCATTGTTTGGAGTATCATATAAACCAATTGAAGCAAAAGCTCCACTTAGGACAATCTGAAACGCTGTATCTGAAGGATAAAGCTTTTGTTGTAACTTCGCAGAGACAATTCCAATTTTTCGACGAAGTTTTTCTGCTAAATAATCTTGTCCAAAAACTTTTCCTAATACTGTAACACTCCCTTCAGTTGGAAAATAATAAGCACAAAGCATGTTTAGTAAAGCTGTTTTCCCTGCTCCATTTAATCCATATAACACCCAATGCTCATCTTTATGAATTTTCCAATTAATATCGTTTAAAATCCATTGACCGTTTCTTTTTAACGAAACATGTTCAAGCTCAATTATTATGGTCATATAGCCACCTCATTATTATCTTTTTTCCTTATGTTCGATATTATCTTATTTGTTTTCTTATCGCACTATTATTTTCAAAAGAACGTATCATACCTAAGGTCCTTAATAATTTACTAATAAAAGGTCAAACTAAATAAAAAGGTGGGTGATAAAATGAGTGATAAGGACGAAGAATATACTGACTTTTCAAATGTAGAAACCCAAAGAAACTTCTTAGCAGCTGAAGAATACCCAGAAGGACCTTTTGGTTCACCTATAGGTAAAAATAATCCTGTTGAAAATAAAAACACACCGTGGAAAGAGGATCAACAATACTATAGCAACTTCGCATACGAAGCTCGAAATTTTCATGAAGACCTCCCAAGACAGTTACCAGGTGCTCACCCGACACATGATGATAAAGGGAAAGATACAGAAGAACCGTATAAAGATTCTCCATAATATCACCCTTTCTGTTTCTTTAGAATAATGTTTGATCAATTTGATACTGATTAACTTGATAAACAAAAAAGAACTAGCGTGTTTTAAAAGTAGATGGATTAAAACACGCTATTGATATATTTATTTTTTTATAAAAAAGTTCGTTATTTTTGTGTAAATCCCCTTGGTCTGATACTTAAGAGTCCTCTATTAGCTACCTTTCTCTTCTTCAATAAAGGCTGTTTCGCTAAGATTATTGGGGTTTTCCATACAAAGCAATTAATGTACACGTTTTTTTCATGAAGAAATGAAGATCTATTTCTGGATACTACAAAAAGACACGCTATATATATGCGCGCCTCGTTTGATAAACATTATTCTAAGTAAAAGAAGATACTCAAATTTAAAATATCTCTTTAAAAAGCGAGTTAATTCCCACGCATTCTTCTTTGAATATTGATCATTTCCGCGGCCAATTTTCCAATTCTGTTTTTAACATCCATATCTATTAAATCGTTCTCTTCATTGAAATCATTATTTAGGACAAACACATTTCCGACAGGTACGACTCCTTTTAGATAAGTAAGGATTGGTTTGAGATGATATTCGGTCACCAGAAAATGTTTGTCTGTTCCTCCAGTTGTAATCATCCCTGTGACTTTTGATTTGAACGCATCAATCGGTAAATGGTCTAAGAGATTTTTCAATGCACCTGTAATGGAAGCTTGATATATAGGTGTACCAAATACAAGAAAATCTGCAGATTGAATTGTATTTACAACCTTAACCGTGTCAACATTGTAATAACTAAGTGGCGTTCCTTTTACAAATTCAATTTCGTAATCCTTCAGGTCTATTAATTCAACTTGAATACTTGGATCATGCGATTTTGCTGCTAAAAGAACTTCATGTACAACCTTGGATGTTTTCGAACCAATGAGTGAACCTGAAATACCAACGAGTTTCATATCTGTTCCTCCTATTAAAAAATACTCTTGTACTGTGAAGGGGTTACTTTTCGTCATAGCAAATCTTTATGTGCAGCCTTTTACTATTCCGGATAGTCGTCAAGTAAACCTGAACTATTTAGGGAGCGACAACCCCTGAAAATAACTTACCTAAATACCGCTATTACCCCTTGATATCCGAAATACACTCCGAAACCAATTAATGAAACGCCTGAAATAATTGAAATGACCTTTAAACTACCATCGTTTAAATACCTCCGAAAACCACTTGTTAAGGCAGCTACAAAAATGTCCCATATTGTTAATCCAACAAATATCATACAGCTATATATTAATAATTGGCTTGTACCATTCATTTGAGCAGTTTTAGCTAAAATCGAACCATAAATCCCCAGCCAAAACAAAATCGATAAAGGGCTAGTTATAGACATGATGAACCCTGTCAGAAAGCATTTTATTAATGATTCCTTTTTCCTACTATAGGTTAACGTGACAGAATTAACACCTAAAATACATTCGATTCCAGAATATATAAGAATAAAACCACCAAATGACCATAAAAAGATTTGGACTATTGGAATGCCTAAAAACTGTACCATTCCTAAATATACGAGTAGCATAAAAAACGCATCTGCTAACATAGATCCTGCCCCAACGACCCAAGCGTGCCAGAATCCATTTTTTATTCCTTTATCTAAACGAGCAGAGTTTACAGGACCTATTGGTGCTGCCAGGGATATTCCTAAGAAAATGTAGCTGATTAAAATGCTAATGCTCAAATAACACCACTCTCTTCTACAATGATAGATAACTTGTACATTATATGAAATACGTTGTCCACTATGACTAGAAGGTTCAATAAAACCTAGATATTCATTAAAAAATACTGTGCATAGTAAGCTTGCTAATTTTAAATAGCCACTATTTCTTTTTGCGATACATCGGTTTATCTTTACGTTTATGGGCAAGATAATCGTACCAATTTTTTTACGAGGTGAATGATATGGCAAAAAAGGAACAGGAGCAAATAGCAACAGATGATGCGATTGTATTAATGTTTTTAGATTTAGTAGAAAAAGATGGGGTTGAAGTTCAAGTCACCCTTAGTATGAATGGCGCTATCATTTCAGGAGCCCTTATTGGTCCGAGTGCATACTATGAAGGAATCACAGAAAAAGCGAAGATGTTATCAGATAAAACAATGGCAAATATCCTATCCAAAAAATTCGGTGACTTAAAAGAAGCCTATGCTAAACAAAAGGGAGAAGATGAGGGAGAAGAAGATAAAGATACTAAGGAGAATTCATATACCTTCATTCACTTGAAAAATGCAAAGTATCTTTCCGTAAGTAGCCAGCCCACTACTGGCAGTGGAACATGGTGGAGAGGAAAAATTTCCTCTATTGATGGATTTTCTTTTAATTCCCTTGATTAAATTAGAACTAAGGAAAAGACCCCTTGAAACATTGAGGAGTCTTTTCGTTTCTTCATGTATAAAAACGACTAGCTTATTAACACATACTCGGAGGTGGTGTCATATGATCCTGTAAAACAGCAGGTAAGGTATCATGGATGTATGGCGGAGCTGGTTTTAAAACTGGTTTTTTCGCTAATGGCTGTGGATGTTCGACATATTGGAACGTACCCTCTCCATCCATACTAGGACCGCTTGCCCATCTCCCCTTAGCACTTTCATTACCTCTTGAAAAATTGAATAGCACATGTGATACTTCTCGTTTTTCTAGATCTCTTGGAAAACTACTTGGCACAACGACGTTTTCTTTAGCTTCTAATTCCTTTATTGCAGCTATCCATTGATTTTGATGCATTGTATCACGTGCAATCAGCCAAGAAAGCATATCCCTTACACCTGGATCTGTAGATGATTCATATAATCGTACAGCTTGAAGTCTCCCTTGAGATTCTGCATTTAAATTTGCCCGAAAGTCAGCAAGTAAGTTTCCACTTGCAATAATATAATCGGCGGTCCATCGATTACCTACACTATCTGCAGGCATTGCACC
The DNA here is from genome assembly GCF_059758525.1 of Metabacillus sp. GQ13. Lineage (NCBI taxonomy): Bacteria > Bacillati > Bacillota > Bacilli > Caryophanales > Bacillaceae > Metabacillus > Metabacillus sp. GQ13. The sequence continues at coordinate 120,865 of NZ_JCAXET010000013.1, forward strand.
TAGACCAGATACAATCGCATGCTGGGGATTCATTCCACCAAGAATAGCCCCAATTATTGGATCCTTTGCAGCTACTTCAAGATCCCCAACAGGTGCCCCATCTAATAATCTCGCTATCATCGTTGCCAACATTTCGATATGTGCAAGCTCTTCTGCACCTGTATCCATTAACAGGTCTTTGTATTTTCCATTGCCACGAACGCTCCACCCCTGAAAGAGATACTGTAATGCAACAGAGATTTCTCCAAATTGGCCGCCTAATATCTCCTGTAATTGCTTTGCGAATAATGGATCTGGTCTTTCTGGCTTAGCATGATACTGTAATTCTTTAATATGATAGAACATTATTTCACCTCTTTATTTAATTTCTTGTTATCTTATTAGAGGATTTTTAAATAGGTGTTTGTCTATACTGAATTTGTTATAGCATTAGGTTCGCCAAAAGATCTACAACAACACGACCTCTTTAGCAAAATTTACCTTCTCTATTTGCTTATGAACCAAACATCCACAATGAAATCCATACAACTCATTTTTTTACATACATAAACAAATACTATCTACTAACACTAATACCTATGGTGTTTATGGAGGAGGTTTATTTATGAGTAAAGTAAGCTGTAGTCCTGGTGGTAATACTAGTCATTCTAATAAAAGTTCTAATAAAGGTAGTCTAAAATGGTGGCAATTATCATTAGTAGGCATTGGATGTACGATTGGAACAGGTTATTTTCTTGGTTCAAGTATTGGAGTAGGCATAACTGGACCTTCCATCGTTTTTTCATTTCTCTTGGCTGCAATCGGTACGTATATTGTTTTTAATGTTTTAGCAAAAATGACTGCACAAGACCCACAAGACGGATCCTTTTGTTATTATGCTGGGAAGGCTTATGGAAAGTGGGCAGAATTTAGTTGCGGCTGGAATTATTGGTGTTCCAATATTCTTATTATGGGAAGTCAATTAACGGCACTTTCCATTCTCTCACGTTTTTGGTTTCCTAATGTCCCTTTATGGATTTTTGCAGCAGGCTATGCCATTCTATCGATTATTGTTGTCATTTCGGGAACAAGTGGCTTTGATAAAATTGAAGATATACTAGCAGTTGTCAAATTCGCAGCAATTATCATGTTTATTATTCTTGCTATTGCCGCAATAGCAGGTTGGATTAATGCAGGTAATGCAAAACCTACAGGTCTTCCGAATACATCCAACGAACTTTTTGCTGGAGGTTTTAAAGGGTTTTGGTCATCCCTTATCTATGCATTTTATGCCTATGGCGGAATTGAAGTTATTGGCATTATGGCCATGAGGCTTAAAAACAAAGCGGATGCACCTAAAGCCGGTACAGTCATGCTATTGGCTTTAGCATTTGTCTATGTTTTATCACTAGGTCTGGCTGTAACACTAGTACCGCTTGATTTATTTCATGAAAAGGAAAGTCCATTTGTAACAGCTTTAACAAACTATCGAATGGCCTTTTTCCCTCATGTCTTTAATGGTGCAATTATTATTGCTGGTTTTTCAACAATGACAGCATCATTGTATGGAGTGACAAATTTACTTGTCACTTTAGCAGAAGACAAAGATGCACCTAAACTTTTCGCAAAAAAACTTAAGGGCTTTAAGAATCTTCCATTACCATCGTTAGGACTTGCAACAGTAGGGTTACTCGGATCAATCATAACGGCATTATTACTTCCTGGAAAAATTTACGAATATATAACAACTGCTGCAGGAATTTTATTACTTTATAATTGGTCATTTATCATCCTAGCTTCCTTACGAATTCTAACTTTAAAAACCAGGAACAAAGTCCTTGCCTATTTTGGTTTGTTACTAATCATAGCAGCCATTACTGGAACGTTGTTAGAGAAATCAATCAGACCTGGTTTCTTTGTTAGTGTCTTATTCGTGCTCGTGATTGGTATCGTCTGCATGCGCATGAAGAAATATTGGAAAAAACCTAAAGATAGTAAAGTACGATATTATTAACAGGTTTGTATTTATGAACTTTGATTAATGTCATTCAATATAACGATGATGAGGTGAACTCTTTTCCAGAAGAGTTCACCTTTATTTAAAAAATGGATCTTCTGAAAAATGCCCCTTAAAAGGAAATAACACTTTTTCACTCTCGAATGCATACGTTTCCTTCTATACTTTCTTCTAAAACGGATAAATTAAGAAATTATTAACTTTCTGCAAAGTTCAAAAAACAAAGGTACAGTGTTTTACAATATACCTTTTTAACAACATTTGTTATTTACTTATTAATTGTCCTTCATCTTGTATTTTTCCCTATTGACGTCAACATCGGAAAATATGCGAATCAAACGCCTTGGTATAACACATTGAACATAATACCAATTATTACGATCGACATAAAAACATTTCTATTAAATATAATTATGCTTATTCCATTTGGGATGTATTTACCTTTATTAAACGGAAAACTTGATTCCTTTCGAAAAGCTATTCAATATGGGTTACTGTTAAGTATTTCATTTGAAATTATACAGTTATTGATCCGGGTAACCTTAGGAAGTTCAAGAAGTAGCGATATTAATGATTTAGTCGCTAATGTATTGGGAAGTGTTTTAGGCTATCTCTTTATAAAACGTTTATTAGAGGTAAAAATACTAAAAAGCCTGTTACCTAGGTTTTCAGTAGGCATTTAACTATTTATTTAGATAAAAATTTCTCGCCCACCCAATAATATCCACTTTGATATGACTAGAATTAATTTGTATATAAGGTAATGACAAAAGGAAACGTTTGTTCTATACTAGATGTAAATTACATGGGGGAGTCATATATGAGACCTAGCCTTACAACGAAGATCAACATCGAAGACTTTAAAGCTTATTATTGGCTGAAAAAAGAGCTTCAAACCTTCTGCAATGAAAATGATCTGAGTGCATCAGGTTCGAAAGGAGAAATTACAGAAAGAATTGAAACATTTTTACTAAGCGGAGAGATCAAAAAGCCAAGGAGGAAGTCCAAGAAGAAGCCATTAGCATTAACCCCAAATGAACTTAATCTTGAAACGGTCATTACTGAGGGACATCGCTGTAGTCAGGATGTTAGAGCCTTTTTCAAATCGGTAATTGGTCCAAAATTCCATTTTACTACCTATATTCAAAATTTCTTTAAAGACAATATTGGAAAAACATACCTCGATGCTGTTGAAGCTTGGCTAGAGGAAGAAAAAAGGAAAAAATTCCCTACATACAAAAAAGACATTGCTCCCCAGTTTGAATACAATCAATTCATTCGAGATTATTTTGCAGATCCCTCCAACAAAGGAAAGAACCGGAAAGAGGCGATCCAAGCATGGAGTAGTTTAAAAAAACTTCCTGGAAGCAACAAATATAATCCCTATTTCTAAATAATCACCTAAATTGGTAGATAACTAAGAATGACCTTTATTAAATGACATCATTATATATATTCATTTGTGTGTATCAAAAATTAAATCAACGTAAATACTGATAGGAGGACTTGTAGCTCAACTGTTAGAGCGGTCAACAGTTAACCTGTTAACTATTGTACATCTTGTGGGTTCAAATCCCACCAAGTCCTAGATCAGGATTTAATAAAGTTTGTTTTATAAAACTATACCTCTCCCTTACTGCATTTTAATTACTAATATGAATGACCTCGTAATACAGGCATTGTACAACAACGAAAAGAGCCTCCCGATTTTATAATTTCACTAAAATCAACTTCAATAACTTCATAACCACGTAACCGCAATTTCTTATTAATTGATTTATTTTCTGGTAAACTTATTATTTTTCGGTTACCTAATGACAGGATATTTGTCCCTAATGAAAATTGTTCTGTTCCTTTCACTTCAACTAAATCATACATCGATGATAATTGTTCGAGTTCGCCTGTTTGAAAGGCTGGTTTATATATTAGTGCCTCTTTGGGAGAAAGAATATTAAATACACAGTCTAAGTGTAGATGTTTTTTATTAAATGGGAGTGTTACTACGTTGTAACCTGGGAGAATCCTATTCAGTTTTCTAGTTGCTTCATCAGTAGTTCTATCACTTACTCCGACAAAAATTGTTCTATTATCAACCAATACATCTCCACCTTCTATACTATTTTCACTGAAGGTTTGTATAGACATCCCCCTCTTATCAAGCCAATTTTTTAATACCGCTTCCTCGCCTTCTCTGATGGCACTACTCATTTTTGAAATATATACCTTTTTTCCAATTGTAAAGCCAATATCGCGTGTGAAGACTTGCTCAGGAAATTGACTGTTAGCAGGTAATTCTAGTACTTCCACTCCATTTTCCTTTAATATGTCACGAAACTTCTCATGTTGCTTAATTGCTATCTTTTTATTTATATTTCCCTTAACGTAATGCTTTTGTGTTTCATTGATTACCTCACTAATTTCCATGTGTAACGGTGGGCATACAATCACACGATTAAGTTTTTCATATTCAGTTGTACATGAAACTTTATTTCCTAGATGTAATAGAGAACCCAACATAATTTCCTCCTGTTTTTACTATGTTAATATATCATTTAAAGGAGAGACTAACCAAGTCAGTCTCTCCTTTAATATAGCATTTTCGATGTATTAATTTATATGTTACGCACGTTTCCGCATACTTTTCATTACAAAACTTACAATAAACACAAGAACAATTGCTCCTATCAGTGCCGGAATAATATAAAATCCTCCTGTTTCTGGTCCCCATTTACCTAGAATTAATGAACCAACCCAAGCACCGATAAATCCAGCTATTATATTACCAATGATGCCTCCAGGAATATCACGTCCTACTATTAAACCTGCTAACCAACCAATAATACCTCCGATAATTAATGCCCAAATAAATCCCATCAATAAACACTCCTTTTTAAAATTTAATTTTTATTTTATGATGTTGATTATTAAATACCCCATCACGGATAAGCTAAACTATTATTTTAAAATTTCTTTTCTACTAGTGATTTTCACCCCCAAAGACTTTCTCAATATCATGTTCACCTCCAAATAAATACAATTGATCACCCGTCTTTAGTTTTTCTTGATCTAGCTTATTCCTTATTTTCACATCACCTCTTTTGATAAATAGTAGGGCAAAGCTGACTGTTTCTTGCTTTTCCATTATCTCTTTCAGAGTATTGTTAATATAAGGAGAGTCACCATTTACCCGGAACTCAAAGACTCGATATTCTTCTTCAAGTGTTACTTCTCTAAGTGGAATTGAGGGTATTTTCTCCTTTTTCTCCTTTTTATATTCAAAATACCTTAAAAGGAACTTTTTCACTAAAGGAGTCTTTAACACAGCAAAAAGAAAGAAGACAACACCAGCTACATAAAGGATTCCACTATTTCGTAAATCGTCTTCCAATAAGCTACTTACCGAAGAAATAATAACAGCTAAAGAAAATGCACCAAATAATATTAAAAAGATACCCATCTTTCGACGAAAGGGATGAGATAAGATTTGCTCTGATTCACCTGTTGTAAAGCCTGTCCCTGTCATCATCGAAATAACCTGAAACCTTGAAACCCGCTCCTCCAATCCTGATAAATGAAACAAGATCACATGAATTTCAATTACAGTCATAATGATTGTAAAATAGATAAGCAGAAATAGAAGGGTCATCACATCTCACCACGTATTCTATAATTTAGAAGAAAAAAGTTGGCTGGGATAATTGCACGCCCCAACCAACTGTAATCATACCTCCTTACCTCTATTACTGTTTTATCTCATTGTAATATTTCACCGAGTACATTGCTCCCTCACTTACCATTTTATTATCTTCAAGGTCATGAGGATCTGGATGTCCTCCTTTTTCGACTGGTAGTGACTGACACTTATCAATTGCAGATGGCTTTACTTTTCGTTTCCAATCTCTAAATACATTTTCCATTTTAATTCTATTTTTTTTAGAAGAAACCCATACCATAACTGACGTTCCCATTCCTACCATCACCATTGATTTTACTTTTATCATTCGCTTCATGGTATACACTTCCTTTAGGGATTTTTTTAAATTCTATTTTGTTATAACCTTTTGTGATTTCTTGTTAAATACCCCTTATTCAACAATCAAAACATATAACCCAATGAACGTTGTGCTAATAACAACAAAAATATTTAATAATCTTACAAAAAATCTAATAAAAGGTTTCATTTCCACAAGTCATGGGCATTGTATAGAGCATAAAAATCTAAAAAATAAGTAGGGATTATATGAACGAAAATAAATGGAAGTGGCAGCAATTAACTAGTCATGATATAGAGGAAATGAAGAAAGAAGGAAACATTGAGTCTAGCCATTTAAATATAAATATAATAGAAGAATTTCAAGAAAATACAGCAAATTCTTTGAGAATTGAATTCCCTGAGGATGATTCCTACTATATTATGAAAGGTTCTCTTGTTTATGATCAAAACTTAGAGGATGAAAAAGATTATAAAATTTTCCATTTTTATCTTTCAAATGAAACGTTAATAACAGTTGATTTCGATCTAACTATTTTTAAACATTGTGATACAAATAGTATAACAAATCATATGAAGATAATAGATAAACCTATTGAGGGGTTTTCACTCATTGTTAGAGAGTTACTAACTGAATACTTAGTAAGCATTGATGATTTTGAAGATAAATTGAGAAACCTAGTTTGGGGAATTCATCAGAAAAATAATACAGATACTCTTGACAAGGTTTTTAAACGACGGCAGGAATTGCTTGTTTGGAAGAATCTCCTTATTCCGCTCAGAGAAATAATATTTGCCATTGAAGAGTTATGTCTTGATGAAATCAGTAACAATAAAATCTATAATCACACCGAAATCCGCTTAAAAAGAGCCTTGTATTTAATCAATGAATATGAACATGAAGTGGATTCGATTATCAATTTAGAGGAAGTTATTTCTTCACACCGTGGTAATGAAATTATGAAAACTTTAACAGTTATGACAGCTATCTTTACCCCTGTAACAGCATGGGGAGCACTATGGGGAATGAATTTTAAACATATGCCTGAGTTAGAATGGACCTACGGTTACCTATTTTCTTTAACTCTCATCATTCTTTCAATGGTTGCAGTTTATATTTATTTAAAAATGAAAGGTTGGACGGGTGATCTTCTTCGAGGTAAAAAGAAGGGCTCTTTTTTCAAATAGAAGTTTGTTAACTTCCCCCCTACAAAGTTGGGAAGCACCATTGTGGGAAATAAGCCACAATGGTGCTTTTACTTCCTTCATATTTTCTCTTGTTGGTCGACTTCTATTCATCTAGTAATAATTGATAAATCACTTCTTCATCTTTCCATATGCCTTTCATTCCGCGTTGTCCATACATCACTTTTGCTTCATCAATTGTTCCCTTAAATTTGAGTACGCCCTTCTTTAAGACAACAATTCGATTGCATAGAGTTAGAATTTCACTCATATCATGCGTTGTATAGACAATTGTTTTTCCCTGCTCAGCTAGAAACTTCATATATTCATTTATTTCTACCTTTGTTTGTAGATCTATACCTACTGTTGGCTCGTCCATTAATAAAATATCTGGATCATGAAGTAATGCAACAGCAATATTTAGCTTTCGCTTCATTCCTCCTGATAAAGTCGATACTTTATCACCCCACCCATCAAGTAACCTTACATCTGTACAAACTTTGACCATTCTGTCATTTGTTATTTTTCTCTTATGGAATTTACTCCAAAACTGCAAATTTTCTTTTACTGTAAGATCCTCCCAAAGTGATATTTCTTGAGGTACATAACCAATTAATTGGCGAATTTCCCTTTTCTGTTTTTCTATAGAATAACCATTAACTATGACTCTTCCTTTTGTTGGTTTCATCGTTGTCGCCAAAATTGATAAAAGCGTAGATTTTCCAGCACCATTTGGACCTAACAACCCTACAATTTCACCACTATTTATTTGCAATGAAACATCCTCCAATATTCTCCTTCTTCCATAGTGACTATTTATGTTTTCAATCGATATCATGAATTCGTAACCTCCCAATTGAAAATCCCAATAGTAAGGTACCAGCAATAAAGGGATAAATTAGACCTAATAATGATACATCCATTTGAAAAAGTATTGTCTGTGGTAATAAGTTAGTCAAAAATTGATATTTACCTAAAAGGTCACCAATAGGAAAGAAACTCCCACCAAATACAGCTACGATTAAACTAACAAAGACTCCAAAGACATAATAACTACCAATATGTTTGAACATACTCGCTGAATAACTTGCTAACCCAATACAGAAATACAAATAGATAATCATAAAAATAAATAATAATAAATCATACTCTATTAAATTAAAATAGAAAAATAGGTAAAAACATAAGCCTGCTTGCACGCCTTGCAATAAAAAATTTGTTGTTGATGTTTGAAGGAGATAAGATGGTAATCCGGTATAAGTTGTTCGAACTCTCATAATCACTTGATGCTCTTTGATTATCCAATCCGAAAGAAGGAAACAGGTTACCATCGTAAAGAAACTCCATAGTCCTAAAAATGGATTGAATGGACGGTGATTATTATCCTTAACTTGTTCTACAACTTCTGTTGATACTTCACTATAATCTATCGTCATCAGAGGTTCCGGATTCCATTGATCATCCGTGTAATCATACGCTTCATTCCATAAACTCTTTCGTATTTCCCCATCTAAATCAGCTTGTTTATTAAGACGTAGCACTTGATTAGCAGCTTTAATAGAACTAGTTATTCTTGTCACTTCACTTCCAAGTACTTCTTGTACAAATGAACTTGCAACAGATGAAGATGATGTTTTAATATCAATAACATCTTCCCTCTTCTCTTTCAGTAAATTCTTTTGAAAGTCCTTATTTATTACAAAAATACTGTCGATCTCACCTTTTTCTAACATATCAGCTGCTATCTCCTCTGAAGACGGATGGACCACTAGTCTAGATTGCTCTTTCATTCTCTTGATAATTATCTGTGATAGACTAGATTGGTCTTGATCGACAATTGCGATCGGTATAACCAAATCCTGCTGTTGCTTTTGAATCAGTCCACCAAATATGATCGTTACTACTAACGGTCCGATCAAAAAAAGAAGAGTCGCAGGTTTATGTATCAAATGTTTTAACCTCTCGATCATGATATCCATTGATACTATACTCCTTTCCTAGAATGGAAAACATTTGCTGTCTTTGCCATGAAAGTGCCAAAAATAGAAATGATAAGAAATCCATATATATACAGTTGTAATGGATATGGAGAAGTTTTCTCAAGTAGTACTAAAAAAAATTCAAACACCCAAGTATTCAATGAATAATAGCTTAGCTTTTCAAGCCAGTCAGGATAATAAATAACCGGAATAAAATGTCCTCCTGATATTGTACCGAATAGAATGTATACCACACCTACAGCTTGGTACCATCTTTCATTCCTAAAAATGGATTGGAGAAATGTAAAAACTGCTGAGTACATAAAGGATATTATGAAAATCCCTCCAATAAAGCCAGTCATATGTTGATCAAACATTTGCTCTTGCCAATAGAATAAAGGAAATACAAGAATAAGTGCACTTATCAGAACAAGAATAAAACTGGATAAACCTGTCGAAACAGTGGTTTGAAAGGCTGTTACTCCCATCGATTGCAGTCTTGTCCTAATAGGATATTTGATCACTTTATTAAAAATCATTTGACCAATAAAGCTCCAAATCATTAGGAGAAGAACATAAAAGGAGATGGCATAATATTGAAGAAGGCTTTGCTGAAATAAATAATTTTGCTTACTATCTAAAAACAGTTCACTTCTTCCTAAAACATGTAATGAAAAAGATACGATTGTTCGCTTAATCTCCTCATTTCGCTCAGAATGTGATATGCCTATCTTTTTCATAAAATCATTAACTGTGTTAATTCCACTTTGAGCAGCAGATGTATAATTAGCTGCACTCTCCAATACATACCGAACAAGTTGTGCCTGCAAGGGACGATGCTTATTACCGACAACTTTTACTGGTGTATTAATTCCTTGCGCTACATCTTTACTAAAATCTTTTGGAATATAGATAATGGCTGCTAGTTCATTTTTTTCCATTAATGATTGCGCATATCCTTCATCTACCTGCAGAGTGGTCATTAATTTATTCATCTCTTCATTCTCAGTTAGTTGCTGAATAACAAGCTTTGTCTCAACTGTATTGTCTTTATTAACAATGGCAATTTGAAAAGATGATACGCGACCTTCTTCTTCTAATGTACTTTTTCCAATAAGTACAAAGATCAATAAAAAGAAAATAGGACTAAGCCACAAAATAGTGGCTGTTCTCCTATTTTCCCAAAGGATCTTTAGTTGAAATAACGTAAATAATAGAATATTTTTCACATAAGACCTCTCTCTGACTTTTTGTACTCATCCAAAATATGAAGGAAACAAGGTCAATTGTACTTTGACGAAGTTTGATTCCACCTTCTTTTTAATCCAAATCGTCTACCTGTACATTCCCTAGTAATCTTAATAGCTCTCTAAATTTTCTTCATCATAGAATGCATCTTCGTAATACTCTTCTTCAAAGTATTCTTCTTCATAAGACGAACCAAATAAATCTTCACTACTTAATCCAAACTTTTCGGCTAACGTTATGATATTCGTACCGACTGCCTCTTGGATTTCATAGATTTGTTCTTCCGTTATTTCAGCAACATTTATCGCTTCAGATGATTCTGAATCTAACTTTGGCATATCAGCTTTCTTTTTCAATTGAGTTTTCGAATCAACAGTCAACATGACTGTTCCTGTATCATACTCATCCTCAACATTAATTTCTACATCATATTTTTGATTCGCGTATTCCTTTTTCAAATTAATGTCCCTTGTTTCAACGATCGTTCCGGTAATTCCGCTTGGTACATCAGAGAATTCACCACCTGATGCATTTAACTGAAATTCACGGTTAATCGTTTGTTTACTGCCCTGTTTCCCTTTGAACTTCGAGGTCATATCTAAGTCTATTTTACCATCTAGCTCACCATATGTTTCAGTGTAAAATGATAAATTTAAACCTTCAACTTTATTGTCTGACTTTTCATTTTCTATTTCATTGCTCATTTCAAATGCCATTTTATAATCTTCATCTTCAGATGTTAAGGAAATCTCTAATTCTTCCATTCTCTTATTATCTTTACTAGGAACATTCTTCCCTAATATAGAAATTTTTACAGGCTCTGATCCATCATTAATAACCACCGTCATATTACGGTCAATAATTTGCTCATTGTTATCAATCAACAATACAGACTTAAAGCCTTCTGTGAATTTAACATCTTTTAGATCTGATTTTACATCCTTTAATCCTTGAATAAATTCTGCTTCCAATTCTTTCGTATTAAAATCTTCTTGGTTAACGTCATCAATCACTGCTGCATTTTCTGCTAATTTTTCTACTCGTTTCATTATCATAGAATGTAACTTTTTGTCATCTATAATCGAATCAATAAAATCAACCATTAATTGATTGGTCTCAGATGGCGACAGCTCGAACGTCACTTTTGTTAATTTCAATCCTTCATAATTAATCCCTTTATTTTCACTGAACTGTTCATCCTTCAATTTTGATAAAAGAAATTCAGAGTACCGCTTTTGTAAGTGTTCTTTTTCTTTATCTGTTAACTGAAGTTCTTTAAATTCAAGTTTTGATAATTCTAACGTTTCAGGACCATTGTAAGCCGGATCTGTCATTCGCATCAATTCACCAAATTGATTAAAATTCAGAAAAAGAAACTTCTCATATAATAATGGCACTTTTAGTCCAAATTGATCAGTAGATTGATAAACTTCAATATCAATCGCCTCTTCCTTCGCTACATTAATGCCTACGGAGTAAAAACCCTCATTCGTTAATGGGCTTACTTCAGATTTTGCTGTAATTGATGCTTCGCTTAATAGATCTTTTAGTAATTGTACATCTGGATCTGCCTCTAAGGAATCAATTTCAAAATTCCCACTTAGTGTCACTTCATTACTCGATGGCTGTTCCAATGCCTTTTTTTGAAATTCAATGGAGTTCCCATATTCTTTGTCAACACTTTCAATCATTTGCTGATACGATTTGTATTCCGCAAGTAAGTACAAGTCCTTAGGTGATTTATTTAGTAAGACAGCAGCTGCCGCTCCCATCCCAATAAGTACAATAACGGCTACGATTAGAATTGGCATCTTTACTTTAAAAATTTTCTTACCTTTCCCCATCACTGGCTGCTGTTGGTTTTGATCTATCTCCAAATTTGCAGCAACCTCTTGCTTAGCTGTTTCAACTTCACCTTCGAATTTCGCACCACAGGATGTACAAAACTTGGTATTTTCTTCATGTTGTATTCCGCAATTCGAACAATATTTCATTTTTTCCTCCCTAATTTATAAGCTTATTTATTCTCTAAACCTACTGTTTTTCTGCATCTTCTATATCTGTATATGCAGAAGTAATAGCGGAAAATTTGTAGGATAAGATTCTTTTTACTGCTTCATTGATTCTTTCTTCAGATAATTTGTTATCTAACACAGCCATTTTTATTCCTTTTATGACCTCTTGTTGGCTTTCTAACGTGTGACAAACTAATAGTAGATCTGCTCCGGCTTCAACTGCTCTGAAGCCTAAATCTTGATAGCTAAAATATTTATTTACTGCACCCATTTCCAGGTCATCTGTGACAACTATACCATTATAACCCAATTTATCTCTTAATAGGTCCTGAATTATTATTTGAGATATACTTGCTGGATTTTCCTTGTCATATGCGGGGTACTTAATATGTGTAACCATTGTAAAGAATGATTGGTTATTAACTTCTTCTATCATTATTTTAAATGGATAAATATCATTATTCTCAAGATCTAATCGATTAGCCTCTACCGAAGATGTTTCATGATGTGGATCGATATCACTTCGTCCATTACCAGGAAAATGTTTTAATGTTGCTGTAATACCTGAAGCCGTAAAACCGGTAATAGCTCGTTTTCCTAGTTCACTTACTGTCTTTGGATCTTCCCCGAAAGATCTACTATCTGTTGTTGATAAATCTAAAACTGGAGCAAAGTTGACATTCACCCCCATCGCTTTTAACTCCTGACCATTCTTAAGTGCTGTTTGATAAACCTTCTTTAAGTCTCCACCTTTTCCTAACTCTTGTTGTGAGGGGATATCAGAAACCTGGTTTTTCATACGAACAATTTGACCACCTTCCTGGTCAATGCTGATTATTAGTGGGATTTGGTTGTCAGTCTTTAACGCTAAATGTTGGAGATTATTTGAAAGTTTAGCTACTTGTTTTGGTGTCTCCATATTTCGATCATAATAAATAATTCCACCTACATTGTATTCCTCGACCATTTCTTTCACATGCTCATCTACCTGTTTGCCAGGAAATCCAATGACCATTAGCTGTCCGATCTTTTCCTCTAATGTCATTGATAGAAGAAGTTCATTCACCTTTTGTTCGATAATCTCTTCAGTTTCACTTGGCTTAAATAAGGTAGTTGTTTCATCCGTGTTATCTACTGGTTGATTTTCATCAAGGAGTCCTTTTGATTCAGTTCCTCTCACTGACACTTGCTTACCTTTATCGGACTGGTCTTCGGCTTCTTTTTCTTGTTGCGAAAATATGAAACTAATTATTCCAGCCCCGATAAAAAGGAATACTACAAAAATATATTTCAGGCGATTATTTGTGGTTTTTTTTCTCATTATTCCGTTCTGGTTGCTAGTTTTTCTAATTCTGACTTATCAAGTTTCCAGCCTTCATTTTCTTCAACTAGGTTCCAGTTTCCACCCCATTCTTGAATTAATGTTGAAACATCTTCTTTCATCATAAGATAACATTTTAATTTATAAGCTTTTGTAGATGAATCTTCTATCCTTTACAATTTCTAGATCAGTTACTGCATCCTTTATGTTTTGCTGAAGACCCTTCGTCCAACCATCATTTGTTATCATGAATTTTCGAGAAGATGAAAATAGTTGATAAGCTATTGTAAAATCACTTGTGAAATTTGATTATGATACGCAAGGATCATATCCCTATTTGCTTCTTATCGTTGTATTCATCAGCATCTTCAAAGAATTCTTCATAAGCTTCTACTTTTTCCACTTCTTTAAATACAATGATTAGCTCTACATCTGTTGTATCCTTCTTCAAGGTTACAGCTTTACTCTTTTTGGTACCTTCATCAACTTTCCTTTTTGCAAAAATTTCAACTGAGCCATCTAAAGGAACTGGAACAAATTCGTTTATCTCCCTATTTCCTTTTTAGTACTCTTTTCTTTTACAAATAAACCAGTATCATCTTAATTAGGATATACATCAACATAATAATCATTCCAGTTAAATTGAAGAGACAGTGATTGATCTTCTGTATCTTATTTGTCAATCTTTCCGTATTCTTCATTTCCAATTCCTTTTACTTTATATTCTCCGGGGAGTAGTGGACCAATTATTCAATTTTAACTTGGAGGTGATTTTTATCTATAAATGGATTCGCTTACTGCAGAAACAAGAATTTACAGGAGATAACCTTACACATAACGTTATATAATCTAACCATGTAGTTTATAACTTAAGTAATAAATAGACGGACGATTTCATTCAGCTACGTTTGTTGACCTTCCTTTAAATGAGGGGAACATGCTGTGCTCTGGAACTGATACGGATGTAGAAACGAATTTCCTCAGCACCAGAATTTTTACAATTCACTAAGAATTCGTGATGTTATGGAACGGAAACAAATAGAGGATGAGCGTTTCCGTAAAATATTCGAAGCGACACCATGTTTGATATCACTACGATCTTTAGAAGATTGGCGTTTTATCAATGTGAATAACAGTTGGCTAACCTACTCAGGTCACATAAATTATGAAGAGATTCTTAATCAATCTACCGATTCTTCGAAGATATATTATGAAACATGAAGATAGTGGTGAGGCCGTTATTGAGATGTATGATCTAATCCACCCTATTCAAAGTGTTAGAATTTAATATTTAAACAAATCAGGGGAATTGCGAGAAGGGTTATTGTCCACTGAGATTATCAAATTGCATGGAGAAAAAAGCCTACTTTCAGTTATTACTGATATAACCGAAAGAGTGTTAGTTGAGAAAGAAATGGCACGGTTAGACAGACTAAACTTAGTCGAAATGGCCTCAGGTATCGTTCATGAAGTCCGTAATCCAATGACAACAACCCTCATATCCAAGCGAAAGCCATGTACTTCGGTCACCAGGTCGTGCTTGAACTAACGTCATGTCCAGAGTTACAAGTCAATGAAAGAGAAATACGCCAATTAATACGAATCCTTTCACTAAATGGACTTGAAGCGATGTCAACTCGGGGAACTTTAACGATTAAAACCTATCATTCTGATGACAACGTTGTATTTTCTTTACAAGATCAAGGTTCTGGAATAAAAAAGGACGCCATCGATAAAATTGGAACACCTTTCTTTAGTACCAAGAAAAATGGAACTGGTCTTGGCTTATCAATTTGTCATAAAATGTTTATGAGCACAATGGTACAATCAAAATTGATTCTAGTGACAAAGGGACAACATTTACGGTTTGTTTCTCTTATAAAATAATATAATTATTAGCTTTCTACTCAAAAGTATAATCACCTATAATCACCCATAGTACCTTATCTACTAATCGAGTTATCCCAATTAGGTTGCTGAGCTGAGCAGCCTTTTATTAGAGAAATTCTCGGTCTTTCAAATCGAGAACAGTACCTTTACCATATTGGCTAGTCACATGGCTTGATGGACCAAGAGTTTTGAGAAGTTCCCCTTCATTTTCAGATTACATCTTAAATCTCCACTTCTAAACTCGTTAGTACATTTCTGTATTTCGTGGGAGTTGTTGACGTACATTTTTTAAAAATATGAACAAAATATTTGTAATCTTTATAGCCAACCATTTCTGCAATTTCAAATACACGGTATGGAGTTTCCTTTAAAAGAATCTTTGCTTGGTATAAGCGAACTTCATGTAAATAATCATTAAAATGTTTCCCTGTTTCCTGCTTAATAATCTGGCTGAAGTAATTCGGTGAAACATTGATCACATTTGCAACTTCAGAAGCCTTCAAATCACTAGCATAATGCTCTTTTATATAATGAAGTGCTTTCTTAATTAACCAACGCTGACTTCCGTCTGCAACAGAATGTTGATAAGAGATATAATCCTCTATATCTTTGATAAATAACTCCTTAATTAAGCAATAAGAATTGTAGAATGTTACATTGACATCTCCAAATAATCTTAACGGTTGTTTAATAGGCATCGTTAATTGTTCTACCACTATCTCTCTTAAACTAGAAACAACATCCTCGAGAAGCCAACTATTTTTTTCGAAATAAATAAAAAGGTTGTTCACAAATTTATCGAAAGACGATTCATCATTATGTAGGATTTGTTTGAATTCCTTTTTTACCTTGTTTAAATCATCTTCCCTATGATTTAAACAGATTTTTGAAGCGTTAAATACATGTTGCTTTTTTGTATGAGCAATCTTAATCCCATCCAAGCTTGTTTGATAGCTTTTTTTTATTTCAGTCAGATCCATTGCAACATCAGAATAGCATAATCGAATTTCTATCCCTAATAAAAGACTAATAGAAGCGGTTATTTCGACATATTTATCGTTTGCTTCCAAAGAAGCTTTACAACAGGTCAATAACTGGTTTTCATCCGTAAATATTGATACCGCTACTATATCGTGTGTTCTAAGTTCCTCGTCCATTTTCTCTTTCCACTTACTTTTAACACTTAGTTGTTCATCTCTACTCATATATTCCATCGTATTTGCACAGTCTTTCATTTCACTGCAAAGAAACTGATATCCACCTATATCATTAACAGTTGTATTTTCAAGAAAATCTAACTCTTGCTCCAAAACGATTGAAGATAAGAGCTGCTTGATCAAAGAGATTTGTTGTCTCTCTCGATCTTTTGCTAATTCTAATTGAATTGTCTCTACAAGCTTGATAAGTTCATCAATATCTACTGGTTTTAAAAGATAGTCTCTTACCCCCAGCCTTATTGCCCGTTTCGCGTATTCGAATTCATCATATCCACTAATAAAAATCATATGAATATGTGGAAAGTGATTTGAAACATTTTCTGCTAAAGCTAAACCATCCAATACCGGCATACTAACATCCGTTATAATGATATCAACATGCTTCTCTTTAATAATAGATAGAGCCTCTTCCCCATCATATGCCTCTCCTATTACTTCCACGTTAAGCCCTTGCCAAGGTATAGTCATTTTTAAACCTTGGCAGATAATAGGCTCATCATCAACAATTAACAATTTCAGCGTCAAACTATTCACCCACTTTATTATTCGAAGCGTTTTCATTATAAGGAATAAACATTCTTACCCAAGCTCCATGGGTATCCTTTTCGATAATTGAAATACCTGCTTTATCCCCAAACGCTAAATATAATCGATCTTGAATATTATTTAATGCGTAACCATCGCTAATATTTTGTTGGAAGTTCTTCTTTGGAAAGCCTTTCCCATTATCAATTACATCAATAAATAAGTGTGAATGTTCTCGATAACATCGCAAATATATGTTCCGTGTCGTACGAAAATCTTCAAAGCCATGGTTAATACTATTTTCGATGAGTGGTTGAATCATTTGTTTTAAAACAGTTGCCTTTAATACCTCGTGATCACAATAAAAAGTGAAAGTTAACTTATCACCTAACCTCCGCTTTTGTAGCTCTAGATAGATTTGACTATATGATAACTCATCCTTTAATGAGATCCAATACTTGCCTCTATTCAAACTAATTCTAAACATTTTTGACAGCTGCTCAATTAACTTACTTGTTTCCATGGCGTTTTCTAGCCTTGCAGTCCAACGAATCATGTCTAGAGTATTATATAAAAAGTGAGGATTAATCTGACTTTGAAGTAATTTCAATTCAGATTCACGGCTTCTTATTTCCATTTTATATTTACTATCTATTAGATACTTTAAGCGATCAACCATTTGATTAAATCTAGATGCCAGTACTCCAATTTCATCACTTGATCCCTCAGGAACTTTCGCATTAAAATCACCTTTTTCTACTCGCTCGGTCTGCCTAGTTAAATGGACAATTCGCTTAATATTAAAATGATAGAAACCAACCATTGCAAGTATGCCAAACATTGTTAAGGCAAAAATCATCAGTTTAATTGATTTTTGAAGTCCTGTTAACCCTTCTGCAACACTCCCCTTATCTACTACCGCAACTAGAGATAAATTCGTGTCCTTTAATGGTTGTGTGACAAGAGTAAATGTCTCTTTATCCTTTTCAAAATTGATTGTTCCTGCTTTATTTTCTAGTGAGTTAATCGCTGTTAGTAAGGTTTCATCGCTATATCTTTTACCAACGTAATGTTCATTATAATGTAGCACTACTTGATTGTTTTCACCAAGTACAAACAATTGCTTTTGTCCCCGAGAGCCTGTTTCCATTAGCTCATATAATTTGTTCACATCTAGTCGTATTGTGACCATACCTATAGGTCTAGAAACATTATTGATATCATTAATAACTCGAAATAAACTAATCACCTTACTTTTCCGTTGCCAATAGTCGGTTACTGTATAGGCACCACTCCAGAAGGCCATACCTTCTAATTTAATTGCTTTTTTATTCCATTCTTTTTCATCATCATTTAGTAAGGGTGAGCCTATATGAATTCGGTTCTTCATCATACCTGTTAGAGTAATAGAATTCATATACGGCTTAGAATTCAAATGAAAAACAGAATAACCAGTAATTCGATCCTCCAAGTCCTTTAAAATGATTTTATGTTCAGGGGTATTACTCGTATTCAAAAATCTACTAAAATCTTCACTATAGATCATATATGAAGAAATATCTTCTATATCCTGAAGAACAGTAGTCAAATTCTTTTCCGTTTTTTCTAAATGGCTTTTCGTATTATTAATTGCCTGTAATTGAATGGCATGGTTGGCTTTTGAATATATAAACAAACTAAACGCAAACATTGGGATAATGATTAATACAACAAAGATTAATAGGAATTGCCAGATTAACTTCCAGCGTGAAAAGAACAGGAGTCGTTCCATACTATCTCCTTCTCCTCTTAGCTTTAATTTACTTTATCTGTATAGCATTAATACAGTTTTCTATCCTTTTACTGCACCTGCTGTCATCCCTTTGACGAGATGTTCTTCAAGTAACAAATATATAACAACAGTTGGGATAATTGCAATTGAAAGTCCAGCCATTTGTGCTCCATAGTTTGTCGTAAATTGACCGGCAAAGTTTGCTAGACCAAGTGGCAATGTTTTAAGAGCTTCATCATTTATCAACACTAACGCAAAAGAAAATTCATTCCAGTTATTTATAAAGTTCAATATGACAACAGTAGCAAGTGCAGGTTTTGTCATTGGAAGGATAATTGACCAAAAAATCCGAAATACTCCACAACCATCCATGATGGCTGACTCTTCAATATCATTAGGGAATGCTCGCATAAAACTGACCAAGATAAAAATTGTGATAGGTAAATTAAATGCTATATAAGGTAAGATTAACCCGATATGTGTGTTTAATAAGCCTAAATTCTTCATCAATAAAAACATTGGTACTAACGTTGCATGAATTGGAATTAACATCCCAAATACAAAGAATCCATACATAGATTTACCCCATTTAAACGTAAAGCGTGCTAAAAAATAAGAGGCAAGTGCACCAGCTAAAACTGTGATGACGACTGCAGCTACTGAAACAATTAAACTATTTAAAAAGTAGGTATCAAGTCTTGCCGTTTCCCATGCTGCTGCATAATTTTCAAACATCCATTCTATTGGTAG
Source organism: Metabacillus sp. GQ13 (assembly GCF_059758525.1). Classification (NCBI taxonomy): domain Bacteria; kingdom Bacillati; phylum Bacillota; class Bacilli; order Caryophanales; family Bacillaceae; genus Metabacillus; species Metabacillus sp. GQ13. Next base: position 140,753 of record NZ_JCAXET010000013.1, read on the forward strand.
TCCAAAGGGATTTTTTGCAAATTCAATATTACCTTTAAATGAATTTAAGATCATCCAAAGAATTGGATAGGCATTAATTAGCGCATATATACTAAGTAATAGGTAAATGATTGTTTTTTTTGTGTATTTTGTTGCTCGTAGTTTATGATCTTCGATACTAACTTTCTTCTGATTTTTGATAACGGTTTGTGGCAAAAGAAATTCCTCCTCTCAATCCTTAATCTGACTTTTTTCTAAGAATGATCGTTGATAGATAAACGAGACCTAAACTAAAGAAGAAGATAAATAAAGATAACGTACTTCCATAACCATAACGTGTGGAAGAAAATGTTTGATCGAACATATACATAGCCAATACTTCAGTTGAATGACCTGGACCTCCTGCTGTCATGACATAAATAAGATCAAACGTTCTAAGGCTCCCACTAATACATAAAATCACCGCCACAATAATCGTTTCCCTCATCATAGGAAGGGTGATATGCAATGTCTTTTTAAAACCAGATGCCCCATCAATTTCTGCCGCTTCATATAGTTCTTGTGGGATGTTTTGTAAGGCAGCTAGAAAGATAATTAAATAGAGACCTACAAATTGCCAAATAATTGTGATACAAACTGAAATCATTGCCCATTCTGGGTCACCAAGCCAATTTTGCGTCCATTTTTCTAAACCTGCATTTTCAAGTAATTGGTTGAACAACCCTCTTCTTGAGTTATACATCATCCCCCAAACTAACGAGATGATGACCGTTGAGATGACAACTGGCATAAAACCTAACGTTCTAAATATCTTTCCACCCTTAAGACTTCTATTCAAAAGCAATGCAAAGAATAATGCTATTGGTATTTGCCCAAAGACTGAAGCAGCCACGACAAATAAATTATTCTTAAGAGCTAGCCAGAAAACTTGGTCAGTTAAGGCTTCTTTAAAATTAGCTAGCCCTACAAACCGCATATCGGTAAATCCATCCCACTCCATGACTGAATAATAAAAGGAGATAATGATAGGAATAATCGCAAATAATATATAAATGATAAAAGCCGGAGCTAAACCAATTATAGCTGGCCATTTATTACGACTTAATAAATGCATGGTTTCCCTTCCCTCCTTGGTAAGAAAAGCGCAAGCGCACGTTTAGCGACGTATGAACTGGAGCACTCCGTATGAGATAAAGGAAACACGAAGAGCAATAGGATTCGATGTTGACTTATCATAAGGAGGAGGGTGAAGTTCACTAGTCACTGGGCGCTGGAGCTAGACACCTAAAAAATATAAAATAACATATGAATTCTGCTATTGGTAAAAAGGGAAATCAAGATCCCGTTGTCCTGATTCCCTCCTATTTAAATTAGATAAGTTAAATTATGCTTGTCGGACTGAACAAGTCGCTTACGCTTTTCTTAATTATTTGTGTTTATCGACAGCTTCTTGTAGCTTTTCACCAAGTTCTTTTGGTGTCATCGTTCCAATCGTTACTTCTTGTAAGCCGGAATTAATCACGTCTGTTACATCAACTGGAACTGTTGCATCATAAACAGGTGTTGTTTGCTCGCTCATAATATCAGCAACTTCTATAAGTAAGGGACTGACACCTTCAGGTGGTTCTATGTCAGCAGGTACCAATACATCAGCTTTCATTAATTCTTTGTAATAATCCTCTGAATAGAATTCCTTTATAAACGTTCGGGCAGCTTCTAATTTATCTCCCTCAAGCTTACTATTTAAAGCAATTCCAGTTCCTGTAACAGCAGATACAGCTGCTGGATTACCATCTCCACCTTCAAGAGAAGGGAACGGTGCTATCCCAATATTTTCTCGATCTTCAATTCCTTCTAATACAGGTCCTAACGACCATGCTCCATCAATCATCATTGCAGCATCACCTAGAATGAAAAGATCTCGATGTTGATTGTTGTCAATTGAATTGTAATCCTCATTAAATGCTTCTAGCTCAGCTAATTCTTCAATAACTTCAACCGCTTTTATAAATCGCTCATCGGTAAATTTAGCTTCTCCGTTTAATACTTTATTTAAAAAGTCACTACCAGTCATTCGATCACCAATTGTTGAGATATAGCTTGATTGTAATAGCCATTGACCTTTATTTCCGAGTGCAATTGGTATTGTATCACTTGTTTTTAACTTCTCAATCAAACCTTTGAAATCTTCATATGTTTTAGGAAATTCATCGTAACCTATTTTTGATAGCATCTCTTTATTATAGTAAACAAGACTTGTTGGTGTTATGTTTGCCGGTACAGCATATTGATTATCTTCAACCTGATAATCCTTTAACATACTTTCATTTATTAACCCATCCCAATTACTCATAATATCATTAAGCGGCTGGATTAATTCCCCGTCTACTAATGGTGTTAGTTCTGCTCCCGGCCAAACTTGAATTAAATCTGGAAGCTGTTTCCCTGCTGCTTGCGTTTTTACTTTTACCTTAAATTGATCATGTGGTATGTTTTGCTGTTTTATCACGATATTTGGATTATCCTTCATAAATTGCTCAACCTGGGCCAAACTTGCTTCATTCTGGGGAGATGGATCGGTCCAGATATTCCAAAATGTTAATTCTATTTTTTCTTTATTTTCCTTTGTCGTACCAGAAGTTTCATTCTTACTGTTACCTGAACATGCTGTCATAATGGATAACATCAAAACCATCATAATAGCAACTAGACTTATAATCTTATTTGATCTCATTCTCACTTACCCCCTGTAAAGAAAATTTTATCTCAACTAAATTGTAAACGCTTTCTACTAGATTGATAATCCTAAAAAATTAAGATCTTATCCTAAAATTTCACTAACTATATAAGATTTTTATACATGTTATTAATTTTGCACTTTTCTCCAAAAAACGATGATACAATCAACTATCAAGTATATGGAGGCTAGGAGTGGCATGCGAACAGTAGCGTAGCAGTGGATGAAACAAACGGTGCAGGTTTGAAACAGAATGGTCGTTAGATTAACACTGTATTTTCTGCAAGGAACAGGGGTATGAAAGAATCTAATTTAAATGCATGGGGAAATCCTGCTGTTTCCTAATTACCAATTAAAGAGGGGCCATATGATTCAAAGGAAGGAATCGGATCAGTAAAGAGGAATCAAAAAGTGACTATCATTTCAACAAATGGATCTTGGCATAAAATTAAGTTTGGTAAGACATATGGTTATGTATCAAAGACCTATATTAAGTAACATACATTTAAACAAATACAAAAAAAGGACCTGATTTGGTCCTTTTTTTGTATTTAACATCAAATCAATGGTGAATAAGTTCCCACCCCTTACACAACTAATAAGAGTCTTCTTTAGCATAGAGCCAATGAGAAAAGTTACTTACTTTGAGCTTCAATCATTATCGCCAGTTCTTCTTTTGAAGGTCCATACACGCCAGGTACTACTAATCCAGCTTGTCTCATAAGTACTGTCATTTGACCTCGATGATGGATTTGATGTTGCAACAATGATACCAACAATGTCCCAATGGACATCTCTCGACCAAATACAGTTCTTACTGCACTTAGAGTCTGATCAGTCCATTCCGAACTGACTGCCTCAACAAAAGCATTACTTGCTTTTTCATAGCTTTCAGCGATATATTCTGCTGAAGTTGGAACGGGTAATTCCTCAGTTGGTGCTTCAAAAATTAAACCTGATTGGGAACCAATGTTTTTAATCGCTGTCACAATATGCCATGAAAGACGGCCTAAATCCCAATTATCTGATGTAATTTGTTGTTTAAGTGATTCATCGGTTAGTTTGCTATATACTTTTATAGTTGTCTCTGCTTCGAATTTCCATGACTGTAAAAATTCTTCCTTTGATTGGAACATTATTCGTAACCTCCTCAAATTATCTTCCCTACTACTTTCGTTACAAAGAGATGATTACCTTCTCTATGTAGTCAAATCTTTGAAGTATTTTCCATTATTTAATTCATAAAAAGTGTTCAAAGTTTTCACCTTAATACATTAAAAACAAATAAAACATAGTAGATAGACGAATGCGCTACAAAGATTCTAACTTGATAACGATAGATATAGCATAAAAAATCATCCATAGATATCCGCATCCTAAATTCTAACATGAAATCTCTTATTATTTTTATTATTCTAGATTTTATCATTTTTCTTACAAAAAATAACGTAAAAAGGTAAACAAATTAGAATTCTAATTTGTTCACCTTATCCTGTGTGACCGTTTCTATACTTAATACAAAATGAGCTGAATTGTTAGCTTACAAAGGTTAGATTCTGTCTGACCAACGACTTTTTATTTGTGCGTCTCCATAAGAATAATGTATACGCAAGTAAAACAGCGATAATGAGATAATTAAATAGGAACGGGCTTTCATTATGTCCCATAAAGTTAAAGAAATTATTCAATCCATGGAAGGCGATTGTAATGATAATAGATTGATTATTAACGATAAGTAAAGACAGGACAAGTCCAACTAAAAAGGCATATATAATTTGTAGACTTGTATCTTCAATTGATTGTCCACCTAAAATTTGTAAGGAATGGGTGATACCAAAGAGAATACTAGATACTAATACTGCAATTTTTACACCTTTAGAAAGCAACATCTTGAGCATAAAACCACGAAAAATGGTCTCCTCAATAAATGCAACGACAAAAATTTGCATGATGAACATATATACCAAATCCGTGATAGATGAGGTATCTAATCCTTTAGATCCCACTAGTATGAATATTAATACTAGTATTAATGGAGAAGATAGAAGAAGGTTGCTCATTGTTAATTTGGGCATTAATTCAAAGAAATAATGATTCCATTTCTTTTTCACTATGAGATAAATGAAAATACCTACTGCCAAAGGAACTAATCCGATAAATTGTAATAGAGGGCTAGTTGGTTCTGTAATTGATGCATATGCTCCGTTGGCCGTAAAAAAAATGATTAATAGTACTTCTAACCCAATAATGTTTAAGATAATATTTTTCAATAACTTCCTCCATTCTGGTGAATAGCGATTTGGTTCCATATAAACATCGGACATTTCATTACCTACACAACCAAACTTTATATCATACAATTCACATCATTAATACGATTTGGAAAATATGAGGTTTCACTTTCTTTGAAAATAACAAATAAATATCTCTTCGCTTATTAATTCCTGAAAAATTTAAAAAAGTGTTTTACCTTTTTTAAAAGTAGAACACCTCATATCAAACATATTTTAGCCATAATAACCGAAGACATTTAAGATAATAACTCCAATAACGGTAAAGCTTAAACCTCCAACAATTATTAAGACAGAAGTTCTAATCCTTTTCGTATCAAACCAGGCAATTAACCCTGTTACAATTGTGAAAATAACTCCAAAAAATAATGAGGCATACGGATTAGTCGGTTGAATCCAATCATACCAATCTAAAAAATTCATTAAATCACCTCGTTTGAATTTAATTTTTTATCTATGAACAAATTATTCGATTAACAAGAGTTCAACATATCATCAAGTTGAAAGGCAAATGAAAGGAACACGAAGTCTTGCCCTCGAACAGGAAACCATTCCTAGACAACTATAACTTCGTTCATTCCACTAAACTTATCAATACAGGTAAATCATACCATATTTTCGTTAAATTACCATTAAAATAATATGATTTCTAGATAAAATGTCAGTATCTTATGTTGAACATGTTTAAACCTGAATACTTATAAACAGTTAGAAACATATTAAATTTCAACGACTAAAGTAAAGTTATTAATTGGTTAATAGTTAATTAGAGCAAGGCATCCTTTTAGTCCGGTTTCTAAGTTCATAAAATTTCTATCTTCTTGTAAACGAAAAAAAGGCTTAAAGTGAATCAAGCCTTTTCATATATGGATTGGGTTTATTTTTGTTGATTTACTGAGCTATCTGTATCCTTTGTTCTTAAATAGTTAAGGTAGTTTGTTTTATCTTCAAGCTCTCTTTCCAGATAACCAAGATACGCAAATAACAAGCTAATATCTTTTGTTAATTCTCCCTCTTCATTTATATACTTTTCTCTTATTTTTTTGACTTCCTTTTTCACAATCCAACTTTCTCTACTGTCATCCTTCTCGCTAACATCAAAGTCTTTTACATCAATAGTTGGTATAAGTTCAATCCCCATAAATCGTTTCACAGGCTTCTTTGCGTCTTTATTTATCGAGTAAACGAATTTTTCCGTTTCTAGTTCTACTAATGCATCAGGGTGTATTTTAATTGATTTTGGAATAACATCCTGATTGACTATAAATTGCTTTAATTGATCGACAACCTTCATTACAGACACCCCCATTTATAAGCTACATTAAGCTGTACCTTACAACTTATTCACATTGGGGCTAAAAAAGTACAACCACTATAGAGATAGATTAACAAGTGTTAGATATTCAATATTTTACTGTTTCAACGTTTCAAAATCAACCACACGATGACAAAGTCTCTGGATTAACTTTGCATCATGACTTACAACAATCATTCCCATTTGCCTCTTTTTCACAATTTTCAAGACTGCATTCCAAATCTGTGCTTGTGTAATAGCGTCGAGCATCGTTGTCATCTCATCCGCTATTAGTATCCTTGTATTTGGACCGAGAGCACGGGCTACACAGAATCTTTGAAGTTCCCCACCAGACAATTCATTTGGCCATCTTTTTAACCATTCTTGCTCAATCCCTAAACAATCCAGCAACTCTCTATCTGGATTCCATCCTTCATTTAAGGTTTTCTCCATTTTCCACCTAGGATTTATTGCCTTTTCTGGATGTTGAAAAACTAATTGGATGGGATAATACTCATTCTCCTTAGGTCGTGTTCCATTTAATGTAATACGACCTTCTTGTGGGAGCTCATAGCCTGATAATACTCGACAGATAGTTGTTTTTCCACAACCACTTGGACCAGTCAATCCGACTATTTCACCTGGATCTACAGTTAAAGAAACATTTTTAAAGAGCCATGGTGCTTCTCCATATCGAAAGGAAATCTGTTCCGCTTTAAGTTGCATGTATACACCTTACCATTCCTCCGCGCACTTCGTTCATCTTTGGACGCGCTTTTCTACATTCCGATGTAGACATTCCACAACGTGGTGCAAATAAACAACCATCAGGCAAGTCATTTGGATGGGGACTGGAACCTGAGATTGGAATAAAATCATTTTGAGGGAGTGCATTCCATAACGCCCTAGTATAAGGATGGCGTAACTCTTCACCTTTCCCATTAAAGTTTGCAACAGGTGCAATTTCAACAGTTGTACCTGCGTAAAAAACAGCGATCCTATCAGCAATCGTAAGTGCTGATTCAATATCATGGGTAATCAACATGACAGCACGGCCAATATCAGCAAATTCTCTAAAATGGTTTAGGGCTTCGGCCATCACTATAGGATCTAGACCTGGTGTTGGTTCGTCAGCGATAATAAGACGTGCACCACTAACCATCGCCGTCGATAACAGTGTTCTTCTTGCCATCCCACCTGATAATTGAAATGGATACATTCCCTCAACATTTGACTTTAATTGATACCGTTTGAAGACTTCTCTCTGCGAAGAAATCCTATCATTGTTATTCGCTGAGGTACGTACTTGTTTTCCGACACGCATTAATGGATCTAAATAATTCACTGATTGAGGTACTAGAGCAATCTCTGTTCCGCGTAAAGCACTTTGACGACTAGATGTAAGCTCTTCACCTGCAAAGTTTATTGTTCCACTCATCCGAGCATTGCTAGGCAAGATACCTAGAATTGCGTGAGCGAGTAAGCTCTTTCCAGAACCACTAGCCCCAACAACGGCTAGGATCTCACCTTCCTGAATCGATAAAGTCAAACTAGAAATGACTTGAAGTGTATGTTGCCGGAGCCCACTTGTATATTGCTTAAATGATATAGATAAATCTTCTACTTCAAGGATTGCCATAACAAATCTCCTTGCTTCTCTAAGTATCCTATTCTATTCATGCGCTCTATTTGGGTCAATAAGCCATCGAACCTTTTCCCCAATCACATCAAACACCTGAACAATGATTAGTAAACAAAGGCCAGGAAAAAATGCAAGCCACCACATACCTGAAGATAAGTACTTCATAGATTCAGAAAGAATAATCCCTATAGCAGGTTCATGTGGCGATAGACCAAGACCTAAGAATGTTACAGCTGCTTCGTGTAATATCACATGAGGAAACAATAAAATGAATCCAACCAAGATTTGTGGAAAAATATGAGGTGAAATATGCTGTGTCGCTATCCACAAACGTGATTTCCCCATTTTCTTAGATACATGTACAAACTCATTTGTTCGGGTTTGCATCACCTCTGCCCGGATGACACGAGCTAAACTAGGCCAATGAGTAAGGGCAATACCAATAACAATCCCCTTGAATCCCCCACCTAAAGTAAATGAAATGAGAATAAGTGTGACGAGATGTGGCACACTCAAGAATAAGTCGATAAGCCATGAAATAACCTGATCAGCAACTTTCCCCATTGTTGCAGCAATCACTCCGAATAGGAGCGCAATAAAAGTACTTCCAACAGCTCCTATCAGACCAATTCCTATACTTAAAGAAAGTCCCATAATCGTACGAGAAAACATATCTCTACCTAACCAATCAGTTCCAAAGAGATGGTCTAAAGATGGTGAGGTATTTCTGAGATTTAGGTTTGTTGAAATCGTCTCCTCATCAAGAATAATGCCTCCTACTACAACACATACTAAAAGAACTAAAGCAAGAACAGTAGCAATAAGTGTTCTTGTTCTCTTAGATATTAATTTGAGGGAATGAATCATAATGTCCTTCCCTCCCTCATCCTCGGATCAAGTAGATGATAAATAAGATCAGCGATTAAATTTCCAATAAAAACAAATAGTGCACTAAAAATAACTAATCCTAGTAAAAGAGGTACATCTCCGCGTAAACCTGCTTCCACTGTTGCTTGTCCAAGTCCTGGATAGGAAAAGACCTGTTCTGCTAGAATTGCTCCTCCAAATAACTCGCTAAAAGCCGCAAATTGTAAAGTGATAGCAGGAATAGCAATATTGCGTAGCCCGTGTCTCCAAAACAAGATAAATCCTTGTTCTCCTCTAGCTCTCGCAAACAAGACATACTCACTATCAAGTACATCCATTAACTTCTGGCGCGTGTGCAACGCAACATTCCCTACCCCAACAATACTGAGTGTTGCGGCTGGTAAAACGAGATGTCTTACTCGATCCCAAATCGTGACATCATCAGCAAGAACTCCTACTGGAACCCCCAATCCGATTGGGAACCAACCTAGTGACACCGCAAAAATGATCAACAATAATAATCCCATCCAAAAGGTAGGTGTTGATGCAAGTATATAGCAGTATCCTCTAATCAATCGATCGATCCAGGTATTCCTTTTCATCGCCGCAATAACACCCATCACAAACCCTATTACCCCAGAAAAAATCCAAGCTGTTATCATTAATGAAAGGGAATGTAGAAACCTTTCACCAATAATCTCTGAAACTGGTTGACGGTATATCATTGACGTTCCTAACTCACCTGCAAGTATGGCTGTACCCCAGCTCCAAAACTGCTCAATAACTGGTTTGTCTACACCCCAATATTCAGCGATTTTCTCTCGTTGCTCAGGACCTACCTTCAACATATCAGCACCTACATATGCCTGTATCGGATCAATTGGAGAGCTTTTCATTAACAAAAATGATATTAAACATATCGCAAATAAAAGCGAAGCAATTCTTAACACTTTCTTTAATAAATAGATTCCTATACTAATTAGTGCATGTTTGGTCATTTATTTATTCCATTTCCAGTCAACAAGGTTATCTGTCACTGGCCAACCATGGCCATGAGGATGAATTCTTTGATTACCTATATCCAGCCTTTCATTTACTAGATATAAATGATCAATATTAACCAACCATGCCCAAGGTGCATCTCCTTTTGCACTTAACCCAGTGCTTCCATCCCATTGCGCCTTTTTCCAGTATTCATTTGCATCCTTTTCATTAGTAGCATTTAGAGCCTTTTCAAGGTATGTATCCACTGTTTCATTTTTATAAAATCCAGTATTATAATAATCTACACCTGCTTCTTCGCTACTATAGACGTTATACATTTCAAGAGGATCATGACTTCCCCATCCCATCAATACAGCATTCGAATACATCTTCTTTTCAATCGTATCCCAGCTTTCACCTTCGATGTTTATGTTTATACCTAATGGTTTCATCATATCTGCTACAGTTATTGCAAGAGATTGTCTTGTTAAATCATCTGCGGGATAATATAAGGAGAATTCTGCCTTTAAACCTTCTTTCTCGAGAGTCCCATCATCATCGTCATCCTTCCATCCTGCTTCAGTAAGAAGCTTTTGAGCTCCATCAAGGTCTGCATCTGCATGGACGGTTTTTGGATTCCACCATGGAAGTCCATCTACTGATGTATATGCTGGTGTTCCATGGCCATTTAATACACCATCAACAAGTGCTTCGCGATCGATTGCTAAATTAATTGCCTTTCGAATAGCAAGGTCAGCTGTTACATCATTTCCAACAGATAAACCTGTACTCGACAACTCTCCGGATTTCACAAAAGGAAAGGCGATCCCACGGTTATCAACTGTTTTAACTGCTTCTAAGCGCATATTCGATACATCTTGTTGGCTAAATGAAGCAGGAATATAAGCAACATCAACCTGACCTGCATGTGCAGCAGCAAATGCTGCATCTTCATTTAAAAAGATAAAGGTAACCTTTTTAAAGAAAGGAATAGGGTCATAATACTCTTGATTAGCCTCTACGATTAGTTGTTGACCCTTGTCCCACTGTATAAGTTGAAATGGACCAGATCCAATCGGATTCGCCGCATAATCATCACCATAAGCATGCTTTGGTACAATCCCTGTCGCAATTAATGAGTTAATAAATGTTGATTGTGCTTCCGTTAAAGTGAATTTTACTGTATATTCGTCAGTCGCTTCCACTTTCTTTACTACGTTAAAATCAACAACAGAACCATTCGTTAAAGCTGTTTCAAATGTAAATTGTACATCAGCTGCTGTTAAGGGCACACCGTCTGAAAATTTCACATCATCCCGTATCTTAACGATCCATACCTTACCATCGTCACTTACATCGTAGCTCGATGCCAAATCATTTACGATAGCAAGCTCATCATCTCTTTTAAAAAGGGTACTTTGGAACAGCGGTGATCCATATCTACCCCAACCTGTTGTCGGATCAAATCCTGTTTCTGGCTCCGCTCCAACAGCCAGAATTAGCTCCTCTCTTTTCATCGTGACGCTATCCTCAGCTTTTTCAGAAACATTTTTCGAGGTTGAGCAAGCTACTAAGATGAGACAACAAACTAAACAGGCCAATCCAAAACTGAATACTTTCTTTTTCAAATAAATCTCTCCTAAAACGACAAATAAACTTAAGAACATCATTTTATTAAACTATATTTCTATTTGGCACGTGCGTTTTAAGGATATCTTCGTGCTCTTTTCGCTAAATTAGTCTGATATCCTTTTGACATAGCTTCAATTTAGATCAATATTCGTACTAAAGCAACAAACTTTTAGAAAAGAGCCTTATTAAAAGTGCTTAGCGATGTCAGATGCTAATCTTTCATATTTCTGAAAAATAGCTGTATATTGTTTATGACTTTCTTGATCTGGTTTTACCGGTGCTCCCATAGGAATGTTATTTTTTATTTCCTCGAAGGATTGAACCTTGCCAATTCCGACTAATGCAGTCCAGGCTGCACCCCATGCCGCACTATGGTGACTCTCAGGTACGTAAACTTCTTTCCCAAAGACGTCAGCCAACATCTGTAGCCAAAGCGGTGATCTAGCTAGTCCTCCATTGACAAATAGTTTTTCTGGTTCTCCAGCTAAATTTTCTAACGCCTTGCCAATTTGATAAAGATTAAACGTAATGCCTTCTAGAACAGCACGAACAAAATGTTCCTTTTTATGTGTAACCGTCATTCCAAAAAAATTACCTCTAGCTTGTTGATTCCAAAGTGGGGCTCTTTCTCCATTTATATAAGGAAGAAAAAGCATACCTTCTGCACCTGGTGGCACTTCCGTCGCTAATGCGGTAAATTCATCAAAACTACCTTGATCATTTAAAAGTTCCTTCAACCATTGTAATGCAATCCCACCATTATTTGTTGGACCTCCAATAATTGATGTGCTATCAGTAAATGCATAGCAAAACGTTTCACTATGCTTACTAATTTGAAAACCCTCGGTAAATTGTCTAATTGCACCGCTAGTACCGACAGTCACAGCAACCTCACCTAGTGAAATGGCACCTATTCCTAAATTAGCTAATTGTCCGTCAGCTGCACCGATTACAAAAGGCATTACTGGTGAAATCCCCATCCTTGTTGCTACGTCTACCTTAATCTCTGTTAAAGGATAAGTCGGCGGAACAATTTCCGATAGTTGATTACTCTCAACATTTACATGGTCAAGTAGCTGTTCGTCCCACTGTAATGTTTTCGCATTGAATAATCCAGTTGCAGCTGCCATAGAATAATCAATCACTCTTTTATCAAACCATTTAAGGATTAAATACTCTTTTATTGATAAAAAGTAACTTGCTTTTATGTAAGGTTCATACTCCACTTCTTTCATCCATACTAGTTTTACGAGCGGTGACATCGGGTGGATCGGCATCCCTGTTTTCGAATAAGATTCGAATCCATTTATTTGCTTCAATTTATCTGCCTGTTCACTACTTCTACCATCTGCCCAAATGAGTGCCTGAGATAATGGTTCACCATGTTCATTTATACAGATAAGTGAATGCATAGCCGATGAAAAACCAATCGAAACTACTTCATTCTTTTCGACCTTTGCTACTACCATGACATCACTAATAGCTTCGATTGCTGACTGCTCAATCTCAACTGGATTTTGTTCAACCCAACCTTGTTGTGGATAATATGATGTAATCAATTTTTCCGTCTCAGCGATTACATGGCCAACTAAATTAAATACGACTGCCTTAACACTTGTGGTACCGATATCAAGTCCGATTACAAATTCTCTATTCATTCGTTCATCTCTTTTCAATAAATTCTTATTTACTATCATATCAAAACTATAACGATATAGACAAAGGCAATTTAGATTGAATGTCTTACTATTTTTAAAGTTTCGAAGCTGAAGATGATACTAAGCGGATATAACTAAGCTTTATTGATGCATTATTTTTGGTTATTTTCTAAAAGTTGGGTAACACCTAGTAATATCTCCTTATAGATACGACGAAGATTTTAAGAGTGAGAATCTTTTTTTAAAACGCAAAAAAGAGGCTGACAAAATTGTCATCCTCTTTTTTAGTTGATTAGGTTTTATATTTTTTGAACGTTTGCTGCTTGTGGACCTCTGTTACCTTCTTCAATATCGAAGCTAACTTCTTGGCCTTCATCTAAGCTTTTGTACCCTTCTCCTTGAATAGAAGAGAAATGAACGAATACATCTTCTCCACCATCAACTTCAATAAATCCAAAACCCTTTTCTGAATTAAACCACTTAACTTTTCCTTGTGCCATTTACAAATTCCTCCTAAATCATTCAAAACAAGTTTGATGATAATTTCGATTATTATTATACCCGTCATTAAACTTATTAAACCAAAAATATAAATTTTTTTAGATTGTATTTTCCCAACTCAATAAATTCCACTTAGAAATACAGCTACATACTCGATTTGTAAGTGATTCTTCTATTTTTCCCGTTTAAGAATTTTCACTCTTTTGCATTTATATGTTAAAATTTCATTATACTTTTGGTAATCATTCTTTTGAAAAGTTTGTTGCTTTTAACTAATTTTTAACACCAAAATAAAAATTCTGGAGTAGATGATGACAAATTATAAAATATTATTTCTAGACATTGATGGAACTATTTTAAAGCCTGATGATACGATCGAAGAATCTACAAAACATGCTGTCTCAGAAGTAAAGAAAAAAGGAATCGAAGTATTTTTAGCGACAGGCAGGCCTTTACATGAAATTGAACATATTGCTAATGAATTAAATATTGAATCGTTTATCGGCTACAATGGAGCTTACGCTATTCATAAAGGAAAGGATATTTTCAGAGAGCCAATGAGCGCGAAAACAGTAGAGAGCTTTGTTCAAATTGCTAAAAGTAACGGTCATGAGCTAGTATTGTATACTCACGAAAAAAATATATTCTCGGATTTAAATAGTGAAGTGGTAAAAGGCTTTCTACATGCTTTTCATTTACATAAAAACGAAAGTTATTCTAAGGAGTATATCGACTTAATACTAGGAATTACATTAATTAACCTAAGTGAAAATGAACCAATTCTATATGAAGAAGACGACAAAAGTATCCATTTATCACAAGTAAATGTAGATGGATTACGCCATTGTTACGATGTTATTCGTGATAATGTAAATAAAGGAATTGCTGTTCAGCATATTCTTAAAATGCTTGATATCCCTAAAGAATCGTCTGTGGCTTTCGGTGATGGAATGAATGACAAAGAAATGCTTAGCGTCGTTGGAGAGGGCTTTGCAATGGGTAATGGACACCCTGACCTCTTTCAGTATGCAAAGCATACTACCACAAAGGTAACAAATTCCGGCATTTATAATGGCTTGAAGTCAATTGGCATTGTCGAATAATGAGCAGTATTTACGTGCATATATTCTTTATATGCGCGTTTTCTCATATCTAATTCGTTCATATTTTGAACTCCTTACTTCTTTAAAGAATCTGTATATTTTCAAGTAATGAAGGAAATAATAGTTAAAAACTTTAAGGAGTTATAATGATGGTAGAGTTTACGAATGTGGATTTCCAAGAAAAAAGATTGCGAGTTTCAAAATTAACAAAAGACCCAATACAACAAATTGAACTATTTGATAATGAACCTGCTTTTGAACGGTTATTACAAATAGTAACTGTAGCTCAGGAAACTCTCTTATATACAAGAGATAAGATTGAAATACACACTTCCGAGTTAATATACCTATACAAAGCATTATCCCACTTATCACGGTTAACCAAAATGGATATAACTGATTTAGACTATTGTTATGTGTTAAGTAATTTGGATCGGGTAACAACAAATCTCATAAAATCCTGTGAAGCAACTAATACCTATTCCGAATCACCAATGAGCTTGAATAAACCTAACTAGACTAAATAGTTTAAGGTTGGTTGCCAAAACCAAAGAGTCAGACCCCTCTATCTCAAAATATAGGCCGTTTATAAATAAAATACCCAATATATTAGTATTTGTTAGAGGTGTCAGGCCCTTATGTTTCAACCTTTTTAACTTATTTTCATTAGTGTAAAAATCCTTTTAATTCGTCTAATTCTTCTTTAGAAAGTTCTCGCCATTTCCCCGTTGGCAAATCATCTAGATTTATATTGATAATTCGAATCCGTTTTAGTTTAATAACCTTATATCCAAACACCTTAGACATTCTACGGATCTGCCGATTTAGACCTTGAGTTAAAATGATTTTGAATACTGTATCACTGATTCTTGTTACGATACAGGGTTTTGTTTGAACACCGAGGATTTCAACACCATTCGCCATTCCTTCTATAAAAGAATCTGTATATGGTTTATCCACTGTAACAGTGTATTCCTTCTCATGATTGTACTCAGAACGCATGATTTTGTTGACAATAGCACCGTCGTTAGTTAGGAGAATAAGACCTTCAGAGGCTTTATCTAAACGTCCAATCGGAAAAATCCGCTCTGGATAATCTACAAAATCAATAATATTCCTTTCTACATGTTTTGCTGCCGTACATGTTATACCAATGGGCTTATTTAAGACTAAATATACGGGAGCACTTTTACTAGAAGTAATTGGATGACCATCAATCAAAACGATATCTCCAATTTCAACCTCGTCTCCCGACAAACACACAGTACCATTTATAGTTATTCGTTTTTCTTTAATTAGCCGGTCTGTTGTTCTACGTGAACAAAATCCTGTTTCACTTATATATTTATTTATTCTCATTCCACACACCATTTCTAGATGTTTTGACACTTCTTATTTATAACCATTCAATCTATATTCTACATTTTTGATCAAACTTACAAGTTTTACTCTCAACTTTATCTTTAACCGACTTTCAGCAGTCTTAAAAAAAGAGAAAGGAGCAACTTCAAATGTTTGGCTACTCCTAATTTATGATTGGTTCTTTAGCTTTCTCTATTCGCTTTTACTACCTTCTTTATCCTTTTCAAATAATACAAGCAATCCAGGAAGTAATACACCTCTTATTAAAAATGTATCTAATATAATACCTACAGCCACAATGAAGCCAAATACAAATAATATTTCGATAGGTTGTGTCATAAGAACAGCAAAGGTCGCTGCAAGAAGGATACCAGCAGATGAAATCACCCCACCAGTAGTTGACACAGCAATTTCAACAGCATTCTTTACGGAATGATGCTTTCTTTCTTCCATAAACCTAGAAATTAAGATGATATTATAGTCTATTCCGAGTGCTACTAAGAAAACAAATGAATAGAGTGGAACTCGGTTACTAATTGAGTATATATCAAAGAATAAACTAGTTAAAAACATACCTAAACCAAGTGCTGCAAGAAATGATAGTAAAATCGTTCCCATCATATAAATTGGCATTTTAATTGATTTTGTTAAAAAGATTAACATAATCAGGATTAACAGTGTTTCTAATAAGACAATAACCACTAAATCTCTATTATTTACTGATCGATCATCCACTTGATTAGCTGTTTCTCCAGCAAAATATAATTCACCTTCAAGATGAATGTCACTTAATAGTTGATCGTCATTAATTAGTAACTCTAAAGCATCCATCGTCTCCGTTGAATAAGGGCTCTCTTCAAATGTTAGACTATATTTAATAACCTTTTCATCCTTTGTAAGATTATCAATACGGACATTGTTTACTAGTGGTTGATCTATAATCTGATTCATCAATTTATCTTGTTGTTCAGGAGTAATCTTAGTTTCTGATTCAACTATTACAGTTGTTGGAGCCAAGTCACCTTTTTCAAACTTTTCTTCTAAAATTTCATATCCTTGTCTAGAAGGCATATCATCTGGAAAAGACTTCAATGTATCAAATTGGTACGTTAAATTAAATATATTACTCGCTGATAGTAAAAGAATAGCAGCGACTGCGATAGTAGATATACCAGGTTTTTTCACAACAAATCTTCCTACTTTACTCCAGAAAGAATTAGTGAAAACCTTGGGGTCACCCACTTTTGGCACTTTAGGCCAAAATGACTTTCTACCAAATAGTGTGAATAAAGCTGGAACTAACGTTACTGATGCCACCATAATAACTACCATAGTCGTTCCAAATGTAGGGGCGAAATTTCGATAATCCGCAAATTCAGCAAAGAATAATACTAGCATCGCAGCTAATACGGTTCCTCCAGAATAAAATACAGGTATTCCCGTTTCTCTCATTGCAGATTTCATCGCTTGATGTTTATCATCATGATTCTTTAGCTCTTCACGAAAACGAGAAAAGATAAACAATGAATAATCAATAACAGCCGCAAACAATAAAATACTCATAATTGATAGTGTTTGCTTATCTACTACTAATCCAGCTTTACCCATCAAGCCAAGTATTTTATTCACCACTTCATAAACAAAACCTGCTGCTAATAATGGGATTAATGCTAATAATGGTGACCGATATATCACAATTAATAAAATTAATATTATTCCCACTGTTGATAAGATAAGAACTACGTCTGCTCTTGAAAACAAGTCTAACGTATTTACAGCTATTCCAGCAGGACCGGTGATATACAACGTTAAGTCTGTTGATTCATCAGCTATCTTTTGAACCTTTTCTTGAGCTTCCTTCATTTCATTTGTGTCTAATGTTGATTCAAAAGTTAAAGGGATAACAGCTGTTGTTTGATCCTTGGAAAAAAATCCAGCTGTAGCTTGTGGTGGTAAATCAGCCAAAGAAACGATTTCCTTTACTCCCTCAATCTTTTCTCTTTTTACCTTTTCTAGTAATTCAGTTAATTGATTTACCTTTAATTCTTTTCCATCATTTTGAAAAACCAACAATGCTGGAAGCCCATCATTTTCACTAAAATACTCATCAACTTTACTTTGGGCAATCACAGATTTTGCATCCTTAGGAAGAGAATCAATACCTGAAACTTCGTAATCCTTAGCACTTGGAGCTAGCCCTGCTAATAATAAAGTTGCGATTAACCATGCTCCAAGAGTTATCCACATTCCCTTTTTGGATGTTACCTGATCTGTAATTGAATGTAATAGCTTTTTCAAATGCTTCCCACACCCCTTTTTGAGTAGCTATTTTTCATTATGTATCATAAAGTGTCTTCCTTCTAGAAAATCTCATCATGCTAAAACACTTCTGTTAAAAATGACACTAATGTCACTTTTCATTATCTTTCAATGTGACGTTAGTGTCAATTATCATTCTGTGAACATTCCATGACTAATTATTTGTTTAATCGATTCTACCCATTCCTCATGCGGGGTACCAAAATGGTTAGGAATTGCTATTGATTGGAAAATAAAACCTAAAATCAACCCATCTGGTATAGATTTTTTTAGAATATCTTTTTTCTTTCCTAAATCTACAAAGTCTTGAAGATATCTATACATTTCGAGATGTAGCTTTCCTAAATTCTCTATATTATTTCTGACTACTTCATTTTTTGTTGCTGAAATTTGTTTCGTTAAATCAAGAAAGTGCTGTACTTCATGGTGATTAAATATGATAGTTAATAGGAACTCAAATTTGGATTCAAAACTACCAATTTTATCAATTTGTTTTAATTCAGCAAGAAAATTATCCATTTCATACAACATAAATGCAGTAATTAATTCATCCTTATTCTCGAAATATTTATATATTGTTCCTCTTGCAACATTTAAGTGTTCAGCCAGTATACTAAAGGTAAATCCTTCGTATCCAATCTCAAGTAATAGATGCTTTGTTGAATGAAATAAATCTACTGTTGTAAACTTTCGTTCTCTTCCCATTTCCTCACCTCAATACTTAGTATAATACGAATACTGAACATTATAAAAGCAACTAATTTTCCCAAGATTTGTGAGGAAGGATTTCATTGCGTTTTAGAACAATCATTTATGCAAAAAGGATTGATCGTTAGTTAACTTTATAAAACAGGACAAAATAATTACCAAATTTGACCTTATGATATTCTAGTTTGTCCCTACATTTGTTATGATATAGGTAATTAACGGAAGTTAGTTACTAGTAGGAAACTACTTTTTCTGAATTGTAATTAAAAAGTAATAGTAAGATTCTAATACCGATAAAATGAGCTAGGAGGATACTAAATTGACAGGATTAGTCGCAGTCATTATGATTTTCTCTATTCCTATTATTGCAATCGTGACAGATCATTTCAAAAGCCAGGCAAAATTAAAACATAAAATGATCAAAGAGGAATTGGAATTAGAAAAGCTTAAACAAGAAAACTACTTGATTGAAACAGAAAAAATGAGACTTGAACTAGAACGTATGCAAATAGGCGATTCAAAACGGGATTCAAACATACTTTAGTAAAATGGGATAATGAACAATAATATAGAAATTCCAAACAATTATTGCCTATCAATCAAGGTTATTGTGAAGGTAACGCACAACAGATACATTCGAAATCAACTCCTTATTGATGTTTTCACCTCTATTTTGCCATGCATTTAATATACTATAATTGATGACTTTGGCTTTTGAACTTCATTGTTAATGATTGAACCACTTAATAAGTGTACCGCTTTGCCTAGATTAACCACCACAATAAGATAACCTTAAATTACCTCTGATTGAGATGATAGAACAAAACAAAAAGACATTCACCACGAGGAATGTCTTTTTGTTACCTTACTTAAAGCTGTTCGCTAATTGTTTTTGCTTGCATATGCAGTGTTAAATAGTCTGGTCCACCAGCTTTTGAATCTGTTCCAGACATTTTAAAGCCTCCAAATGGGTGGTATCCAACAATAGCTCCTGTACAGTTTCTATTAAAATATAGGTTTCCTACATGGAATTCTTGTTTTGCCCGTTCGATATGCTTTCTATTTCTTGTTATTACCGCACCTGTTAATCCATATTCTGTGTTATTTGCAATTTCAAGTGCTTCATCAAAGTTCGATGCCTTCGAAAAAGCAACGACTGGTCCAAATATTTCTTCTTGCATTAACCGAGAATTTGGGTCTAGATCAGCAAAGATTGTTGGTTCGATAAAGTAGCCTTTTGAATCGTCCCCTTTTCCTCCCGACATTAAGCGACCTTCCTCACCACCAATACGAATGTAATCGATTATTTTATCATAGGATGCTTGATCTATTACAGGACCCATATATGTGTCAGCACTTTCAGGGTTACCGGTAATTTTATCCTCCGTTATTTCAACGACTCTCTCAAGAACCTGCTCATATACATCCTCATGAACGACGGCTCGTGACCCAGCGGAGCACTTCTGCCCAGCAAAGCCAAAGGCAGATGTGAAGATTGCTTGTGCAGCTAGTTCTAAATCAGCATCTTTGTCTACAACAACGGTATCTTTTCCGCCCATCTCAGCGATGACTTGTTTTAATTGTTGTTGCCCTGGTTGAACCTTTGCAGCTCGCTCAAAAATTCGCGTTCCCACTTCTCGAGAACCGGTAAATGTTATGATACTCGTTTTCGGATGATCTACCAAGTAATCACCCACTTCTGCCCCACTGCCTGGAACATAGTTTACTACACCCTTTGGTAGCCCAGCTTCTTCTAATACATCTACAAATAATGCTGCAATAATAGGAGTTGTACTAGCTGGTTTCAAAACAACTGTGTTTCCAGTTACAATTGGGGCTACAGTTGTTCCTGCCATAATTGCAAATAAGAAGTTCCAGGGTGGGATAACAACTGATACTCCTGTAGGTGTATACACATATTTATTGATTTCACCTTCACGACTCATGATCGGTTTACCTCGTGCTAATTCAATCATTTGCCGAGCATAATATTCCAAAAAGTCGATTGCTTCCGCTGTATCTGCGTCAGCCTCATTCCATGGTTTTCCTGCTTCCTTTACTAAAAGTGCAGAAAAATCATGTTTTTTGCGACGAATAATGGCTGCGGCTCTAAATAAGATGTTTGCTCTCTCCTCTGGATTCCAATACCTCCACTCTTCAAAAGCCTCCGCAGCTGATTGAATAGCCATTTCTGCATGTTCCTTCGTTGCTTTCGAAACAATCCCGACGACTTCTTCTTTATTAGCAGGGTTATAGGAAACAATTTTATCATCTGATGTTATTTTTTCACCATTTATAACCAGTGGATATTCTTTTCCCATGATTTTATCCGCGTTCTCTAATGCCTTTTCAAAAACAGCTCGATTTTCCTCAGTAGTAAAATCTGTAAATGGTTCATGTTTGTAAAGTGTTGTCATCGTTATCTACTCCTTATCATTTTTATTTTCATCTATGAAAACAATGGTCATAAAACCATTATTTTTTTGCCATACCTTTCAATGCAAATGCAATATTTGAAGGGCGTTCTGCAAGCCTCCTCATAAAATATCCATACCAATCTTCACCATATGGTACATAAACTCTAACTTTGTAGCCTTCTTCTACTAATTTCATTTGTAAGGACGTGCACATTCCAAATAGCATTTGAAACTCAAATTGTGTTTTTGGTACGTTGTGTTCTTTGACTAATTTCTTCGTAAATTCAATCATATCTTCATCATGTGATGCTATGGCCGTATAATTCCCATTTAACAAATGAATTTTGATCAACTTTTTATAGTTTTTATCTACATCTTCTTTTTCAGGAAAAGCTACAGACGGAGACTCTTTATATGCTCCCTTCACTAGCCGTAAAAATGGATTGTATTGATTTAAGTCAACGATATCTTGCTCAGTTCGATATAAATAAGCTTGTAATACAGTACTTACAAAGGTATATCGTTCTTTAAATTCTCTGAAAATATCAAGCGTTCTTTGACAACGTTGCGCATCTTCCATATCAATGGTAACCATAATCTGGTTCTTTTCCGCTGTATCTAAGATACTTGTCATATTTTCATAGACGAATTTTTCATCAATATCTAAACCTAGAGAAGTCAATTTCAATGATACTTGAGAATCTAGTTGTTCTTTAGCAATTGTCTCGATTGTTTGAATGCACTCATCTGTTCGTTTCTTTGCCGTTACTTCACCCGTGACAAATTCACCTAAGTGATCAACTGTAACAGATAAACCTTGTTCATTTAACGTTCTTATAAATTTAATAGAGCTTTGAAAATCAATACCGCCAACAATCTTACCTGCAGCAATATTTCCTCCCCATGTTTGAGCTGCACGATTTAATAATTTATTTTTAGATAAATATAAAAAGAAGTCTCGTGTGATAACCTGCACTTGAAAACACCCCCATTGAATCGAAACTTTATGAAGTTCACGATCAATTAACTTTTTAATAGATCCAAATTTGTCAGATCAATATAGCAACTACCTTTTAGATTTACTAAAACAGCAATGTAATTGTTATAGAGACTTGCACTCATGAGAGCTCTATATAACTGCTTTTCCACTTTTCTGTCTTCCTTAAACTACCTACAAAAGAATATCGATGTTTTTCCACAAACAAGAATAGACCCAATAGCGAATAACTATGGGTCTAGTGCAAAAAATATAACTTTAAATTGGAAAGCTAATTGTGTAAATTTCTACTGTTACATTTTATAATGTTACAAGACGAAAATGACGATCTTGGTTTCTAGTTTATACGAGCTAACTTTAATACAAATGGTCAAAAAAGTTTTTGGGTTTATCAGCACTGAAATATAGAAAATCTAATTAAACTAAGATACTATTAGTTAATAACGGGTATGATGTAATTAATATTACATTTTGTATTGGAGGGGAAACCATGGAAATTGCAATTATATTAGTTATAGGTATTGGTTTATTAGCCCTAGTTGGTACAGTCGTATTAGGTGGAAAAGGTGATACAAACTATGATGATTCTACAAAAGGGAATATTTCTCGGCTTTCATGGATTTATATCATTCTTGGACTTGCTATTATTATCGCCTTTGCTGTCTATCTTTTCTAATACATTAATAGTATAAGGGGTTCTTGATTTTAAATATAAAGAGAACCTCTTATAATTGAAGCAGCAACGTTTGAAAGTAAATCCAATTATGAAAACGCATTCACAAAATGTACACACTTTTTTTATTAAAACGCTTACACAAATGCCGGATTTTATCTTATAATGAAATTAATAATATTTAACCATTTCTAAAATAGTCTGAATTACTCATTAAAACACCATATAATTATCCTATACAAAATAAACTAAGAGCTTCTAAATTAAACATCTGAGGAGAATGCAACTATGAAACAGTTTGTCTTTTTAATCGATACAGGTAATGAAATAAAGGAACATAAAATTAGTGCTTCAGGAATGACTGATGCAGTCAAGCGAATCAAAGATATTAATAATCTTTTAAAAAGGGAGAGTCATTCTAACCTAAAAATTCAATTTAAAGGCGTTATTTATGAGAACGCTTACTGAATTTTCAGTTTGTGAATAAAAAACAGGCTAACGACATATCGTTAGCCTGTTTTTACATCTAGAATTTTATCTCTTCAGGGTTACTCCTTAATAAACGTATTCGTTAACTGCCCTATTTTTTCAATATCAACGGTTACTTCATCACCTGGTTTAAGATAAACTTGTTTTTCTAACGGATATCCTAAAACAACTCCTTCTGGAGTTCCGGTAAGAATAACATCTCCTGGTGTGAGAGTCATATGTTGAGAGATATAACTGACAATTTCCTCTACATTGAAGATCATATCTGATGTATTCGAATCTTGACGTAACTCTCCATTCACAGTAGTTTTTAACTGTAAGTTATTTGGATTTTCTACTTCATCAGCCGTTACAAGATAAGGGCCCATCGGACTAAAGTCATCACATGTTTTTCCTAGTAACCATTGCGGGGTTTTCATTTGCAGATCACGTGCTGATAGATCGTTAACAGTGCAATAGCCGAAAACATGGTCTAACGCATCTTCTTTACTCACATATTTTGCCTTTTTCCCAATAACAACTCCAAGTTCTACTTCATAATCTAGTTGCTCGGTAACCTTTGGAACAGCTATTTGTTGCTTGTGACCTGTTAAGGTATTGTTAAATTTGTTAAATAAAATTGGTACTTCTGGATAATGTGCATTTGTTTCATCAGCATGCTTGCGATAATTTAGCCCTACACAAATAATTTTATTCGGTTGTGTAACACAAGGACCCCATTGAATTTCATCCTCATGATTCAAATAAGCTGCCTCGGCTTCTAATGGAAGGGTTTCAATGTAGTTATTTATAGCTGTAACAGTGTTCTCGCCACCTGTTATTACTTCCATTATATTTGTTGGAACTTCAGCATTTGGATTTTTATTTAATGCTGCTTCTAGATCAACAATTCCTTTGTTTAATTTCACTCCCAAAGTATTCTTTCCTTCTTTTTTAAAGGTTACTAGTTTCATAGGTATTCCTCCAATTTATTATTAAGCGTCCTTTCCAAATACAACGCCCCCGTCTATGTAAAGCGGAGAGCCCATCATAAATTTCGACTCTTCTGATGCTAAAAACAAGGCAGCATAAGCAACATCCTCAGGCCTACCTAGCTCACCACTTAATTGTCTCGTTTTAATTTTCTCGATCGCTTCAATAGGATCATCGTACGATTGTTTTAAATAATTTTCTACAAATGGTGTTAAAATCGTTCCCGGTAAAATAGCATTCACCCTGATATTATAAACAGCATAATCCACCTGCATCGACTTCGTTAAGGATAAGATAGCCCCTTTTGTCGTAGAATAGGACGCTCGATTTGCTAGTCCTATTTCTGCTATACAGGAAGACATATTAATGATGGAACCCTTTTTTTGTTCCATCATATGGGGGAGAACAAACTTACTTGGCAGCATCACCCCATTGATGTTAACATTTATTGTTTTTTCCCAGTCATCAAGCTCTATTTCATGAAGCATGCCAACTCCACTAATACCAGCGTTGTTAAACAAAACATCTATTCGTTTATATTTATCTATTGATTCTTCAACCATAGCTTTTACTGACAAGGGATTCGTCACATCTGCTTCTATGAACCAAGCTTCACCACCTTGATTGCCAATTTCACTAACCGTTTCATTGCCACTTTTCGCATTTAAATCATTGACAATGACGCTCGCACCTTCCTTTGCAAATAGAAGTGCTGTACTTCTCCCAATACCTGAACCAGCACCTGTTATTAGGATCACTTTATCTTTTAATCTCATAACTTCATAGATCCTCCTTTTAATGGTCTAGATGATCATCTGGTTGAGCTGCTTTAACCGTTAATCCACCGTCTACCATCATTAAATGGCCATTTATTTGTTCTGCTTCAGTTGATGCTAGAAATACGACTGCATCACCAATTTGTTTAGCTGTTCCTAACCGTTTCATCGGATTAGCTTCTATTTCTTTTCGGCGTATTTCCGAATCTGCTAAAAAATCGGTACACATATCTGTATCAACAGTACTTGGACCTACCGCATTGACATTGATACTGTATCTACCAAGTTCGATTGCCATTCCTTTTGTTAACATATGCCCTGCTGCTTTTGAGGCTTGATAATGTGGAATTACTGGACTTGTCACCATAATACTTGCTGTTGATAAAATGTTAATGATCTTTCCGTTTCTTTTTGGAATCATACGTTTAGCTGCAAGTTGAGAGGTTAGGAAAATTGCTTTTACATTTGTATTAAATGTTCTGTCCCATGTCTCTTCTGTAGCTTGCATAAATGACTCAAAAGGAGCGATACCTGCATTATTAACCAAGATTTCAATTTCCCCAAGCTGATCCTCAATTGCTACAAACATATTCTCTATTTCTTGTTTACTTCCAACATCTGCTTTTATTACAATCGCTTTTCTACCAAGTGCTTCAACCTTTTTTTGAACCTCTTTGGCTTGTTCCAGATAAGAATCAGAATGGAAGTTAATTGCAAGGTTAGCTCCCTCTTCAGCTAACCTTAAAACTATCGCTTCTCCGATTCCACGGTTTCCACCAGTAACTAAAGCAATTTTATTCATTAAGCGCTCCACAAATAGATCCCCTTTTCTAAAGACTAATCCCTATTCTGCTAATACTAAATTCTTGATGTCCAAGAATCTCTGCCTTTGTTTGTTCTCCAGACGCCACACTAACTATTTCATTAAATATTCGGTTCCCCGCCTGTTCTAGACTCTCTTTTCCTTGTAAGACTGGACTTGTATCAATATCAATATTATCAGCCATCCGTTTAGCCATTTCTTCATTTCCTGAAATTTTGATAACAGGTATAATCGGATTTCCTGTAGGTGTTCCCCTACCAGTGGTAAAACAAACAAGATGTACCCCTGCAGCAGCCATACCTGATACACATTCTATATCATTACCTGGTGAGTCCATAAAATAAAAACCCTTACCCGGTATTTCACTAGCATAGTCTACTACTCCTTGTAGAGGTGCAGTCCCTGCTTTACTTATACATCCTAATGATTTCTCTTCAATACTCGATAATCCTCCTTCAATATTTCCCGGACTTGGATTACCACCACGCATATCAACACCCATTCTCTCTATTTCTTTCTCAAATTGTGCAATCGAATCATATAATTTTTTCTTTACACCTTCATTTACTGCTTTTTCAGCTAAGATATGTTCTGCACCGATAATTTCAGTCGTTTCTCCCATGACAATGCCTCCACCTATCTCAATGATCTGGTCTGAGGCTCTTCCTAATGCTGGGTTACTGCATAGACCTGATGTGGCATCAGACCCGCCACATTTCACACCTACTATAAGCTCTGATAGGGAAATATCTTCATATGGGGTGCCTGCAATTTTTTGTGAAAGCCCCTTTGCGATTTCTGTTCCCTTTTTAATCGTATTCACGGATCCGCCTACATCTTGGATATCGATCCACATAACTGGTTTTCCAGTTTCAGCGATTTCATCGCGAATTTGCTCGGCATTCATGACCTCACAACCTAAGCTAACGATCAAAACAGCGCCTACATTAGGGTTTTTTCCCATACCAACAAGTACCTTATGTGTTTGCTCTTTATCATCTCCTACTTGACTACAACCATGTTGATGGGGAATGGCAACCGATCCTGGTACCTGCTGTTGAATTCGATTAACAACTTGATTTGCACAAACTACTGTTGGTAAAAGTAATAAATGATTTCGTATCCCTACTTTTCCATCCGTTCTTCGATATCCTTTAATCATTGTCATTTCCAACACTCCTCTACTAATTATTGATCACCACGCCCACGAACTCCAATAAGGTTGTGAACATGAACATGATCTCCTTCTTGAATCAATGCAGATGCAATCCCGATTGACTCACCATACTTAAGGATTGTTTCACCTGTTTCGATTCTTCTAAGGGCAATTTTATGGCCAAACGCTACATCTTGAGTAGCAGTTAATGTACAAGGAGTGCCTTCTATATCAAATGTTATCACTTCACCTTTATTGACCGAGCGTAACAACGTGAGAACGCTATCATTTTTATTCATGACAATACATGTTACACCTTCACCAAATGATTTCTCTTTTGTTCCCATTCATTTCTCCCCTTCTTTGCAAAAGACTTTTGCCTGCTTTTTCTATTTTATCATCTGATTTCTGCTATAAAAATCGCTAAATTTGACTATTTTGTATCATATTTTGATATTATATAAAAAGTAATGAAAGAGAGGTGTATTTTAAAATGGTACCGATTCGTAAACAATTTGATACTGAAAAGTTATTTCCGTTTCACATCGTCTACAAACAAACCAAAAGTTTACAACATGAACTTCCTGAACATACTCATGAGTGGTTAGAAATTGTCGTTATACATGAAGGACACGGTACTTTTTTTATTGATCAAACCTTCTATGATATACAAGAAAATGATCTTATTATCATTCCTAGCAACACGATTCACCGTGCCATACCAGATAAGGATAACACGCTTACCTCCACAGCTGTTTTTTTCAGTCCTGCACTACTTAATCATTCTTCATTTGGGAATAGCTTTTTATATTTGAAGATTTTCGAGGAATCAAAAAAAGAAAA
This sequence comes from Metabacillus sp. GQ13, assembly GCF_059758525.1. Taxonomy (NCBI): domain Bacteria; kingdom Bacillati; phylum Bacillota; class Bacilli; order Caryophanales; family Bacillaceae; genus Metabacillus; species Metabacillus sp. GQ13. The sequence continues at coordinate 168,976 of NZ_JCAXET010000013.1, forward strand.
AAACTACAAATACACATTAGAACCAAAGCATCTCAGTCATTTAAATGACTATATAGATACTCTTATGAAAGAGGTAGAGACAGAAGGTCCTGATCAGTCAAATGCTATCCTATTGTGGTTGCATATAACTCTACTACATCTTAATCGGAATTGTCTTACAAGGCAGCTAGACGAAGCAAAGTCTTCTTTTGGACCTGAGTGGTTTAAAGAATCTTTAATCTATATTGATCAACATTTAGATGCAAAAATTGATTTGAATTTTTTATCAAAACGCTTTTCTGTATCAGCCGCTCATTTTAGCCGTGTCTTTAAACAGCTGATTGGTATTAATGTCACAGACTATATTGCAATGAAGCGGATTGGATTAGCAAAGGATCTACTAAGTAACTATGACGAGAAAATATCCACTGTTGCAGAGCAATCCGGTTTTACAAGTATGCCGCATTTTTTTCGTACATTTAAGAAGCTAGTACAAATGACTCCATCAGAATATCGAAAGAAAATGGAGTTAGCAAACATAGTAGTGGCTAACTGTAATTAGAGCAAGCCACTTATCACTAGAGCCTTTTATTATATATAAACCACTCATTATTTTATAGAATAGAATCTAGCACAATTCTCTCCAAGTATCAGATTCTCAAATTCAGGAGCAAATTGTTTCGCATAATTCAAGACAATTTCTATAACTGTTTCGTAGTGATTACTAACTGTGCAAACTGGCCAATCTGACCCAATCATGACCCTATCTGGTCCAAATCCTTGAAACACAATGTCTAAATATGCTTTAAAATCTTCTTGTTTCCAATTTTTCCAATCTGCCTCTGTGACCATACCCGATAACTTCACATAGACGTTTTCGTATGTTGCTAGTTTTGCTAGATCTTCCTTCCATGGAGAAATCACGTTATTTTTGATATTTGGCTTACCGATATGATCTAATACAAAAAACTGGTTAGGGAATTTTCCAACAAGCTCAATGGCATATGGTATGTGCTTTGGGAAAAGTAAGAGATCATAAGTAAGGTCAAATTCCTTTAGCGCACGGATCCCTCTCTGAAAATCTTCTCTTAACATAAATTGATCATCTTCTTCATCATGGATAACATGGCGAATTCCTTTAAGATAAGGGTTACCAGCGAATTGTTTTAATTGTTCAGTTACATTAGGTGAACACAGGTCAACCCAACCAACAACTCCTTTGATACAATCATATTTTTGAGCTAATTCTAAAAGCCAGCTTGTTTCTTCTAAGCTTTGTCTAGCTTGAACAGCAACTGCACCATCAAAGTGAAGAGAGTTTAATATTTTCTCCAGATCTTCAGGCAAAAAATCATGTTGTAATTCAGACATATCTTCACTAATCCAGTCATATTCTTTTTTGTTGTATATCCAAAAATGTTGATGTGCATCAATTTTCATTATTGCATTTATCCTCTCTTTAACTGATTTTTCCTTGTTTATCGTTCGATCATTGCCTTAATCACTTTTGACTACTGCGGTGATATCAACCTATCAAATTGGCCTGTTAACTCGTTAAAATGACAACGATGTGTCATTAATTTTTCTAAATTAATCTTAGCAGATCTTACTACTTCAATAACTTTGTTAAAATCCTCTCTCGTGGAATTTCGACTCGCCATAAGAGTTATTTCCCTTTTGTGAAATCTGGATCAAAGAAGGGAATATCACCTTTATCAATCCAACAAACAAATACTAATGTTCCGCTATGTGCTACATACTTAAAAGCTTTATTCATAGAATGCATGTTTCCTGTCGCGTCAAACACTACACTGGAAATTCTCCATTTGTGATATCAGCTAAACTCTTTATTGGGTCACTTTTCGCATTTACTATTTCATCTACACCGCCCAACTCCGACAAAACTCAAATCTTTCATCATTAATATCCTTACCGCATGTGCACCTATTGACATAGGCTCTAGCATTGCAGATTCATTTAGTGAAAGTCCATCTGTCTTAATAATATGAGTTAACGGTACAGAAATTATTTCACACATTCCTCCATCCTTATGAACGCCGATTACATCCATTTCGGTACAGCAATTCGTTTTCCCTTTTCTACAAGCGATGCAATTCCCACAATGCATATAGCTAATAACAGCAACCTTGTCACCTTTACTTATCCGACAATCATTTTTTTCAACTTCTTGAATGATTCCTGATAATTCATGACCTAGGATACGTGGATATGTAAAAAAAGGTTGTTTCCTTGATATGCATGGATATCTGTTCCACATATCCCGATTCGTTTAATGGCTATCAATGCTTCATTGCTTCTTAGAGGAGGTATTTCTGCTTCAATGATTTTTAAATCATTAGGACTTTTACAAACGATTACTTTCATGTTTAAACCTCCCTTTTATTGTTAAAAATCACATCTACTTTTTGGTCATATTCCTTTATTTACTCCAACTACATAGCACTCACAAAATTTTATCATGGGAAATACTAGATAAAAATTGCTTATTCTGATGTATTTATACCTTTTCTTGTTAATTTAATAATTCATGTGAAAAATTTATTATATGTGACCTTCTTAAACAAAAGAATAGATTTTTGATACTAAATGAACCAAGAAAATAATTCGCTCGTAAACAACCTTTTTACGAAAATCAAACGCCTTCTATGACTTTAAGCCTTAAATCATAATAGTGAAATTTTTTAAGTGTGATTTGATATTTTTAATAATCTGTTATTCTAGATTATGGTAAAATCAAAAAGGGATAAAATGTAAGGATCCTAAATAAATAAAACCGTTTACTAGGGAGGGAAGTTGCTTGAAAATTACCTATATTATTAGTTATTTTGCTGCTATCTTATTTACTGCATTTACATATTTCTTTGCAGATATCACTCTGTTCAATAAACTTATTTGGTGGGAACCACTTGTTATAGGGGCAGTTGTTGTAACAGCAGGCGCTTTAGTAGAGAAGTTTAAGGCACCAATGTGGTTAATAATTTTTATACCTTTTTCGTTCGGGTTAGGTTTTTTATTTTACTTTTTAAATGTAGAAGTGATTGATTGGCTTATCACTTATAGCCTGACTTTAGTCTATTACACCATCTTACATATACTAATAAGTAAATTTTTAAAGTTCCATTCGTTAATCCCAGCTTGGAAATTATAAGCTGGTCTATTTTTATCCTTTTTATTACCTCTGTTATATTTTGTGAGTGTCTATAAAAAAGTAAACTAAATATAAATATTATTAAAATTCTTATCCTGATAACATGGCCATACATAAAGTTCGTGTTCCTTAGATAACTGGTTCTCACATAAAAAACGTTGATACCAAATTTGGTATCAACGTTTTTTGACTATATTGATTAACTATCATTCTTCCGTTATATCTTTTTTATCCCCATGAATTTTCTCTACCTTTTGATAATAACCCGCAAACGAAACGATCGCGATGAGAGACCCCATAAAGAACGGGATGAGGAATGTAAATGTTGAAAGGCTAAGATAAAAGATAATACCATTTACGACAATCGTTAATAGGTTGTTCAATGGAAACACTAATGTTAAGAAAAAAGAATTTTTTATGCTTGTCTTTAACGATAATTCCGCGTGAACGGTATTGGCAAAAAAGTTAATCGTAAACAGAAAAAGAAAAAAGAGTAATCCTATAAATATAGAACTAACGACTATATTTATTTTTGAGAAATAGTAGAAATCTACTCCCCAAATGAACCAGATTAACGTGAAGATTAATCCACCACTCATACTTCTAAGGTAATTCTCTTTATAAAATGTCCAAAATGATTTAACTAAAGGGACATCTAAATCTCCCATGATCCACTTACGCGCAACTCCAAACATTGCTGTAGTGGCTGGGAAAAATAAGAATGGAGCCAATATCATAATCGACAGGATTAACGTTAATACGAAAGATTGGTCATTTGCATATAATAATGAAAAAATAAGATAACAGATTGGTAGGTTAAACACAATCCATAATACATTAATCACGGATAAACGCATGACCCATTCAAATATCCGATTTAGTCCACTCATAAAATCTGTCACTCGTTACATCCCACTTTCTTCTTGAAATAAGGCTGAAACAACTAATGTAGGCGCTTCAATTAATAAACATAGTTTTTAACTATTTAAATATATTATAACATCTATGTTCTCAATCTACTTATTATTTTTGTTGGGAGTAACGGTTATGAGAAATTGAACGAAATCTTTTTGTCTTGTCATATTCAAGAGAGTCATTACCTAACGTAAGAAATCAGCATATTTAAACATCTTGGTATTGTTTCTTCAAGAATGCAACACTTTCATCTATATACGGTTCAACTGTTGATTCCATTAATATATTCATATATGGCTTTTTCTCTTTTAATAGCCTAAAAATACTTTCGTAATTTAATAATCCCTTACCAACTGGTGTCGTTTCTATTTGATCATTTATGATGATAAAGTCTTTTGCGTGAAGAATAACAATACGATCACCAAAAAGATCAATTGCTTCTTGGAAAACTTCTTCCTGATTTTTATAGTTTTCACGTGTTAAATAATTAACAGGATCAAAAATGACCTGTAGATTATTCGATTCCACACTGTCAAGAAGTCTTTTCATAGCCTTAGGAGAGTAGATGGGGTGATTCACACCACCTTCAATACCAACGATCACCCCGAATTTTTCCGCTTCAGTTACTAGCTCACGAACACTATCGACAACATCTTGAAATGGTTGTTCTGTAAAGTTCTCTTCAGTAAACCCCATATCCGCTTTGACATTTCCAGTTTCGGTACCAACAATACTGCACCCAAAATCCCTTGCAAAGCGAAGATGTTCTTTAAAGCGATCCAATGATTTTCTTCTTTCTGTTCTATCGGGATGAATCATATTAATATAGCAGCCTAGTACTGCGATTTGAATATTTTTCTGGTGGAACGCATTTCCTATATGACGAGCAAACCCAGGACTAAGACATCCTAAATCTGCGTTCACATCTTCAAAAGATTTGCTTAATGCTAATTGGACAGATGTTAATCCCTTGTCTGAAATATTAGCCACTAACTCTTCCAATGAATGACCTTCAATATCATGTGCTCTGATACCTATATTCATTTAGTACAACCTCCTATTTATTTAGATAGAATTTGTTTTAGTAAAGAATGAAATGTTTTAGTCGTGTTTATTCAAACAGAAAATAAGCCGTATCGCTCATGAAAGTGATACGGCCTTTGAGTTGGTTTAGTTTACTGATTATCGTGCTAGCCAGCCACCATCAATTGCGATTACATGACCATTCATATAATCAGAAGCTCTACTCGCTAAGAATACTACTACTCCCATTAGATCAGATGGATCAGCCCATCTTCCCGCTGGAATACGAGATAAGATTTCTGCATTTCTTTTTTCATCAGCACGGATTGGTGCTGTATTTTTCGTTTTCACATATCCTGGAGCGATTGCATTAATCTGGATTCCATGTTCAGCTAATTCATTCGCAAATGCTTTCGTAAGTCCTGCTACAGCATGTTTACTAGCCGTATAAGGAGGAATGAACTTCCCACCCTGGAAGGATAACATAGAAGCAACATTTATGATTTTCCCACTTTTCTGTTCAACCATAACTTTGGCTACTTCCTGGGATAATAAATAGACTGCATTTAAATTTATCTCAATCACTGCATCCCAATCTTCTTGTTTATATTCAAGCAGCGGAGCACGACGAATTGTTCCAGCATTGTTTACTAAAATATCAATCTTTCCATATGCATTTAAGCATGCAGATACGATTTCTTTGCTTGAATCTCGATTAGATAAATCGGCCTGGAAGAATTCTACACGAACGCCTTCCTTTTCTATTAATTCTCTTGTTTCGTCCCAATTCGTGCCATGTGTAACGATAAAAAGATTCGCACCTGCTTTAGCAAGTCCTAGTGCATAACCTTGACCAAGTCCTGTATTACCACCAGTTACAATAGCAACATCACCAGTCAATGAAAAAAAGTCTAATGAGAAATCAGTTAGTTTGGTTGACAATCATATCGCCTCCGATCAAAAAAATGTTTGTTTACTACTACTCTACTATCTTAATTCTTCCATTTTAATATGATCCATATCATCATAGGTAATATTTTCTCCACACATACCCCAAATGAACGTATAATTGCTTGTTGCTGTCCCCGTATGTATCGACCAACTTGGAGAAATAGCCGCTTGTTCATTTTTCATGACTAAGTGTCTAGTTTCATCCGGTTGACCCATAAAATGAAATGCGCGAGTATCAGGATTCATATCAAAGTATAAATAGACTTCCATTCTGCGTTCATGTGTATGACATGGCATTGTATTCCAAACACTTCCTGGTGATAACATCGTTAATCCCATTTGAAGTTGACAGCTATCACATACATTAGGATGTACGTATTGATAAATTTTCCGATCATTTAGAGTCTCTGATGCACCAGCTTCAAGCGGCTTTATTTTTTTTATGTCAATTTTTACAGTTGGATAGGTATGATGCGCCGGAGTTGAATTGATATAAAATTTAGCAGGATTATTTGCATCCTTAGACTTGAACAAAACATCTTTAGTCCCTCTACCAACATATAGACCATCCTGACGTTGCATATCATATTCAGTACCGTCAAGAGTCACTAACCCATCTCCACCAATATTAATAATCCCTAATTCACGTCGTTCAAGAAAATAATTAACACCTAATTCTTTATCAAGTTTAATTGTCAGTTCTTTATCAGTTGGAGTCACTCCTCCAAAAATCATTCGATCCACATGTGTATATGTTAAATGAACTTTACCTGGTTCAAAAATTGTTTCTACTAAAAAATGTTCTCTTAATTCATCTGTATTATATCGCTTAATTTCTTCTGGGTGGTTTGCATAACGAGTTTCCATATCCATCCTCCTAATAATTTTATTGATTATTTTAACGAACGATTTACTCAGTGCGTGTCCTCACTAGCAACTGTATCGGATTCTACAAAAGAAATTGATAACCACGATTAATTCATACTACTAAAGGGACATTTTAGGCGTTTAGTTGCATATTCGATCAAAATGATTAAAACAGAAAATTGGTTATTTCTGTTTTAAAATGTTCATTTACGTTCGTTATGGTTTGATTATAACACAAACAAAAAAGATGACAACGGTTAAATGTTCGTTTGTCACCTTTTTTGTTTAGAATTTACGTTTAATTTAACAAAATTCTAAATATTTTGTATTTACGTTATAAGGTAGCGAGATGTAAAACAATTCCCTTTTCTTCCATTTGACTTTTAACGGTATCATTAAGATTTGAATCTGTAACTATTTCATTAACTTCACTCAGCATAGCAAATTGGACAAGTGCTACCTTCCCAAACTTAGTAGAATCGGCTAGTAATGTGACATTGTCTGCACAATTAATGACTTGTTTTTTCCAATCTGCATGCATGCTGTTAATTACAGTTAAACCATGTTCACTAGAAACACCAGTTGTGCCGATAAATAAACGATTTACTCTTATTCTATTAAGCATTTCTGATGCTTGTGCCCCCATTAAAGACGAGGACTTATCAATTCTTGTCCCACCTAAAACCATTAACTGAACATTGTTTTTTGCAAGTAGCACATTGGCAATTTTCAAATCATTTGTGATGACTGTAATTGGAAACTCACCTAGTAACTCGGCGATTGCAATTGTCGTACTACCACCATCCATTAGGATTGTATCATTCGGTTTAATTAGCTTAACTGACTCCTTTGCAATAGCTATCTTTACTTCACTATAACCAGACTGCCGCTCATCAATCGGGAGCATTCTCCCCTCACCGTCAGCAATAACCGCCCCACCGTGTATTCGTTTAAGAAGTCCTCTTTGCTCCAATAGCTCAAGATCTCCTCTAATTGTTTTTTCTGTTACTTCTAAAAACTTACTTAATTCCGATACTTTAATAATTTTACTTTTATCTAATTGATCTATTATTCTTTCATGCCGTTCTACTGAAAGCATTTAACGATCCCCCGCTTAAAAAATCTGACTTATTACTTATTATAGAACAAATTCGAACAAAAACATACATTTACTTTCACCTCAAACCTATAACATCATCTTACCCATACCCTTTATAAAATTTGACTGCAAAATTACAAAACTTCTTTAGAGAGGCAAACAAAAAAATGCCCGGAAACGTTAAAGTCTCCGAGCTTTGTCATACACTTAACTTCGAGCTTCCTGTACAGCTCGAATGAATTTTGAAGCTGTAGCTGTTATTTCACTCAAATAGTCATCTGTCAGTTCCTTTTTAGTATTCACTAGCGAACTACCAACACCTACTCCACTTGCACCTGCTTTAATATAATCACCCACATTATCAACAGAAATTCCCCCAGTTGAAATAATTGGAATCTGCGGCATTGGACCGTGAATATCTTTTATGTAGCTTGGACCAAATACATTTGCTGGAAATACCTTAATTAAATCCCCACCGCTTTCAAAGGCAGTCAAGATCTCAGTTGGCGTCAACGCTCCAGGTATGCTAACAACACCATATCGCTTAGCTATTTCGATCGTTTTCCTATTTGTTGTTGGCGAAAACACAAACTTTGCACCTGACATGATTGCAATTCGCGCTGTTTCAGGGTCAAGAACTGTACCTGCTCCGACTAATACATCATCAAACTCTAATGAAGCCTTTTCAATCGCAGCACATGCACCAGGTGTCTCTACTGTAATTTCTAATACTTTTACTCCACCATCTTTTAATGCTTGAGCAATTGGTACAATATTGTTAATTGTAGCCCCTCGAATGACTGCTGTAACACCTGTTTGTTTAATGATCTCTAAATGATTCAATTGTTTTTCTCCTCTCTATCTAACAACATCTTCTCCATTATTTGATAGTAATTGTTCAACTTCATCTCTTTCAGGTAATCCATCAACATCACCATTCACCATTGTCACTAGAGCGCCGACTGCATTCGCCCGTTCTACTGCTTTATTAAGCTCCAACCCATCAAGTAAACCTGAAAGGAAACCAGCAGCAAAACCATCACCGGCACCAACTGGGTCAACAACTTGTTTCACTGGAAAACCAGGTATTAAAGCGCTATCTTTTTCAGTGAAATAATAAGCGCCTTCAGCACCCAATTTTATCACGACTAGTGAAGCACCATGATTTAAAAAATATCTTCCAAGTTTCCTAGGATCACTTTCTCCAAATAAAAATTCACCTTCTGTAATTCCAGGTAAAATAATATCAGATTTGGCAGCAATTTCTAATAACGTGGTTCTTGCTGTTTCCTCATCCCATAACTTCGTACGAAGGTTTGGATCAAAAACGACGGGTGTCCCATTTTCTTTTGCTATCTTAATAGCTTCAAAAATGACTTCCTTACAACTTTCACTTAATGCAGGTGTAATTCCCGTAATATGTAGATATTTTGCTTTTGACAGATATTCTGGATTTAGATCGGTTGGTACAAGCTTACTTGCTGCTGAGCCCTTTCGGTAATAATAAACCCTCATATTATTTTGCCGGCGAGGTTCTTTGAAGTAAATACCAGTTGGGGCTTCCTGATCAAATGATACATTACTTACGTCTACATTTTCAGCTTTTAAAGATCCCAATATTGCTTTTCCGAACTCATCATCACCTAGTTTACTTATCCAACCGGGATTATGACCTAACCGCGCAAGTCCAATTGCGACATTCGATTCCGCACCACCGATTTTCTTTGTGAAGTTGGACGCATTTCTCATAAAACCATCACTAGTAGGTGTAAAAACAACCATTGATTCACCAATCGTTACAACATCCATACATTTTCCCCCATATAATTTTGTTGTCCTTCCTAGCACTCATTTTCATCTTTTAATCTTTTCTATACCGAATAGTATATATGTGTCTAACTGATTTCTCTACATTTTTTTGAAATAAGCGATAATATTTGTTCGTTTTTTTCCCTTTTCGTTTGATTCAGGAGTGTTCCCCCAAAAATAATGATGGAAAATATCTAAGAAATTTTGTAAAAATTTCAACCTTTCGTTACACTATAAAGAGGATGCACAAAAAAAGAATTGAGGAGAATTATTGATGAATGAGAAGGAAATAAACCATAAAATAGACGAGTTGAAAATGGAGTATGTGAATAGGCAAGGAGATATGGAAAAGCTTGAATCTACCGGACATTCAACTGAAAAATTAGAAGCTAGATTAAAAGATATTGAGGATGAGTTATCACGCTATCGTTCCATGCTCTAATGATTCAAGAGGCAGACATTCAACATCTGCCCTTTCTACATTTTCATTTTTCACTACTAAAAACTAAGATTAATACACACATTTAAATTTTAATGATATTCGGTGGCATTTCACCACTTAATGCCTTATCAAGGTTCTCCGCTGCTAATCTTGCCATTTTATCTCTTGTTTCTTTTGTAGCCGATCCTATATGGGGCAAAGTAACAACATTCTTCAGGCTCAATAAGGGATTGTCCTTATTAATAGGTTCTGTTTCAAAAACATCTAATCCTGCTGCGGAAATCGATTGATTTTTCAAAGCATTTATTAATGCTGTTTCATCAATATTTTTTCCCCTAGACCCATTAATAAAGATTGCTGTTTCCTTCATTAAATTAAATTCTCTCTCTCCTAACATCTTATCTGTTTCGGGAGAATGTGGTGTCATCAGACATACAAAGTCGGATTTAGCTAATAGGTCATCTAGTTGACAATACATTGCTTGATATTCCCTTTCAACTTGTTCATTTCGAGAACGATTATGATATAAAATATCCATATCAAACCCAAAATGTGCCCTCTTTGCGATCGCTTTGCCGATACTTCCCATACCAATAATCCCTAACTTTTTATGGTGGACATCAACTCCAAACAAATCCTCATCCTTTGTACCATTCCATTTTCCTGATTTTACGTATAAGTCAAGTTCAGGCATTCTTCTTGCTGTAGCTAATAATAAACCAAAAACCGTATCAGCAGTCGTGTCAACTAATACTCCGGGTGTATTTGTCGCTACTACCTCTCTATCTTTCAAATCCATTAAATTAAGATTATCGTAGCCGACCGAAATATTCGAAACAACTTTTAAGTTAGGTGCATGATCTAATAACTCTTTATTGATCTTTAAGCTAGCACCTAGTAACCCATGTGCAGTATGTAACTCGTGTATAAAATCAGTATTGTTCTCTTTTTCGATATTCTTATAATATATCACTTCGAATTTCTCACTTAGTTTAGTAATAACATCTTCAGGTACTTTTCTGTATACAATAACCTTTTGCTTCAAGTGCTCCACTCCTACTCATTATTTGTCAAATTGATTGCTATATTAGAAAAGGAAATAGTACCAAGATTTAATAACTTAGTAAGTATTGCTAAGGTGTTTTTTCTATTTACTTCAATTTCCCTTTTACCTCAATTGCAATTTTCATATACAAACTTCATCAAAAATTAATAAGATTTAAGAATCCTCTATTACTATTTCAATTTTAAGCGGTACAATCCTTCTTAAACTAGTAAAAAAGCATATTATTCTAGTTATCATTTGGAATGTACATTCATAAGAAAGGATAGATCCCTTAAAAATGAGGCTGACTCACTAGCGAGACAGCCTCATTTTTATCCTTTGTCTAATTTAGTAAAATAATGAATTGTTTCCTTTAAACCTTCTTCTAATGTGTATAACGGTACCCAATTTAAATGTTCCTTCGCCTTTTCACTATTTAAACGACTAGATTTAATATCCCCTGCTCTTGGTTCATCATGGATAGCTATTATCCTTTTATTAGTAATATTTCTTAATTCTTTTAAAAGATAATTAATCGTCATTGGATGTGTCGTACCAAGATTATACGTCTCATTAATACTATGATCAATTGCTTTAACGATAGCTTCGGCAACATCTTTTACATAGAGAAATTCCCTTTGCTGAGTCCCATCACCATAGATATGAACTGCTTGATTTGACAAGATTTTTCGTATGAAAATAGGGATTACGCCTGCTTCACCAGTTGGATTTTGTTTTGGCCCATAGATATTCGCAAAACGGAAAATGGTGTAAGGCAGTTGATGAATTTTATTAAAAATATAGATGTATCGTTCTGAGGTGTACTTTGTTAGTCCATAAGGAGAGATTGGATTTGTATTGTATTCCTCATCTGTAATTTCTCCTGATGAATCTCCATAAACAGCACAAGAAGAAGCAAAAATAAACTTTTTAATATCGTGTCTTTTTGAACACTCTAGTAAATTTAATGTTCCTAGAATATTTATATCCGCATCTTCTAAAGGCTGTTGAATTGATTTATTTACATCAACTTGTGCTGCTAGATGAATAACGATTTCTGGTTGTTCCTTCATAAAAAGTTTATTAACTGCTGCTGAACGTATGTCTATCTTGTATACCTTAACTGTATCAGGGATATTTTCTCTTTTTCCTGCCGATAAATTGTCCAAAACAATAACCTCATACTTATTATCACTCAATAATCGATTTACAATATGTGAGCCGATAAAGCCACAGCCACCTGTAACTAATACTTTCATCTATTCACTCCTTATCATCTAAAAAGCTTCATTAATATGCTATGAAAGATGATAAAAAATGACTTCACATTCGCCTAAAGATGAAAAGCGTAAGGCGCCCGTTTATCGGCGGATGAACTGGAGCACTACGCAGATTGACTTTCTTCTAATAGAAAAACAGATAAACATGTTTTTATATTCGATTGATAATAAAACTTTATGACATAGATATAGATTTATATCTTACAGACAGTGAAATTAGAAACCCCTACACTCTTAACTTATTTATTAAGAATTCGTATTATATAGTGCAGTTACTAGTAAAATAGTGGAAATTAACGAAAACTAGTTTAACAACCAGAGCAATGTTGTAACACTCACATAGTATACGACTAAAGGGGACAAAACTAGAAAACAAATATGAGAAAGGATGATTCAATTGGCATTAAATATTTCACTTCCTATTGAGAATAGGACTGCACTATTAAGAAGATTAATTGAGCTAACAATTGATCTTGGAGAAAATTCTCTAAATACAATTTTTGAAGCTATACTAGACCTTTTAAATGATTTAGATAATGGGTTACCACCGTCACAGAATCCAATGAGAGAGTTACTATTAACGCTTGTTAATGAGAGTGTTCAAATAACAACTCCATTTGATACAATTACTGGGACAGTTTTATCCGTGCAAAACGACTATGTTGCTTTAGTAGATACTACCGGGAATATCGTTCTAGTTCGATTCGATAAAATTGAACTAGTAAGTGAACTTTAAAGGAGGGAAAAATATGTTTAGTAATACATTTCTTGGACAATTGGAGAATCTAATAGGTTCTCGGGTAGAAATTGCGACTGACAACAATTTAGTTGAAGGTATATTAGGTGCTACAACTAATGGCTTAGTCGTTCTTATTCAAACCGGGGGATATGGTTTAAGTCTAACAATTTTTATTTCTCCTAGTGCAATTAACTTTCTACGAATCCTAAATGCTGCTTAATTTATTATTGAGGAAGGTTCTTAATGAAATCACTCCATTTGGGGTGGTTTTTTTTTGTTATGCTATTTGGATGTTCTCTAACATTATAGACTGTGAAATTGTGATAGTGAAATTTATATTCACTCAGAAGACTACTTAAAACACTTACATCTTCATATAGTCTTCCTCCTTCAAAATCGATAATTGGAAATCCACCAATACTTTTTAAAGAAGTTGTTCGATAAATACGGGGACCCAAAGGAAATAGATATTTTAATAATTCTCGATGACTATGGACCTGCCACCCTTTTGCAACTTTCGAGTACCTCACTTCCCCATTATCACTAGTTCTCCAATTCCGAAAATTCCCATACAAAACAGCTTTAACATCGTCCAATTTTTCAAGTTGCTCCTTTATTGTATAAACAGCATCATAATCTAACCAATCATCGGCATCTAGCTCTAAAATAAAATCTGTCTCTACCAACTTGATAACAGCATTCAATGCTCTAGCCTTCCCAGTATTCTTTTGCTTAACTACTTCTACGATGGGTAAATCAGCATATTTTTCTATTAAAGAAATAGAATTGTCACTTGAACCGTCATCAATCACCAAAATTTTCTCTGGTCTGATCGATTGAAGGATTGACGAACTGATAGAGGTTTCAATAAATTCACACATATTGTAATTGGCAATTATCACTGTAAGTGTCAGATCAGATTTACCTTGAAACCGATGTTTTTCAGTACCCTGTACTTTCCCATAAAACTCCAAAGTTTGAATTCGATTCTTACTTAAATTCGAGATAGAATGTTTAATAGAGTCAGTTTCGACAACTATAATTTCTTTATCATTCAGCGTCTGTTGCCAGTAGTAAACTAGTGCTTCATTAAATGGCATACGGTACAATTGAAAAAAATTGATACTCTTAAAAAACGAAACACGGATAAACAGAGGTCTCATTAACTTAATATCTTTTAATGTTGCTATTTTAGAGATAACAGGTTGCGTCTTAACGTCATTGTTCATATAGTTTAGTATTTCTTTAGAACTGACATAATCCCCTTCAAAAAGAAACAATATTGACCCATCCTCTAGGTTGTTTAATGCTTTTTTAAATTGAGGCCCTATATTCCCTGCTTTCGTTTCATAAATAAACATGTTTCTCATTTTTTTAGCCGCTGACTTATTCATGGTTTCTTCAATAAATAGATGAAGACTTTCAATATGATCAGCTATATGTTGTAATGAATTTAAAGCTGTCTTTAAACCCTCGGGCGTACTCATTATAAGAAAAATATAGAGTTTTTTCAAACGGTCACACTCCTAAATACAATGAAGATAAATAAAGTATTGTTTAGTTTATGACAATTACCTGCTCGTTATGAATACGATTAAAGATGACAAATAGCTTTGAAAACAGAATACACTATACTGTTTATCAAAGCTATTTGTCTTGTGATTTATGGATCATTTTCTAAAAGTTTGTTGTCCTAGAACATTTAAAATCGGCCTTTGGATTTTAAATGTTGGAAGTGAAGTAATTTTTCACGACAACTAAGTATTAAGCGAAAAGAGCACGACGCCAATCTAGATCCGTTAAGTTGTCCTTTTTATGATAACAACACTTTTTATAAAAACAGCTTTCTATTTTACATACGATCATTTAACTGACTTTTCCTAAAACGCCTAACTATGACTAAACCCAGGATAGAAATCAGTGCACCACAAACTAACATATTATAAGTTGCTGTCGCTGTTTGCGGTAAAGCATGACTCATATTGGATTCCACCTGCTTATTAACGTTTTCATAGCTTGAACTTGAAGTTTTATCTTTGATTGTTTCGCTATCATCTTTTGCTTGATCCTCATTTGTTGATGTGTCATTCTCTTCTGGTTGCACGACATCACTTGGTGGTTTATTTTCGTTTGGTTTTTCACCTTCACTTGGTGGTTCATCTTCGTCTGGTTTTTCACCTTCACTTGGTGGTTCATTTTCGTCTGGTTTTTCACCTTCACTTGGTGGTTCATCTTCGTCTGGTTTTTCACCTTCACTTGGTGGTTCATCTTCGTCTGGTTTTTCACCTTCACTTGGTGGTTCATTTTCGTCTTGGTTTTCACCGGTATCAATAGGTGTCGTCGCAGCAATAATACGACCCTCAACCATAGGTTCAATCATTCCTCTTTTTTTAATATACTCGATAACAGCTTCATCAAGAGCTTGATAATCACCTGTTATTGGAAAATTAGCTAGGATTGAATATTCGTCTCCTCCAGCTGCTAGGAAATCATTCGTTGCTAAATTATATGTTTCATTCATATCTATCGGTTTACCATTAATTTTCAACGAATGTATTCTCTCACCAGCCGGCTTAGCCGCGTCGATTGCAAAAGTCATTCCAGCAACATGTGGGAATGCTCCTTTCACTTCTGGGTACGCACTTATCCCTGTTTCTAATGCTGCTTTTATTGCACTTCCTGGAACATCTAATGTTTGAATATAGTTACCAAATGGTAGCACTGTTATCACATCACCCTTAGTAATTATACCTTTGTCAATAGAAGCACGGATTCCACCACCATTTGTTAAAGCAACATCGGCTCCTGTTGTTTCTAGCATAGCATCTGTTATTAAATTTCCTAAGTTGGTCTCTCCTGCGCGTACTTGCTCGCGCTCACCATCCAACTTAATCGTAGTCGTACCAATTTCTTCCGCCAATATCCCTTGCTGTTTTTCTTGAATATCGTCAAGTACTGCCTGTACTTCTGGATCTGCTTTTATATTAGCTGCTTCTTCCTTTGTAACTAGGGTAGCACTGCGACTAATAAGTTCGTTATCATCATCAAAAGTTAGTTCTACAATACCTAAATTTTTCAAGTATTCTCCTGCACTCACAATTAATGTTCCACTATTTTCAATGTCATCTACCGTATGGCTATGACCATCTACAATTAAGTCTATTCCAGGTGCTTCTTGTGCAACTTTTAAACTTGTATCTGTACTAGATTCATCTGTACCTAAATGTGTTAATGCAATGATCGCATCAACATCTTGAGAATTTAGCTCTTTGACCATCTTTCGTGCTGCTTCTGCTGGATCTGTAAACTTGAGTCCCTCAACATTTTTAGGATGTGTCTTATAATGCGTTTCCGGAGTCGATAAACCAAATATTCCTAATTTCACGCCATTAACTGTCCGGATTGTATACGGCTCAAGAACTAATTCACCAGTATCTTCATAAATAACATTAGCACTTAAAACAGGAAAGTCAGACATCTCATCTAATTCTAATAATCGTTTATATCCATAATTGAAATCATGGTTACCAGCAGCCATGGCGTCATAACCAATTTTATTCATGATGTCGACAATACTACTTCCTTCTTCCAATGTTGCAAACGTTGTGCCATGGAATGTATCTCCAGCATCAAGTAAAATCGAGTGCTCATTTTCTGCTTGAAGCTGTTTAACTAACGTAGATAATTTTGCAAATCCCATTCCATCATTAGATCCTTCAAAAACTCTTGCATGGGAATCATTCGTATGCATGATATTAATCTTTTTATCAGATGTTAAATCTATTTGTACAAGTACAGGATCATGATCACTAGCACCACCATGTTGTGACATAAATGCAGAGTTTACATTCACTATGTCAATTTCAGTCGTATTGGCAAGGCGCTTATTTACCAAAACATGGTCAAGAACCTGAGAATTCCCCCGGAAATTATATGTCCAACGTTCCGCTTCAGGCAATTGATCAATCATATTAACAAGCTCGGATCCTTTTAACGCCTCTAGTGGCTTTGAAAATTCAAAATCGTTCATGTCTCCAGCAACAATGATGTTAGCCTCTTTGTTTTTATTTAAAATGTCAGTAACAAAATTATTTACCTCACTCATTAACTTTATTCTTTCTGCCTCACTACCTACTATTGGAGGTTGAGATTGACCAAATAATGGCGAGTCCCCTGTTTTAGAATTAAAGTGATTCGTAATAACAATTACTTCTTCTCCATTAAATACAAATTCAGCTGCTAATGATTTACGTGTATTAGGGAACTGATCAGGAGAAATACGTCCTGGGTTTAATGTTAAGCTTCCGTCCTCATACGCTACTGCTTCTGTTGCAGATCCTTTTTTTGCTTCTGATAACGAAACACGGTCCGAATTATACAGATAACCTACTCGTATATTCCCCCCTGGTACACCACCATCCTGTTTATCCTCAGGAGCAATATCAGTGAACTTATAGGCAGGTCCACCTTGTTCTTTTATTTTATCCACTAATATTTGGTAGGACTTATCTGCACTCGTCACACCACTATCAGTTTGCCCATCGTTATCTTGAACCTCTACTAAACCTAAAATATCCGGTGAATGTAAGTTCTCAATAATAGATGTAGCAATGCTCTCAATCTTTGCTATTGGTGTTTTTGGTGAGAAGTTTTCCATATTGTAAGTTGCAACAGATAACTTCGTCTCATCTTTTTTTATCGTTGTCTTTTCTGGAGTTATTCCTCCGTCTATCAATTCTGGAAGCTCAATATCTGTATCTCGGTATATTTTGTATGTGCCATAGTCATAGCTCATGACACCTGTAATTGAACCTTTGAATGAATCTCCAACCTTTGTTACAAAATCCTCACCAGCTTGTACATAAAGAATTTCAGGATTTGGATCTTCTTTTGTTAATTTGTAACCACCAAAGTGAGACATTGCTTGCTCATTGCCATTTTCTACAACAACTGCAACATCTCCATATTCCTGAGGTCCAACAACAGTTGGTGTATCTAATTGAACTCTCATACCTTCTAAACTTTCATAAAAATCAATGCCATCCTGTTCAGGATCAAATTCTCCAAAGGAATCATTATCAATGATTTTATCAGGAATGATTCGTCCATTTGCTCCGAGTAATATTGGGTTTGGAAGTACTTGTCCACTAGATAGCACCTCAATACTTGATGCTGCTATTTCAGTAAAGGATAAATCAGTTTCTGCCTTTTCAGCATAACCCTCTAGATAGTATTCCTTTACTAATCCGGAGACATTTATGTGATCCCCAACCTTCACCCCATGTCCACTCTTATATACAAGAAGTCCTTCAGATGTTTTCTGATTATCATCAGGTTGTGGTTCTTGGATATATACGTTTGAACCATCGATATGTGTAACGATTCCATCAATATTTTTAACGTTTTTCCCTTCATAAGGAGATAGATGACTTTCTCCTTGAATATCATGAATCTCTAATTCTTCAAGATCTTTTCCTATTTCGAATGTGAAAGTGGTGACATCACTGTTGGATAAACCTGTCTTTACAGCAAAGGCCTTTATGATTACTCTCTCGTTTACTTTAATTGGTTGTTGATAAACATTGGAGGCTATTGTTGGCTCTGTACCATCTGTTGTGAAATAGACCAAAGCATTCTTTGTCGTCGTTGTTAACTCTACTTCTGTACCTTCAGAAACGATACCTTCGCGAGGATTAGCTGAAACTGAGGATACTTTACTACGATCTTCCACAACATCTCCTGCTGACCTCGGAATTAATCTGTAACTATTAAAACTGTATTCTACAACTCCTGTTATCTGATCATAACTTTTTCCTTCTTCAACTAAATCTGAATCAATTAGAAATGTTCCCTGGTCATCACTAGCAATTCGTTCGCTAAAATTATTGATAGAATCAATATGAATATTATTAATTGTTATAAGTTCACCTTCAACGTCTTCATTCAGATCTTTTGATTGAATACTCTGAGGTAATGGCTTATCTGTTTTCGTTTCTATAACAGAAACTGAATCGGAAGTGGCTGTGATTTGAGCCATTTCATAGTATTGTGTTGTTTTTCCAATAGCTGCAATCTTGTCACCTATTTTAACTTTACTATCAATTCCAGGAGCTCTTACTATGATTCCTCCTGTTTGATCCTGTATAAATACATTAGCTTGTCCACCCGATACAAAAATGGCAGTTACATAGCCTTCGACCGCTACGTCAACTCCATCCGTCTGACGGATTTCTAGTATATCTTTCACCGCAACTTCTTCATCTTCAGTTGGCTCTTCTGTTTCACCATTATCTATATTATGAGAACCTAAGTTTTTGAACGTATCAAGCGGAAGCGGATCCCACTCGTCTAAATTAAATGTTTGTGATCCATTGATAATAGTCGCTTTTCTGATGAGTGTTTTATCTTTCAGAATTTCCTCATCACTACCAACCGTATGAATAACATCCAGTATTACACCATTTTTCTTTAAAATAAGTGCATCATTTCCATTAAAGTTTGCAACACCACTCGTAATATCTGCTTTTTCCTTTAGTGATTGAGAAGCGCTTGAATGTGCAATAACATAAGCACCTTTAGAAGCAAGTAAACCACTTAAGCTTAGCGTATCTTGAACAGCTGTTTTCCCATTTGAATATAATTCAATCTCATAGGTAGATAAATCTACCGAACTACCGGTTCCGTTATATAGTTCGATCGCTTTATTATTACTTGTTCCTTCAATATACTCTGAAAAAAATAAGTCCTCTTCTCCTACTGTTGCAGCACTTGCAACCGAACCAACACCCGTTAGTAGCGGTGTGATCATCAATAGGAAAACCGTAAGAATTAGAAACGACTTCTTCATTCTATTCATGTAAAAAACCATGTCATTACCTCCTCATTAATAATATGTAACACTATCATTTTACATATTCTGTATTGAGTCAATATTACTAGAATGTAAAGGATTACAACAATACTATTAAAATTAGATGTTTTTTAGTAAGTAAAGTCATAAATATTTCAATACTCAAAAATGATGAAAGACATTTACTGAACAGGATCAAAAAGCCTATATCATGGTTACTGTTAATAGAATGCTGATTTGAAATCAATTAGCAACAAACTTTTAGAAAAGAGCCTAATAGAAAGATAGAAGGTATCATAATAGAAGAGCTAATAGTCGTTTTTATCTGAAAGGTAAGTATATTTAGATAGATAATAACAAAATTATACATTATGAATTGAAAACGAAGTTAAGGTCTATTAGGAGTAGACACTCACTCCCTATGCGAAAAAAAGCAGCGGCTCCGTTTGAAGTCACTGCTTTTTATACTACAAATAATAATTTATTTCCAGACGTCATTTGCAATTGAAATGACATGACGTACCTTATCCCACTGTTGCTCTTCTGTTAATAGGTTTCCTTCTTCTGTTGAAGCAAACCCACATTGTGGACTTAAACAAACTTGCTCTAAACCAACATATTTACTAGCTTCTTCAATTCTAGCTTTTACGTTCTCAGCATTTTCTAACTCCCCGAATTTAGAAGTGATGAGTCCTAAGACCAATTGAATATCGTTTCGATTAACATGTCGCAGTGGTTCAAAACCACCTGACCGTTCGTCATCAAATTCTAAAAATAATCCATCAACATCCAATCCGCCAAAAATCACTTCAGAAACACTTTCATAGCCCCCTGAAGAAACATAAGTTGATTTGAAATTACCACGACAAATATGCATAGTAATAATCATATCTTCTGGTCTTTTCGCAATTGATTCATTAATTGCTTTTGCAAATAGCTGAGCAAGTGTATCAGGATCTTGACCACGCATCGTAATTTGCTCTCTGCCTTGTTCTGAGAAAAATACTGACCATGAGGTATCATCTAATTGTAGATACCGACAACCAGCATCATAGAAAGCTTGGATCGCCTTTTGATATGCCTCAATAAGGTCGTCAAATAATTCATCTTGATTTTTATAGGCCTCTTCTTCAATAAACCCTCTAAAAAATAACATATTAGGACTAGGGATCGTAAACTTCGCTACATGGTCACCAGCTATTTCATGAAGAAATTTGTAATCCTCGATCATAGGGTGATTGGTAAAGTTAACTTTTCCATTTACTTTAATTCCATGTGCTTTTGTTGTTACTCCGTTGAATTGAATACCAGATTCCGTTTCATATAACTCTACTCCGTCAAGACCAGCTAGAAAATCAAAGTGCCACCAAGCACGTCTCAATTCACCATCTGTAACAGCCTTTAATCCAACTTCCTTTTGCTTTTCAACTAGACGAATAATTTCTTCATCCTCAATCAATCTCAGCTGTTCAGCAGTAATTTCGCCATTTTGTTTTTGTAGTCTAGCCTGTTTTAAACGCTCAGGTCTTAAGAAACTCCCTACATGATCAGCTCTAAATGGTGCTCTAGTGATTGTCTTAGTCAATTGCTTCGTCTCCTTCAGTAAAAAGAATAATTTTTATCGAATAATAAAATTATATATATCCCCTTTATTTTAATGGAGTTTAAACTTTTTTTCTACAAATTATAGGTATTTTTCAAAAGTTCTAATAGTTTTGAGAATTCTAAAAAACGATAGTCCTATTATTCTAAAGAAAATAGTAAAACACTATTAAAATACGTCATTAAACAGAATAATGACGTATCAGTGGTTTAATAATTCGATTTTTTCTTTTAATCCATATTTTGATACTCTTAGGGCAATTTGATCTTTCTTCCAAATAAAAAACCCCTCTATTTGTTCTATAGAGGGAATTAGTAATAATTAAAATGTTTTTCCTAAATCTTTTGCACGTGCAATACCATTTTCTTTAATTTCTTCTGCTTTATCAGGCATTGCAGCATGTCCTTCAATAAAGAGACCCTCTATAGAAGGTACTCCAAAGAAATTCATAATTACATTTAAATAGCGATGACCCATTTCAAGATCTGCTGCAGGTCCTTCTGAATAAATGCCACCACGAGCTTGAATATGTAGTGCCTTTTTATCAGTAAGTAATCCTACCGAACCCTCAGCTGTATATTTGAATGCTTTACCAGCAACAGCAACTGAATCGATATAAGCCTTCATTACTGGTGGGAATGAGAAGTTCCATAATGGAGTAACAAACACATATTTGTCACCAGAAACGAATTGATCACTAAGTTCTCCTAGACGTCCAACCTTTGCCTGTTCTTCAGCAGATAGTTCCTCAAACCCTTTACCAGTTTGAAGTTTTCCCCAACCACTAAATACATCTACATCAATTTGTGGAATCGATTCTTTATACAGGTCAATATGAACGATCTCATCACTAGGATTCGCTTCCTTATATGATTCGATAAACGCTTTTCCTGCAGCCATACTAAAAGACACTGTGTCATCATGTGGATGCGCTGTAATATACAATACTTTTGCCATGTTAAAACTCTCCTTTAAATTAGACTAAATTCAGATAATTAACTATTTTCATATTAGTATCAAATAACCAGCTATCACGATTTCCTATAAATGAGTATTTGACCCTTTAATAAAATAACATCGTCCATCCATTTAGTCCTTTGATTTTCTCAACACTTTAGTTTGAATTAAAATTGTCTAAAATATTCTCAAAGAAATATATTTAATTAACAAATTTTTAGTTCAAGATAAAAGTATAAAAGATAGCTGTTCTATCGTCAATATAAATGCTTAGGTTCCTCCTGAGCGAGTTTTGACTTCATTTCGCGACTTTCTCCAATATTATCCTTCCGGTTTGCTCCTTTATATAGAACTTCACTAGACACAAAAAGCGGTAATCTCTGATCGAGTATACCGCTAAGTCAGATGATATTCAGTTGTACCAACTATCAATTAACCATTCTAATTATTCTGTATTAGTAAAGGAATAAGGATTAATGCCGATATTCTTTCTTGCTTCATCAGATATAACTAGCTCTTCAACATTAGATGTATCACTTTTCGCTATGAAATTAATATGAACACTACCATCATAATGAAGTGGTTTCTTTTCCATTTGATCACCCCCTTACACAACTAGTATATACATTAGCAAGGATTATATTTCATTAAGGAGGCTAAATACGTAGGGAGTGATATTACTAAAAGCTATTATTATTTGCGAAAACAGACATTAATCAAATATCAAAGCGATTAGATTATGTCTCAGCTCAAATTCGTCTCTACAGAAATTTTGTTAGATTACCTGCCACTTTCATTTCCCTCTTTCTTAATTTCTTCTATAATAAATATAATCTTAATTTGCTTTTAATAATAGATTTTGACTTTATAGCAACATTCACGCTTTATATGAACTACAATAATTGCTGCCAAGAATACCTTTAACCTTTCATAGCTAATAGTAAGCTACATAAAAAAGGCCTGCCGATTTATAAAATCGACAGGCACTAGCTAAATTCTTATGTGCTTTTGATCAACCTGTATTACGCAATCCTGCAGCAATACCACTTATTGTTAATAACACTTCTGTTAACAATTCTTCATTAGGTTCTTCTTGTTCGCGAAGTTCCTTGATAAGTTCAACTTGTAGAAAGTTTAACGGATCTACATATGGATTTCTGCGGTGTACAGATTCTTTGATATTAGGTGAATGATCTAAAAGTTCCTCATCACCAGATATTTTAAGAAGAATGGTTTTTGTTTTATTAAATTCCTCAACAATATTATTGAATATACGATCTGCAACTTCCTTATCGTTTACTAGGAACGTATATTCCTTTGCCGTTGTAATGTCTGCTTTCATTAAGGCCATTTGTAAGTTATCTATCGTCGAACGGAAGAATGGCCATTCTAAATACATACGTTGCAACAATTTGAGATTTTCTTCACTTTTAGATGCGAAGCTATCCAAGCCTGTACCCGAAGCATACCATGCGGGTAGAAGTTGACGACTTTGAGTCCAAGCAAATACCCAAGGAATTGCACGAAGATCTTCAAAACGGTTTCGATTTTTACGTTTCATTGGACGAGAACCGATATTCAACTCCGCTAATTCATTCAAAGGAGTTGCTTCAGTAAAGTATGTTAAAAAGTCAGGATCTTCAAACACAAGTGATTGATATTTCTTCAATGACACGTTGGAAATTTCCTCCATCGCAACTTCCCACGCTTCTTCACGTGAGTGCTGTTGCTCAGATTCTTCTGATAGATTAACGGATGCCTCAAGTAATGTTGAAGTTGCTTGCTCAAGACTACGATAAGCGATATCAGTACTTAGGTAACGTGCAGATAACACTTCCCCTTGCTCGGTGATTTTTACGCCATCTCCGATTGTTTCAGCTGGTTGTGAAAGAATGCTACGATTTAGTGGACCGCCTCCACGACCTAGTGAACCACCTCTACCATGGAAAAACTTCAGTCCAATATTATGACGTTTTGCCATATCGTGTATCTCAAGTTGTGCTTTGTAAAGCTTCCAGTTTGCAGTTAAAGTTCCACCATCCTTACTACCATCAGAATAGCCAAGCATGATTTCTTGCGAATCACCATGTATCTGAAGGTGATTACGGTATACATCCATCTTAAATAATGTTTCCATGATTGCTGGTCCAGCAATCAAATCTTCAACCGTTTCAAGTAAAGGCGCAACATTCAATTGGCTTTCGACAGAACCATCTGCATGTAGTCTATATATACCAGCCTCTTTAGCAAGTACCAATACTTCCAGCAAATCACTTGCCGATTGAGTCATACTAACTAGGTAAACAAGAATGGACTTTTCACCAAATGTTTCATGTGCTTTTTTAATCATTGTAAAACACTTAATCATTTCTTGTGTTTCATTTGAATAATCTTCATTTAATAATAGTACAGGGCGTGGATCTTTTAGAACCTTTTCTAATGTCTTAATTTTTTCATCCTCAGTTAAGGATGAATAATTTTCAGACACACCAACTTTACGTAAAATTTCTGTAATAGCAGATTCATGTTCCCCACTATGATTTCGGATATCCAGGGTTGCTAAATGGAAACCAAATAATTGAACTTGGCGTATTAACTTTTTAAGCATTTTCAACTCTCGTTGTGCAGGCTGATGCTTGTTAACACTTTTTTCAATTAAATATAGATCCTCTAAAAGTTCATCAGATGACTTATAACCATTATCTGTTTTGCCAACTTCACTAAGACGCGTTATGATAACTGCGACTTTACGACGATAGACCTCTGTTTCAACTGGCCACTTCTTATCATTTGCTAAGTAGATTGGTTCTTCTTTTTCTACATTTGCAAGTAACTCTTCACTTATCTCAACTCTAGTTGAAGAGTGACTAAATCGTTTCATTAAGGCAATTAATACTTCTTTATATTTATTAATTGCAAGTTCACGATGTTTTTCTAGAGTTTCCCAAGTTACCTCAGGAGTTACATTCGGATTCCCATCACGGTCTCCACCTATCCATGAACCGAATCGGAGGAAATTAGGTACATCCCATTTATGTTCAGGGAATTGTTCTGATAATCCGTCTTCAAGATCTTCATGGATGTCTGGAAGTACATCAAAAAATGTTTGTTCAAAATAATAAAGTCCATTACGTACTTCATCCATAACTGTCGGTTTTCGATGACGTAATTCGTCTGTTTGCCAAAGAATGGTTACATCATTTAATAAACGATCTTCAAGCTTTTTACGTTCTTTATTGGTAAGCATTGTATTATCTAAATTTTTCAATAGATCACCAATGCGCTTCTGAATTTCTATCACTGAACGTTTTGTCGCCTCAGTCGGATGAGCGGTTATAATTAATTCTAATGATAACTTATCTAGTACATTTTGAATCGTATCTACATCAATCTCATTCTCTTTAAGAGATAAGATAGCACTTTCTATTGATGCAGGTTGTACAATATGGTTATCTTGAAGTTGATATTCTCGACGTCTACGAATACGGTGATTGGACTCTGCTGCGTTTATAAGATGGAAGTAAATTGAAAATGCACGTATTACTTGCTTCCGCATCGGTGGATCTAAATTTACAATTTCATCTTTTAGTTCTTTATAAATGTTCTTATCAAAATTACTTCGTAGCGTTTTCGCCATTCCCCTTAATTTTTCTACTTTATCTAGAAGCTCTGTTCCTCCGTGATGAACAAGAATTTCTCCAAGAATATGTCCAAGAGATTTCACATCACGACGTAATGATAGACTGCTATCCGTTTCAATTCTAGTTGTCATCATGTCACCTTCCCCTAATTATGTTATTCTACTAAATAGTAAGATAATTCTATCATATCATTTTTCATGAACAATTTCATCTTTAATTGCAGAAATTGATATCTATTTAAGATAGATTATTGGGAATTCATCTACTTTAAACATCGTTTTATCTATGATAGCGTTTCAATATTTTTATAATATAATAAATTCACTAAAAATAGAAACACCCTGATATT
>NZ_JCAXET010000014.1:0-167977 GCF_059758525.1 Metabacillus sp. GQ13
AAGCGTCGAGGCTTTCTTTTATTCGGCCATATCAATTATGTCAGGATTTTTATCTTTATCATTACTACGTGCAGCATCGAAAAGTATGAATAACGCCGATAAAATGTGCATAATCATGCCGACAATTGGAATCCATCCGATAGCCGACGTTACAATTCCGAGAATATTACCGTGTGCATTTACTCCTGCCCTTTTCGAAAGTACTAATACTACGATATGAAAAATAAGCATAACCCATAATGGCGTCCATCCCAAGCCTAGTACAATACTTCCACCTAAAATAGGTATACCTAGAATTGCTTCGAATACGCCTGATACCCACTTTAACGTTTTTATTGTGCCTTTGTTCATTGTATAATTATCACCTTTCTATTTCACTGATCTTCCGACTTTTTATTAATCTTTTTTATTGTTCCTCTTACTATTACGTATTAATACCGTATAAGTTTCAAAATATTCCTTGCGATACCCGCTTTGTTGACTTTCATACCTGCGCTTATACAAGAAGGTCTCAACGTTAAATTCACCAACGTAGTCTATCCATCGTAATTCTCGTTAAGCCAGTCTGTAAAAAATCCCTTCAGCTTAGTGTAGTTCTCGTAATCCCTAGGCTCGTTTACCGGCTATTTCTAAGCCTAGCTCCTGATCGAGCGTAAGTTACAGGTATACACATTTACAGACATCAGCTTCGATACTCTCTTTCGTCTATTTATGGCCAAAACAAAAAAGACCTCCCTAACGATGTATTTTTCACCATCCACTAGAAAGGTCGTTATTAACAAATAGCACTGCTTTTGTACCGGAGGATACCCGTTTATACACGGCTTAACCGATACAACCTGCAATTCTTCGCATCAGTTACCGTATAGGTTAACGGTTAACAGTTCGGAGCAGAAAAATTCCTTAACACTCTTCAGGAGTACCTGTTTTAGTAGCAGTTCTAAAAGATGATCCACAACCACAATTAGCGATTGCATTGGGATTATCTATAGTAAAGCCACCGCCCATCATTGACTTTTTATAATCAATTTTCGTTCCATTTAAAATTGGTGCATCTTCTTTTTTAATAAGAACCGTTAGGCCATGTTGTGTTAAAACATCGTCATCATCACTGATTTCGTGTTCAAAACCCATTCCATATGAGAGCCCGCTACAGCCTCCACCTTTTACACCTACACGAAGATACGCACTTTCTTCTTCGTTTTCTACCATCATATCTTTTATTTGATAAGCTGCCGCTTCTGTAATTTCTACTACTTCATTCATCTGTAAACCTCCTTCAACAGTATGAAATCATCTTATTCACTAGCACTAGTATACATCTTTGTCATCATTCACTCAAACATAACAGACTGATAACGTTATTTTAAATAGTACGTGCCTGTAGAGATAACTTCAGCAGGACCCGTCATTAAAACTGTACCACCAGCCGTCCAATTTATTAACAAATCACCGCCTGCCAAGTGGACAGTCGTCTCTTTTCCAATAGGTGTTAACTTATTTAACACTGAAGAAACAACAGCAGCACAAGCCCCAGTTCCACAAGCCTGTGTTATGCCAGAACCTCTTTCCCATACTCTAAAATGCATCTCATTTTCCGAGACAACTTGAACAAATTCGACATTGATTCCTTCAGGAAATCTTGGATCTTTCTCAACAATTGGACCTAATGTTGTTAGTGGTGCTTGAGTTATATCATCCACATAGAAAACAATATGTGGATTCCCCATTGATACAGTTGTCACACCAAATACTTTTCCGTCAAATTCCATCTCTTCGCAAATAGTCTGACTGTTTGGTTCACCAGCCATTGGAATTTCTGATTTCAAAAGTCTAGGTGCCCCCATATCAACCGTAACTAAGTTTACTTCACCTTTTTCGAGCTGTACCTTAGCTTCAACCAGTCCTGAAAGTGTTTCAATTTTAAACTCTGTACCTGTTACTAAATTATGCTCAACAGCATATTTGGCAACACATCGTAATCCATTTCCACAGTTTTTACCTTCTGATCCATCATTATTAAAGATTCTCATTTTCACTTCGGCTCTCTCTGATGGACATATTAAAATTAAGCCATCTGAGCCAATCCCTGTATGAACATTTGAAACTTGTCGAGCAATTTCAGGTAATTCCTGTTCTTCAAGATGTTCCTCAAATAGATTAACATAAATATAATTGTTACCTAATCCGTGCATTTTTGTAAATTGAAAAGAATTCATTAGACCCTCCAAAAAACTTACTATTTATTTTATTAATCGCATTGTATGATTAAGCGATACGAGTTTGATCCATTAAATTTAAGTAAAGATGCAAATAATCGTCATTACAATAACTGCCTTTTATTTAGTATAAATTGTTAGAAAAGCGAGCACAATAAAAACATCCCCTGTTTTTAAAAAGAAGAGCTTCCTTATTTAATCGGAAGCTTTTTCTTTTTTTAGTAGATTTTTATATAAGTAGTCCTTTTAACTCATTAATTTGGTATACTTCACATATAGAATACGCCTTTAGACTCAATATAAAGGAGGGTATACCATGATTAAAGAACTAGATTTTTTATACGAAAAAGTAGTCACTTGTAATGTATGTCTTAAAAAGTATACGACAAGGAAAGTTTTATCAAAATACATTAGAGTAAATAAGCATGATTCTGACTTCTGTTCTTACTATGCTTCAACAAAGAAAAATCCATTATTATACTATGTTCAAGTATGTCCTAATTGCGGCTATTCTTCTTCTGAGGAGTTTTCATCCTTTTTCCCACCTACTACGTTAAACACGATTAAAGAGAAAATATCCTCAAATTGGAATGGTGATGATTATTGTAAGGAACGTACACTAGATCAGGCTATAAATTCATATAAATTAGCTATCTATTGCGCGTCAATTAAAAAGGAAAAACATATTGCATTAGCTGGAGTTTATTTGCGCTTAGCTTGGATATATCGAACAGAAAAAATAAATGTAGTTGAGGAAAATCGTTTTACACGGTTAGCCCTAAATGAATATATCAACTCCTATATGAATGGAGATTTTTCAGATACACATTTAACTGAAATAAAACTCATTTATATTATTGGAGATTTAAGCAAAAGAACTGGATCGATTGCGCAAGCAACAAAGTACTTCTCACGTGTCATTGAAATGCAAAGGGAAACTACTGAAAAAGGGATTGTTGAAATGGCTAAAAACCGTTGGGCTGAGATGAGAGAAAAGAAACTAGGATAATTTCCGTTTTACCTGAGTGTTTTTATGAGTCGACAACAGCCTAAATAAGGCTGTTGTCGAAAACATAATTAACTACGATAAAATTTGCTCTATTAAAACATTGGGTTTTCCTCTAAAAATGTATATATATTTTCAACTAGTTCGTTAGGGGTGTTCCCTGTAACGACCTCTCCATTCACTAATGCATATAGAGATTGACTACACTTTCCACAATACCCTAAACAACCGTATTCAATTATATCTAAATTTGGATCCTTCTCTAGCTGTTCTAAGGCTGCTTGGGCTCCATTGGCTAAATTACTTATACAAAACTCAATAATAGGCTTCATTGTTCACACCTCTCCATGTACCTTAAAGAAAATTGTAAAATTCTATTATACAACATTAATAATAGAAATACTTTTCATACTAGAATATACTGATTTTAGATGAAAACGTAGAGAACTACAAATATCTAAACTTAAGGAATCTTAATTATGAAAAAAGCAATCGCTCAAGCTAGACAGTAAACGAAGTACATTACAGATAAATTCTGTTTCTACAAGGCCCTCTTTTCTAAAAGTTTGTTGCTAAGTACGGAAAACAACAAACTTGGCGAAAACAACCTTACAAAAAAGATATTAGATATTATTTTATTATATCTCCCTCTCATGCACTATAATAAAATAATATCCAATTGAGCAGATCCTGGTTGATAAAATTAGTAATAATCAAGAAAAGACCGATAATGTGTTGTGAATTTGTCACAAATTCGTTATACTTTTTATGGTATTTTATATTTTACAATGCTAAAATATTGACTTTTTAATGTAGCTTATAAAAACAAAACGTGGGGAAAAAGGGGTATCGAAAATGAAGAACCTAGTGATCCTTGGCGGTGGATATGGCGGTATGCGTATTCTCCTTAGACTATTACCAAATCATATACCTGATGATGTTCAAATTACTTTAATTGATAAAAATCCTTATCACTGTCTTAAAACAGAATATTACGCACTTGCAGCTGGTACAATATCAGATCACCATATACGTGTATCGTTTCCAGAGCATCCACGTCTCCAATTGAAATTCGGTAAAATTAATTCTATTAATCTCGATAATAAAGAAGTCCTGTTAGAAGGAGAAGAAACCATTCCTTATGACGATTTAATTATTGGATTAGGTTGTGAAGACAAGTACCACAATGTACCTGGTGCTAATCAATTTACATCTAGTATCCAATCGATCGACCAATGTCGTGAAACCTATCAGAGGTTAAATAATTTAAACTCTGGTGCTACTGTTGCGATCGTCGGTGCTGGATTGAGTGGTGTAGAGCTTGCTAGCGAGCTTAGAGAAAGCCGAAAAGATTTGACTATTAAGTTATATGACCGAGGCAAACATATCTTATCTAGCTTTCCAGAACGCTTAAGTAGTTATGTAGAAAAATGGTTTAGTGAGCATGGTGTTGAAATAATCAATGGTGCTAATATTACGAAAGTTGAACCACATATCATTTACAATCATGACCTACCATTTGAGTGTGATACCATTGTTTGGACAGCTGGTATTCAACCGAATAAAGTTGTCCGCGATCTTCCAGTTGAAAAGGATAATCAAGGAAGAGTTGTATTAACGATCCAACATTCTATCCCAACATACGAGGATGTATTTGTTGTTGGTGATTGTGCGAGTCTGCCTCATGCTCCAAGTGCACAGTTAGCAGAAGCGCAAGCAGAACAAATTGTCCAAGTTCTTCTTAAAAAGTGGAAAGGCGAACCTCTCCCAGAATCCTTCCCTCCCTTTAAACTAAAAGGAGTTCTAGGATCCTTAGGAAAAAAACAAGGCTTCGGTTTAGTGAACGATCGACCACTCATGGGCCGTGTACCACGTATGTTAAAGTCTGGCGTCTTATGGATGTACAAGTACCATAATGGATAACAAGCAGTCATTTGGTGCTTAATACCCTCGTAGACCTTCGACCATTGAGATGCGTTATTGACTTTAATCATAAAATAGAAAACAATGGGCTGATACCAAAATATACGGTGTCAGCTTTTTTGTATGATTAGGCTCTTTTCTAAAAGTTTGTTGCTCTAGTATGAATAAAAATCGGCTTTTGGATTTTTATGATCTAAATTGAAGCGATCTCCAGTGGGATATCAGAGTCATTTAACGAAAATAGCACGAAGCTAGGCTGAATAAGTAAATATTTACATATTCAGAAAAACAACAATCTTTGCTAAGACAGCCTATGATAGCCTCACACTTACATATCTGTGACTTGGTCATCTTAGTTAGAAGTACCATTTTTAAAAGGTTGAAAATATGCTAAAATAAGATGTAGGTATAGACAAAGATTTTCGTTTTCAATCTTTCGATTAGATTTTTTAATTCATTTCAAATATAATGTAGAATAAGGAAAGGAGTCGATTTGAATGACTGAAACAGTATTAATAGATCAAGTTCAAGAAGTATTAGATAAACTTCGTCCATTCTTACTTCGTGATGGAGGAGACTGTGAATTAGTTGATATAGAGGATGGGATTGTTAAACTTCGCCTTTTAGGTGCTTGCGGTAGCTGCCCTAGCTCAACAATTACTTTAAAAGCTGGTATTGAGCGCGCGCTTTTGGAAGAAGTTCCTGGAATTGTTGAAGTAGAACAAGTATTTTAATTTAGCAACCTCTACATTACAGTAGTGATTTCTGGCACTAATTGTTCTGATTTCATCATGTAAACTTATTATTTTCAACGCTAAAAGGACTAACAAAAATTGTCAGTCCTTTTTTGCGTATGATTATATTCTTTCTACTTTACACCCAACAAAATCAACCTCTAAAAGCTCCACATCACAATCTAAAAACTGACTTGCTAGTTTTTCAGCTAAATAGTCACCTTTTCCTTTTTCAATAAAAGTGATGACTGTAGGGCCGGCACCACTTAACGCTGAACCGTATGCACCAAGATCCTTTATCTTTTCTTGAACTGCATTGATTTCAGGAATTAGTTTACTTCTATAAGGTTGATGCAATAGATCTTGGCCCATCATTTGACCTGCCAATTCCCAATTGTTTGTTAGCAGGGCTGCCACCAACATATTACTTATTGCACTCGCCTCTACGGATGTTTTGTAATCAAGTGATTCTGGTAAAACATTTCTTGCATCACTTGTAAACACCTCATACTTTGGGATAACAACAACAACATCTACTTCTATGTTCTTCACACAAATGATTCCAGTTTGATCCTTTTGATGGAGGCCAACAACTAGGCCACCAAAAAGGGAGGCACCTACATTATCAGGATGACCTTCCTCAAGGCTTGCAAACCTTAACTTCTCATCGTCTGTTAATTGCAGATCACAGAGCTGGTTAGCTAGCTCTATACCAGCAATAATCGCTGCTGCACTACTTCCAATCCCTCTTGCCATTGGGATATCGCTCCATACCTTAATTTCACAAGCTGGTAGCTGTTTATTTTGTTTAGCAGCAACAGCGATAGCAACCTTAGCAATTAAGTTATCCTCATTCGTTGGGGTATCCATAACATGTTGCGTCATTGGTATAAAACAAAGCTGTTCTGATCGTTTTATTTCAAGCGTTAGGTATTTACCGAGAGCTAGTCCAACTGAATCAAATCCCGGACCTAAATTTGCCGTGCTACCCGGAACTGTAATCTTTAACATGTCGCTTTCTTTCATTGAACTGTTACTCCGTTTAATTGTTGTAAGAAAACATCCTCATCGTTTGGAAGAACCATAGGTTTAATCGCAGATACATCAATTGCAGTATTTGGATCCTTTAAGCCATTACCTGTTAATACAGCAACAACCTTGCTTCCTTCTTTAATAAGTCCTGCTTTACGGTGCTTAATTAATCCAGCAATCGATGCACATGAACCAGGTTCTGCAAAAACTCCTTCTTCGCGAGCAATTAATTGATATGCTTCAAGGATTTCTTCATCTGTTACAGAATCAATTTTTCCACCTGATTCTTCCTTCGCTTTTACAGCTGACTCCCAGCTGGCTGGATTCCCAATACGAATCGCTGTAGCAACAGTCTCAGGATTCTCAATCGGCTCACCACGAACGATTGCAGCAGCTCCATCAGCTTCGAAGCCGTGGATCTTTGGTAACCCTGTTTGTTTCTTTTCATTATACTCTTTGAAACCTTTCCAATATGCAGTGATATTTCCAGCATTACCGACAGGGATAACAAGATAGTCTGGAGCGCTACCAAGCTGCTCACACACTTCAAATGCAGCTGTTTTTTGCCCTTCGATTCGGTATGGATTAACTGAGTTTACTAATGTGATAGGTAGCTTTTTACTAATGCTACGTACCATTGTTAACGCATGATCAAAATTACCTTGAATCGCATAAATTTCAGCACCATACATGACAGCTTGAGCTAACTTACCGAAAGCAATTTTCCCATCTGGAATCAAAACAATACATTTCATATTTGCTCTAGCAGCATACGCAGCAGCTGCTGCTGAAGTATTACCAGTTGAGGCACAGATCACTGTATCACTGCCCTCTTCTTTCGCTTTTGCAACTGCCATTACCATTCCACGGTCTTTAAATGAACCAGTAGGATTCGTTCCTTCTGTTTTTACATATAATTCAACCCCTAGCTTTTCAGAAAGCTTTGGTAAATGGATAAGAGGCGTATTCCCCTCTTGAAGTGTTAATCTAGGTGTTTTATCTGTTACTGGTAGAAACTCTGCAAATTCTTGAATAAGGCCATTCCACATCATATTGAACCGTTCCCTTCTACTCGATACGTACTTTTCACTTCATCTACTACTTCTAAGTCATTCAATTGTTGTAAGATTTCTACAAAATCACTTTGTGCTGCTTTATGTGTAACAATGACAATTTCAGCAAGGTTACTATTTTTAATAGGTAGTTGCAATATTTTTTCGAAGCTTACTCCTCGTTCTGAGAAAAGCGATGTAATATCTGAAAATGCTCCTACTTGATCTTTTGCGGTAATTCTTAGGAAATGTTGTGCGTAAATGTGCTCGGGGCTCTTCAACTGCTTTTCAAATTGAGGAGCAACTGCACTACGACCATTCACATCAAGTCTCATATTTTTCATAACCGCCACTAAGTCAGAGACAATCGACGTTGCTGTAGGAAGACTACCAGCACCAGGACCATAGAACATTGTTTCGCCTACTGCTTCACCATATACATAAACAGCATTATATTCATCATTCACAGCCGCTAAAGGATGTGATTCAGGCAATAATGTTGGTTCCACAGCGACCTCAATTTTCCCATTTTCTCGTTGAGCGATCCCAATTAGTTTCATTGTATAGCCAAGGCGTTTACTATAGCTAATATCGTCATCTGTTACATTGGAAATCCCTTGTACCTTAACATCATCTAAATCAACATGCATCGAAAAGCCTAAACGAGCAAGAATCGCCATTTTTCTGGCAGCATCTAATCCTTCAACATCTGAAGTTGGATCCGCTTCTGCGTATCCTAGATCCTGTGCTTCTTTTAAAACATCGTCGTAGGCACTTCCTAACTTCGACATTTTTGTTAAAATAAAGTTTGTTGTACCGTTTACGATTCCCATCATTTTAGTGATGCGATCAGAAGCTAGACCATCAGCTAAGCTTCGTAAAATCGGAATTCCCCCCGCTACACTTGCCTCATAAAAGAGATCACAACCATTTTTTGTCGCAATGGAGAGCAACTCAGTACCATAAACAGCCATTAAATCCTTATTTGCTGTAACGACATGTTTTTTAGCTTGGAGTGCTTCAATTAAATGTTGACGAGTCTCCTCTACTCCACCCATTACTTCAATTACTACATCTATATCTGGATTATTAATAACATCTTTAACGTTTGTCGTAAGAACATCTTTTTCCATGTCAACTTGACGTTCTTTATTGATATTTTTCACAAGCACCTTTTTAACTTTTACAGGACAGCCAACTTGGTGCATTAACTTATCTTGATGATCTTCAATAATCTTAACAACACCACTACCGACTGTTCCAAGACCTAAAAGACCTACATGAATTGCTTCCACAAGTTCCACTCCTTTATGTTCATCTAGAAAATACATCTGTATCCTCGTAAGAGACATTTATAATATACATGTCATTATAAATTGCTTAGAAAACTTTTACAAGGGTGAATTTTCAGTTTTCTTGAATAAAAACGCTTTCTATGCGAAAAACAAACTTATTTATATAAACGCTGTATTTGTAACTGGGTTTTTAAACAAATTAAAAACTAATATGTAATTTTTTCTTTCAGTGTTTTTATTGATTATCACTTTGCTTACTTTACTCTTACTCTTGTTTTTGGGGGGCTCCCTTTTAATACAGCTCCAATGTTTTCAGCACAGAGGTTCATCATTGTATACCTAGTCTCGTAGCTTGCACTTCCGATATGGGGTAAAGCAACGACATTATCTAGCGCTACTAAAGGGTGTGACGCTTCAATTGGTTCTTGTAAAAAGACATCAAGTCCCGCACCCGCAATTTGTTTGTCACACAATGCTTCGTAAAGATCCTGCTCATTAACAACAGCACCACGACTTGCATTAATAAAAATAGCGGTCTTTTTCATTTTTTCAAATGAATCCTTATTAAATAACTCACGAGTTTCTTCTGTTAAAGGGGTCAAGCAAACGACAAAGTCCGATTCTGTCAATAATTCATCTAATGAAGAATATCTTGCACCCAGTATCTCTTCTGCATCCTTATTTTTGGAACGATTATGATAAAGAATGTTCATCTCAAAGCCTGTTGCTCGTTTTGCGACAGCTTGTCCAATTTTCCCCATTCCAACTATTCCAATTGTTTTATGATGAACATCATAACCTGCTAACAGTAAGGGACCCCAGCTTTTCCATTGATCATTTTTCACATAGTCTGCTGCCTCTAAAAGGCGACGTGCAGTAGAGAGTAATAATCCAAACGTTAAATCAGCTGTAGTGTCTGTTAATACATCCGGTGTATTGCAGATAATAATGCCTTTTTGATCGGCATACTGAAGATCAATGTTATCGTAACCAACCGCAAGATTTGCTACCACCTTTAATTGTTTCGCTTCATCTAATAATTGTTTATCAATCGTATCAGAAAGCATTGTTAGTAACCCGTCAGCAGTTCTCGCCTTCTCTAGCAACAACTCTCTAGGACAAGGTATTTCTTCTTCATGCCACATTTCCACGTCTGCGATATCAAATAGCGGTTGAAGCTGTTGTTCAGTACACTTTCTTGTCACAAAAACAGATGGTCTTGTCAATCAAATCACCCCGATTTTTAGTTTTGGCCGATATCTTATTTTATCATAAGCGCAATATGATGTTCGCAAAAATGTAACTGATTCGTATTTTTTCAGTAGCAATTTCCGTAGGATATATTGTTTTTCCCCTACGGATTAAAGACTCTAAATGACAACGAATCAGTCACATATTTTTTTGAAGAAAAATTTATGATAACCACTCCACGGATGGCAGCATGATTTTCCTGGTTTTCATTGACAGCATATTTGAAAAGTTGGATAGGAAAGCTTCATATTGTCTAGACGTTTTTAGGAGGTGTTCCATCCGTTCTTCATAATAATGTTTGTCATCCTCTGGTGTTAAATAATAATTTTCAACACATTCGAAATAATGGATAGGAAATAATAATCTACTGTAGATCAGTCTCCACGAAAACGCCGAAAGCGGTGTTGTACGGTCATATTCATCTAAGAAACTGAACCCATTTAATTTTAATTCTTCTTGTTCATCAAAAAATAAATGTCTCATATATTCTGCTATATCTCTACTTCCGTGGTCAAAAACCCATTCTGTTGGTAATTTGACAGACATCTCAGATTTCCATGTAGATGAATTGAATCGATGATGACAAATGGTACCTGAATCAATGAGTTGTGGCTCTTCATCAAGTTCAGTATCAACTAAGTATTGGATAGCGTTCTCTGCAATCCCTAAATAATATGGAAATGACTCGGCAAACAGCTTTTCAAATTGATTTAATGGCTGATTATGCACCCTACCTTGCCAAAATGATTCTAGCTGATCGAGGCGTTTTTCCCAAAGGAATCTCCATTGACCTATTCGTAGTGTTTTTGTCACTTGATACGGGTAAGATCTTGCTTTTTGATGGAAGCGAGCTAATTCCTTTCCTATTTGGTTAAACCGTCCTGTCGTACTTGAAGAACATTTAGTAATCACAAATCGTGTTTCATCCTTCTCGAAAAATAGTTGATTTTTCTTAGTAAGAATAAAGTTAGCTACATACTGTTCTTTTTTTTCAATCATAAATTGACCTAACTGATACAATTCATATAGTTCGTCTTCATCTATGTGGGAAACAGGTACAATTAAAAAGTGAGTCTGATGCACTCGAAACGAATCATATTGACCCCATTTTGTCATGTCTTGAACCTTAATACCGTACTCCTCAAAAATAATTTTTTTCACAATAATCCCCTCCTGCGTAGATACCTTATACTATCGTAGTCAAAATTCTAAAAGTTTATGATTAATTTGATGCAGGGAGTATTGAAGTTATGTAGAAGAATATAGGGATAGTCAACCGTTGCGCAAAAGTCGCAAAAGGAACAAGGTTTGAATAGAACTATAATAAGGAGATATCTAACCCTATCTATGAATAGAAGGTCTGAAGTCTTCATAGACTAAAAAAATGCGCAAAACAAAAAGAATTGGGTGAATGTGATGAAAAGTCAGGAAAAAATGGATTTAGTTGAAAAAACAGCTAGAGATTGGATGATTAAACGTGGAGTAAAACTAGAGGACATTGCTGATCTCGTATACTTTTTACAAGAAAAGTACCACCCAGATTTGTCGATGGATGAATGTTTGGAAAATGTTGATCGCGTTCTTACAAAAAGAGAAGTGCAAAACGCCGTACTAACAGGGATCCAATTTGATATATTAGCTGAAAAGGGACAACTGGAAGAGCCTTTACAGGAGATTATTACAACAGATGAAAGTTTATATGGAGTAGACGAGATACTTGCTTTTTCAATCGTAAATATCTATGGTTCCATCGGTTTCACAAATTATGGGTACATTGATAAACTTAAACCAGGTATCCTTCAATACCTAAATGATAAGTCAACTGGAAAATGTCATACATTTCTAGATGATATTGTTGGAGCAATAGCAGCAGCGGCTTCCAGTAGACTTGCACACCGAGCTAGGGATGTTGAGTAAACAACTTCTATAATATAATAAGACGAGCCTCCTTACGGAAGATTTACATTCCTAGGAGGCTTATTTTCGTTATCTTTTGATTTAATGTCCAAAAATAAATAACTAGAACGATTTGAGATTACTCAAATGCGACCTTCAGATAATCCTCTAATGAATCCACTGTATAAGTTGGTTGAACAGAAAACTGTTGCAGCTGTTCTTTTGATGTCACACCCGTATGTACTAGCAACGTATCTAAACCACAATTAAACCCAGCCTTTATATCAGTATCATAATTATCTCCAACCATCAATGTCTCATTTTTATCTGTACCTATTACTTGTAAAGCCTGTTCGACAATGATTCCTTCTGGTTTGCCAATAAAAATCGGTGCCGTATTAGTAGAGACTGAAACAACTGAAGTAAGTGCACCATTACCAGGTAATAATCCTCGTTCTGTAGGAATGGCTATGTCAGCATTTGTCGAAATAAATGTCGCACCATTTCTAACAGCAATACATGCCTTTGCAAGTTTTTCATATGATATATCACGATCAATTCCTGTCACAACATAATCCGGATTTTCGTCTACAAGCTGCAAACCTCTATCAACTAACGCTTTCCTTAACCCTTCTTCTCCAATTACATAAACACTCGCATTATTATTTATCTCCCATATGTAATTGGCAGTAGCTTGACTTGTCGTAAACACACTTTCTTTTGTTGCTTGAATAGAAAATTCAGTTAACTTGTCTGCAACCTTCTCAGGGGTCTGTGATGAGTTATTTGTCACAAATAAATAGGGAATGTTATTGTCTACTAAAGTGGCAACGAATTTACTAGCCGCTTCAATTTGCTCAGTTCCTTTGTACATCGTACCGTCTAAATCGATTAAAT
This sequence comes from Metabacillus sp. GQ13, assembly GCF_059758525.1. Lineage (NCBI taxonomy): Bacteria > Bacillati > Bacillota > Bacilli > Caryophanales > Bacillaceae > Metabacillus > Metabacillus sp. GQ13. The sequence goes on from NZ_JCAXET010000014.1 coordinate 13,306, forward strand.
AACCCTTATACTTTTTTATCATTTTTACAACTACCTTTCATTTCGCCATTTACAGTCATATTTAATTAATAGGTATCGATTAAAAAAAGGATGATCTCGTGGTCACCCTAATTTTTTACCTTTGGACAAATATTTATTACAACGGCTTAAATGCTGTCACTGGTCCAAGTTCTTGTTTTATGTATGCTCGAACATTTGTTGTAAACTGCTGAAGGTTATTTCTCTGAGTAGTAAAGGTAGCAATCAATTGATCATAGTTTACATCAAGGTAATCTTGAACAAGTTCTTTTCTATGCCAGATGACATCTTTTAAACCGGAAGCCTCTTGCATATTAATTACTTTTTCATCTAATAAAATATCAATAATATCCTCATAGCTTCCTGGATCACGCATGATAAATCCATCGATCATCGCATTACCAACATCGATAATAACTTCAATACTTACGTGACAAATTCTCTCTAGAGCTAATTTTTCAAGATCACTAGACCAACTTGTCTGGCTAATTAAGAGCTTTAACTGCTTCTCAAGAAACTTTAGGTTTGCTTCAATTTTTTCACGGTCAATAAAATACACTATTGCCACATCCAATCTTTGAGGAGAGCGTTAGCAATACTATAAAGCAACGCGTGCCTTCTCTAATGTACCTGGTTTTGCATAAAAGTAGCCTTGAGCAAAGTCTACTTGGTTCCTTAATAACACTTCTGCTTCTTCCTTCTTCTCAATTCCTTCTGCTACAACAAGTGATCCCGTTTCTTTGGCTATTAGAATTAATCCCTTTAGCATTGATTCCTTTACACTATTGGTATCAATGTCTTGTATCACTGAGCGATCAATTTTAATAATATCTGGTAGAAGTTCACTTATTGTATGAAGACTAGAATAACCTGCTCCAGTATCATCAACAGCTATCCTAAATCCCATTTTGCGTAATTGCTTTATATTGTCATGAAAAAGTGTAAGACCTTCTATTGAATCTCGTTCTGTTACCTCAAAGATTAATTTACTAGGTTCCATATTAGAAAATCGCTTCAACAGTTTTTCAAGTCCAGGGATAAACCGTTTATTTCCTAGTGTAATCGGGGTAAAATTTAAAAAGATATCATCAATACATCCAACGCGATCTATCATTTGAAACGATTTTTCTAACACTAATAATTCTAAGTCATAAATTAAATTTGATTGTCTTGCAAGGGAAAATAATTGAAGTGGGTTTTCTAATGTTGTGCCTTTTGGACCTCTTGTTAAAAATTCCCATGCTTTAATTTCATTATTCGATAAGTCAATAATCGGCTGTGCTAATATAGAAATTTCCCGTTTTTGAATAATATGGCGGATCTCTAATAATGTTTCTATATAGCGTGATTGTATACGTTTTTCTGCCATAGCAATCGCTTGCTGTTGAGCTGTATATAAAGCGTCCTGTATTGTAGCGTTTTGTTTTTCGATGAACATATAGCCAATATCGAATGAATGATGAAAATATGAATATTTACGATAGATTTTTCTTTCAAGCTTAGGCATGATCGTTTTCAGCATATTCTCTATATGAATAACACTTTGTTTTTCATCATTTATTTTCAGGAAGATTGTCAAACCATCACTATAATAGTCATGAGCCACAAGTAGTTCATCTTTATATGGGGACTCTTCAAAAACCTTTTGAAATCCCTCTTTAAGAGTACTTTTATATTCCATTATTTGATTCGGTTCAAGTTGCTCAGAAAACTCACGTAGATTTGAAACAGAGATCACTACTACTGCCACTTGATATCCACTTGACATAGCATGATATACACCCTCTAAAACAGGGTCTCTAAGTACAAATTTTGGCGGGTAATACTTTAACTTCTTATGTGGTAAAAAAAGTTTATTCCACTTTTTTATTCTTCTATATTGCTTTTCGCAAAGCCCCATTTTCATAAGTACTCAACCCTTCTGGCAATCCCCTATTCATAACTATTATATTAACACATTTAGTGTATTTTCGACTTATTTCTTGGAAATTTTTATTTAATTTAGGGGTAATTGGAGTTACCTTTCTGAATGACTGAATAATATTCTCTTGAAGGAAAAATAGTGCGATGACAAACGTTCTATTTGATATGATGGACTTAGGAAAAATCCAAGTCTTTGATTTGGAACATTTTTGCGAATATTGATAAATATATAGGAAATACTGTTCGCAACTTCCTATACACCTAAGTTGTATAGCACCTAAAGCGAAGTAGTTTCCATAAAAGGAGATAAAAAAATGACTGAACGATTTTACTTATATGATGAAACGGATGATACGAAAACGAGATTTGTAAGTTTCATGGGGGAAAATCAACGCTTTGACTTAGCCATTATTCAAAGTGATCGATACTATGGAAAACAGATTGTCCTTGATATCCAAAGTAATCGATTTGCTATTATTGGCGAAGATGACTTAAAAGAACCAGGTTATCTAGAATACGCCTACAAACTTAATAACGAGGATGCAGAGGAACTTCGTGACTTTCTATTTGAACTTTCTTAATAAACAAAAGCGAAAGACCCATTCAAAAAAATAAAACGTGATGCTTCCACGTTTTATTTTTTTATTTTTTTCAAAACAAAATATGCACAACCAAAATTACAATACTCAAATATATAGTCATCTAACGTACTGATTTTTGTATCATATGAAGCCTTCTGATTTTGATCATCAAAAAAACCACGTAGCCTTAATTGACTATAACCCCAGTCTCCTACAATAAAATCATATTTATTCAAAATATCACTGTATCGTTCTTTGAATGCTTCTTCGTTAAATCCACTTTTCTCTTCCTTTATTAATTCAAAAGATTGGTTTTGAACACTTATCATATTGTTTTCACCTCATTCGGTCCTTATTCTAATCATAATCTAATCAGCCACAACCATCAATTACTAAGAAGTATTCTCCTATAATTGGTCATCCTAAGCAAGAGGAGGTGCTACTATTGATAAAGGCAAAATTAGCAGCAATTAGTTTTATCGGTTTTTCTTTATTATCTGCATGTCAGCAAGGTGCAAACGAGGATACCTCTTTCTTACATGAAAGTGGTAATACAATAAATGTACAGGATCATAATGAACTTTACAATGAAGAAGGACATAGAAACCCAAATAATGATAAATCAGCTAACTTTGGCTATGTTCGTCATCAAAAGAATGGCAACACTCAAAACGTTAACTACACACGTACACCTGGCTTAGATAGAGAGCAAGCAGCGAACACGATCAGCAGCTTAATTGTCCAACTTCCTAATGTTAATGATGTTGCTACATTAGTAACTGATGAAGAAGTCTTAGTCGCCTATGAAACAGATTCGGATAATCGCTCGGAAACGGCAGACCAAGTTAAGAAAACTGCTTTATCAGCAATTCCAAGATATTATCACGCTTATGTTTCTGATAAAGAGGGGATGATTCAACAAATTGAGGCATACAGTCCTCTTGATTCTAACAGTAGAGATATAGATCAAATAGTCAACAAAACGATTAAAGAAATGCTGAAATCACCACAGGGACGTAAACTTAATGATGGAGAAAATGCGAATGGTGAAGGCTATGGTGAAATGAACGAAGAGTTGGATGATGATATGAAAGATAATTATGAGAAGACTCGTTTTGAAAAATAGGAAATAGGAAAAAGCGAAATTCTTTTTCCAGACATCTAAAGCGGAAACTAGGAAAAAGTGGGCTTCTTTTTCCAGACTTCTAACGCGGGATCTAGGAAAAAGTGATCTCCTTTTTCCCTAAGACTAAAATATATCCAAAAGTGAAATCAGAAATAGCGGTTTTCTTTTTCCCTAAAACCAAAATAAATCAAACAGTGAAATCAATAAAAATGTCTTACTCTCAAAACCCGAACCAAACTAAAAAATGTGCACGTACTTCCTGGTAGGAGGTTATGTGCACATTTTTTACTTTTCCTTGTCTTTATGAACGCGATTTTGATTTATGGAAAAGAATCTCTTCCCTTTTGAGTTGTCTGGGTTTAAGGGAAAAGGGCGTTCTCTTTACTTTGCTTGCTTAGGGGAAAAAGAAGTTCGCTTTTTCCTAGATTTCACTCTAGAATTTTGAAAAAGGAAATCACTTTTTCCCAGGAGATCACTTTTTCATGCCTGTGCTTGTCTTTGTTTTGCTGCTGCGTTTACTTGTTCGTCTGCATGGTAAGATGAGCGGACTAGTGGGCCGGCTTCGCAGTGGCTAAAGCCTTTGCTCATTGCAATTTCACGTAGTTCGGCAAATTCATCTGGGTGGTAGTATTTTTGAACTTTTAAGTGTTTTTTGGTTGGTTGTAAGTATTGACCAATGGTCATGATATCGACATTGTTCGCTCTCAAGTCATCCATTGTTTCAATAATTTGTTCCTTTGTTTCGCCTAATCCTATCATCAAGCTAGACTTTGTAGGGATTTGTGGTTGCATTTCTTTTGCCCGTTTTAAGACTTCTAGTGATCTTTCATATGTTGCACGTGCACGTACTCTTGGCGTTAGCTCACGGACAGTTTCAATATTATGATTTAAAATATCTGGCTTCGCATCCATTAACATTTTAAGGTTTTCATAATTCCCACCCATATCAGATGGTAATACTTCTATAGTAGTAAATGGGCTTTTACGACGAACTGCACGAACGGTTTCTGCGAAGACTTCAGAACCGCCATCTTTTAAATCATCGCGAGCTACAGCTGTTACAACAGCATGCTTTAAATTCATTAGTGCAACAGAATCCGCTACACGTTCTGGTTCTGCTAAATCTAACTCTGTTGGAAGGCCCGTTTTTACTGCACAGAAACGACATGCTCGTGTACACACAGAACCCAATATCATAAAGGTTGCTGTTCTACGGACTGCCCAACATTCATGGATGTTTGGACATTTTGCTTCCTCACATACTGTATTTAATTTTTGTTCACGCATAAGCTTTTTAAGGTCAGTATAGTTTTCGTTTGTGTTTAATTTTATTTTCAACCATTCAGGCTTACGTAAATATTCTTCCTTTTTCGCCATCTGATTCATCTCCAGTATGTAGTCTAATAGTAATTCGATGCTTATTTGCTTGCTTTTTTTCGTCCGTTTCCACTTTAACATATGAAACCCAAGAGGGACAAGAAAAAGAGCTGTTTAATAATTTCTAACATTTGCTAATTATGAAATGCCAATTGCAAACCAAACTATTAAGAGGAACTTCCAACATATTGGATTGGTTTAAATGTTTATAACAAATGCTCCGGTTATTATAAAAGACTTGCAACAGAGTATTACTTTCTCTATCAGGAAAGCATAAATATGGCTGAAGGGAGCTCATTACTGTGCGTAAAGTTTTATGTTTCTCCATTATGTTAATTTTGATTTGTTTTTCGGCACATTCTTTAGCTTATGCTGCTGAAGCAAAAACCGATCAAAATGAAGAGTCTCAAAAGCTAATGAGCTTATATAAAAAAGTAGAGACTGTTACAAATATACCTTGGTATGTATTAGCATCAATTGATCAATACGAGCGAAATGTCCGCCATTCTCGCAATGATATCCCTAAATCTGAGGGTTTGCTTGAAATCTATATTAAGCCGGAGGTCTGGTCTGGCCCTCTTAATCCTAACCAAGATGATCAGAATCCGACAAGTATTGGCTTATTTGGAGGAATTGGAGAAGATGGGGATGGGGATGATCGAGCTGACCGATCGAATGACGAAGACGTACTTTATTCATTCGCCCATTATCTACAATCCTATGGTACCGACCTTGATAACCTTAAAATTGGTTTATGGAATTATTACCATCGAGATAAAGCAGTCGGACTTATTATGGGTCATATGAAGTTATATAAGACATATGGTCGACTAGATTTAGACAATCATGAATTCCCTTTACCTCTCAACCATAACTTTAGTTATAACAATACTTGGGGCGATGCACGTGGTTGGGGTGGTCGAAGAATACATGAGGGGACAGATATCTTTGCAAGTTATGGCGTTCCGGTGCGTTCGACTTGCTATGGTGTTATTGAAATGAAAGGGTGGAATCGGTATGGTGGCTGGAGGGTAGGGATCAGAGATATCGATAACACCTACCATTACTTCGCCCATTTAAATGGATTTGCTGAGGGTTTACAAACTGGTCAAGTAGTAGAACCTGGTCAGCTTATCGGATCCGTAGGGAGCTCAGGATACGGTCCACCAGGAACAGCAGGTAAATTCCCTCCACACTTGCATTACGGCCTATATAAAGACAACGGCAGAACGGAATGGTCATTTGACCCTTATCCACAATTAAAATCATGGGAAAGAGCCGAAAGACATAAGAAAAAATAATAATGTGCATCAGGTCTGACAAAATAAATGATAATGACGAAAATAAAAGGCTGACGAAGATGTCAGCCTTTTATTTTCTAAAGTTTATTAAATTTTATTTTTTTGTTGTTTCGCTTTAATTACAGCATTAGCTATACTTGCAGCTAAGCCTCCCCATACGATCACAATACCAATAACCATCATCGCAATTGCAGATGCACTCATAATTATGATACCCCCTTACTTGAAGGATTTTGTTTTTCTTTTTTCTTTTTAAATCCAATCGAGAAGAGTACTCCCACAAAGATTGCACCCAATGCAACTGTCCATCCCCAGCTAAATAAGAATTCACGAGAATAGCCTTCATATTCGCTCGTTAAATTCGTACGTAAATTATCAAACATCATATATCCTAAAACAACTGGTGTTACAAGTCCTAAGCAAATTCTCCACCATGCACCAATTTGGATGTCAGATAGATCATTTGCATACTTTTGAATGGTTTTTAATTCCTTAGCAAACCATGCAATAGCTACAACTTCTATTAATCCAGCTAATGCAACACCGAATGTGTTGATGAAATAGTCCACACTATCTAAGAAGTATAATCCCCCTCTAGTAGCAAATAGTAATGAACAAATCGCTGCTAAACCTCCACCAATTGCTACTGCCTTCGTACGAGAAATATTAAATTTCTCCTGAATTCCTGCTACATACGTTTCAGTGATAGAAATTAATGACGTTAAACCAGCTAAAATTAATGAACCAAAGAATAAGAATCCGAATAGACCATTAAAGCCAGGAAATTCATTAATAATTTGCGGGAAGACAACAAATGCTAATCCAACTCCTGAAGAAACAACCTCTGAAACAGGTACACCTTGTTGTACTGCCATAAATCCTAATGCACTAAATACACCGATACCTGCAAGAACCTCGAATGCAGAGTTACCGAAACCAGTAATGAATGCATTATTTGTTATATCAGACTTTTTTGGAAGATAACTTGAATAAGTAATCATAATAGCAAACGCAATAGATAAGCTAAAGAAAATTTGACCATAAGCTGCAACCCAAACTTTACCGTCTAGTATTTTGCTCCAGTCAGGTTTGAAAAATGCTTCTAAACCTTCTGCTGCTCCTTCAAGTGTTAATGCGCGAATAACAATAATCGTAAACATAATAATTAAAACGGGTATAAAAACTTTACTTGCGACTTCAATTCCTTTTTTAACTCCTGCAAATAAAACACCTAAAGCAATGACCCAGACAAGAATAAGTGGAATTAATACACCTGGTACAAAACCTCCGAATTGACCTGGAGTTTCAGCAATATGCAAGTAATTACTAAATAAGAATGTTTCTGTATCCTTACCCCAGTTTTGATTAAATGAAAAGATAGAATAAGAACCTGCCCAGGCGATAATGACTGGGTAATAACAAGAAATGACGAATGAGATAGCAATTTGCCACCAACCAATCCATTCTTTACCTCTACTAATTTTTGCAAATGTCATTGGTGCAGAACTACGGTATTTATGACCTAACGTAAACTCCATAATTAGAAGTGGTATACCCGCTGTTAATAACGCAAACAGATACGGTAAAAAGAATGCTCCTCCTCCATTTTCAAAAGCCGTTGCAGGGAACCGCCAAATATTTCCTAAACCAATTGCAGAACCAACGGCTGCTAAAATAAAACCTGCCCTTGTACCCCACTGTGGACGATTTTCCATAACCTTTTCCCCCTTTTCAAATAGCACCCAAAGATGTGGAAACAATTTGAAGATAGATAATTTTCTGACTATTTAATATAATCTATACATATTATAACTAGACTTTATTCCACTGTCTATAAAAAAAATTTTTAAAAGTTATCTTAGTATGATATTAAAATTATAGTGAATAGCATAATAGTTCATTAGATAGATCTAATTCCCTCTGAAGTTTCCCAATATTTACACTATTCATCTGTGAAAATCTTCTAAATTTATTATTCTATTAATTTATATATAATAAATAATATGCTTATATGAGGATAGTATATCAGTAAAGCACATTTCTAATGAGCTCTTAATTAAAATGTAATTATTTCTATACATAGATCGTTACACATTGTTAAAAAAGCATTAATTACCTCCATAAAAATTCAATATGAAAAGGATATAGTACAAGCCTATATCCTTTTCATATTATTATTTTATACAAATTTTGCCCTTTTTGAAAAGATTACGATTAAACCAGCTAATAGTAAGATGACTACGACTAAACCAGCTAGACCACTTCCTGTCATACCTAAAACAATGTAACCAACTGCAGCAATGAAACCTCCAATTAATGCGTAAGGTAGCTGAGTTATGACATGGTCGATATGATGACTTCCTGCTCCTGTGGATGAAAGAATAGTGGTGTCTGATATTGGCGAGCAATGATCTCCTAAAACGGATCCTGCTAGTACTGCAGCCATTGCAGGTAGTAACATGGAAATATCTGTTGCAGCAGTTATTTCAGCTGCAATTGGCAGCATAATTCCAAATGTTCCCCATGAAGTCCCTGTTGCAAAGGCCATAAATGCTCCCAATAAAAATAAGATAACTGGAAGATAAGCTATATTTAAGTTCGACTGTTCAACTAAACCAGCTAAATACTCACCTGTTTTTAGCTGACCAATCAAATCAACAATTATCCAAGCTAGAATTAGGATATATATTGCAGATAACATTGATCTTGTTCCTTCTTTTATCGCGATAGGAAAATAACTGGTCTTAATTCCTTTACCAAAGAATAATAGGATCGTAACAACTAGACCAAATAAACCACCATATAAAAGAGATGCTGAAACATCTGTGTTTTCAAATATAGTAAATATGGATACATCCGCTTTATCCTCAATTGCAAGATAACCAGTTAATAGCATAGATGAAACAGTTCCAACAATTAACGCTATAATTGGCCAAACTAGATTACCTACTGTTCCTTTGTCACTTGTCGGTAAATCTTCATTAACTTCACCTAAGGCTTCCTTATTAGGATCTACTACCTGTCCAGTTTTCATTGCTCTTTCTTCATGAACCTTCATGCTACCAATATTTATATTAAAGTATGCAACTGCAAAGACAAGAACTATTGCTGTTAGCACATAATAATTCATTGGAATCATTGTAATAAAAGCACCGAGTGGAGTGATATCTGTGACACCATGCGTTGCCAAAATCGTCGCAAGCATCGCGATGATGTAAGCTCCCCAACTAGAAATTGGTGAAACAACACATATAGGCGCTGAGGTTGAGTCAATAATGTATGCTAACTTTGCCCGAGAAACCTTTTGACGATCAGTTATTGGTCGACTCACTTGACCAACTGCAAGAGCATTAAAATAATCATCAATAAAAATTAATACACCTAATAATGCAGCAGTGAATTGAGCACCAACTCTTGTTTTTACACGCTTTTCTGCCCATTCTCCAAAGGCTTTACTTCCCCCTGAAATGGATATAAGAGCTGTAATTATACCTAGAATGATTAAAAAGAGTAAAATATAAACATTCCACGTGTTTAGCTTTCCTTCAGAGATAAAAACTGCCTTTATCGCTTCATAAATGGTTAAACCCGTATTGACTATTGAAAACTCCGTTACTAACAAAGCTGCCGAAATAATCCCCACACCTAGTGAAAGTAATACTCTTCTCGTTAAGATAACCATAAGAATAGCTAACAGTGGCGGAATAATTGAATAAATAGTGCCAGACATAATGATAAAGCCTCCTGTTTTCGTTGTAGTTTAGAAGGTTCTAATGTCGATTTAAAGGATATAGAGTAGTGAAAAAATCACTTTTATCTACCAGCTTACTCTTTACACATCATAAAAAAGTGTACACAAAAAAGAGTAATGATAGAAAATAACTATCACTACTCTCTTCTTAGAATAATGTTATGTTATCCTCCATCCCGATCAGTAGCCCTCCATTATAGAAAATTTCACTATAATGACAGTAATACCCTTCTTCAAAGTACTACCAGCAAATGGTGTCTGACACATCCATTTGCTTCGGCAAAAAGCCCTTTTCAATATGGTCATCGTTGTCATCCTCACATATTGTACTAATGTTTTCTGCTCCTCTACCTCATCTTGAGATAAGGTGGTTTGGTCAATATTTAATTTTCAACATTTACTATTTTAGCAAAATTTATGTCTAGTAGCAACTACTTATCCTTTGGTAATTCAATTGCAGGGTTGGACTCTCCATTTCCATTATAATATTGAGGAACATCTCCATGTTCAGTCACTCCTATGATTGGAATGGTATTTTTTATCGTTGCTGGTTTGATAGAAAATGGGATAACCACTTGGACGGTAACCTCTACCTCGATTGATACTTCATGAAAAGCCGCATTAATTCCATATTCTTCTCTAGTTCTTTTGATGTCAGTATGTACATCACCAATTAAATAAAGACGAACTGGAATATCTGGACCTAACGCACTAAGAATAGCATTACCAGTAATTTGACCTAGTGGTATTGCATAAACAATTCCATCATCTAGTTCCATTTCTTGCTTTTTAGGATTCTTGCTATGAAAATTATTCTTCTCAATTTCGTTTAACTTTTTAGTAATATTATCGGTCACCCTATCAAGTTCAGATCGAACCTCAGCCTGGTTAAATTTAAGTGTACTTACATTACCATCATTATCTTTTTCGACAACAACTAATTCGTTAAAATCTGATGTATTATTTGACTCTTCTTTTACAGCCTCATGGATAATTGTTGTTGCTACTGAAGTTGCTTCCATCTCTGCAATTTCCATTAAGGTAGGAGTAATCTCCTCATTTACAATCCAAAAGCTTGTTGCCGTAAGCAGTATAAAAATAACAACCGTTAGTAATAACACATAACGAAAAGGCAAAGGCCCACGACGAGGGCGGCGTCCGCGAAATTTAGCCAAAAAGAATCCCTCCTTTACAAGCTATGTTTATGCTCGTTAAGAGGGATGTACGCACATTTTTTTAAGAATTACTTTTTATTATGGTTTTTATTATTTACTACTATCATTAATCTTCTTGTCATACCATTTTAAGCAAAGCATCTCTTCCTTTTGTTCCAACAACTATTCCAAGCTTTTCTGCCTCATATGTGACAGATTCTAATGGTGCTTCAAGTAATTGATCAAGTGTTCTGACACCAACTGCTCGAGCGGCAATGATTCCTCGATCTTTTAACTTTTCATTTAATAAAGCGATATCTAATGCGCCGCACATGATATAGCCCTTTTCATTGGTAATTGCCATAAAATTGGTCTTAGGTAAAGCAACTGTGATGGCTGTAAATTGATTACCATCAATGACAACCGGAGTCATGCTAACCATTACTATCTACACTCCCTTCTTATTCTAATTTTATGAATAAGATAAGGATTCGTGAATAGACGTTCCCCGATTTATTTAATAATTTCAATACTTGCTAATCCAATACTGAAAGTTATTTCTTTTATGCCCCAATGGATTAGCTATTTTTCGCTAATTGCCATGCTATTAAATCTCGCAGAAGCTCTGGCATATAAAAAGTCTTGTTTTCCGCTTGAAAAATTTGCGGGAATAAAGGACCAAGTGTAAACATATCGACAGTCGCAACAGCATAAACTCGCTCATAATCAATTGGGGTTCCATGTATGAATACATCGGTTACATGAAGTTTACCATCAGCGAGTTTCTTCATCACAACCTCAACTCCATCAAACACCATTCTCCCCATCACCTTACCTCTAAAACCAAGTCCTTTAAGTTGAAGATTCTCCATTCTCTCTTCCCTAGATTGAACAATAACCTCTTTCAATACATCCCCTTTCAAGTACACCTTACAGGGATTGATTGGGTGTGGACAGATTCGATGGAGGTCTTTTTTCGTAACAGGCCCCTTCCTTAATGGATCTAACAGCATCCCAGAATTAACCATTGCTATCTCTCCATCACACCACTCTCGGAGGCATTGTGCTAAGTATAATGGGAAGGGTGATTCATTAAACCAATCGAGAGTAAGGTCGTTCTGTAAATAACCTACAATTTCAGACAATGTAACTTCACTCTCTACCAATGTTTGCTGCAACCACATTTCTGTATCACTGCATGATTCTAGTTGCTCGTCCATTGGAAAAAGTTCAGCACAACGTTTTGCAAGGACTTGATCTTTGTTGTCTATGGTTAGAGATATGTGACCTACGTACTGACCATACTTTCCTGCGCCCGCAACTAATGTATCATTAATCATTTTTCCACTTTGTAGTACATGATGTGTATGCCCGCCAACAATGACGTCTATCTCTGGAAATTCATTTGCGATAATTTCATCATCACTTATGCCAAGATGGGACAGCAAAATAATGATATCGACTTTTCCCTTTACTTGATTTACTGTTTCTAACAAGCTTTGAAAGGGATCTTTTATTTTCCAACCTAACAGTTCATAAAATTTCTCATAAAAAACAGTAACACCTAAATAGGCAATCTTCGTCCCATTTTTCAAAGTCCTAATTTGAAATGGTACAACCCATGGTGGTCTTTCCCCTAGCTCGGTATATAAATTAGATAGGATGACTGGAAAATCCGCTGCAGCATATAAGCTATCTAAATCTTCATTTGAAAACGTGATCCCTTCATTATTCCCGATTGTCACTGCGTCATATTGAAGCTTGTTTAATAATGTTATATTGGCTTTTCCCTTGGAAGCTTCGGTAATAGGATGGAAACGGTCAGTATGATCACCAATATCTATAAGGAGCATTTGTTCATTATTCTGTTTATGATATTCTTTTTTTTGATTTAGAAAATGAACAATTTTTGGCCAGTTTTCAAAATGACTATGTAAATCGTTTGTATGATATAGATGGATAGTCTCACTCATGTTTCTCTCTCCTTATATAAAGGTTGATTCTTAATGGTTAATAATCGATATGCTCCTCTGTTTACTATTGTTAAAGCGAACAGTAAACATTGCTTTAAACTAATCGTGGTTTTGTAGAAAAAAATTTATTATCCGATAATCCCATCATATATTAACTTTATACCAGCAATGATAAGCACGAACCTCAACAAGTTTATGATTGTTTTCCCTTTTAGCCTTGTATTGATAGTAGCACCAAATCTTCCGCCAAACCAAGCCCCTGGAATTAGAATAGCTGCAAATACCCATTCAATATTTCCAAGTGCTATATGAGCTAGGGAACTTGTTGATGAAGATAAGAATATAATAAACATTGAGGTTGCAACCGCAACATGTGGCGGGAACATAAAGAGTAGCAGCATTGCTGGGACCATCAATGCACCTCCGCCAATACCAAACAACCCTGAAATAAAGCCAACGACAAATGCGATCATAACACCTAGTACTGCATGAAACGAATAAGATACTTCCGTTCCATCTTCACTTATATAAGTCCGACTGACCTTTTTACCAGGTCTCTGTTTCATTTGAGGAAGTTTATCCTTTACCATTAAACTAATAGAGACAAGGATCATGAAGAGACCGAAGCCTATTGAAAATGACGTTGTAGTAAATAACTTGTTTACATAGGCACCTAGAATACCACCTGGACCACTCCCTATAAAGAAAATAAGCCCACTTTTATAATCAACTTTTTTAACTTTCATATAAGTTAAGGTCGAGGATAAACCTGTAAATATGACAACTAATAAGGACGTTCCTACCGCTACCTGGGGTGTCATATCTTCAAAAGCTGTAAAGTATGATCCTAACGCAAGTAACATTGGAACAACAACAATCCCCCCACCAAGTCCTACTAGACTGCCTAACGTTCCTGCAACAACACCTACAAGCAACAAAATTATCCATTCCATAAACCTTATAACTCCCTTTCATCACTGAATAGGCTGAGTTGTTTCTCAGATAGTCCTGTATAAGTAATATCTAAAAGGTTTATCATCATTTTTGCATTATCTGCTGCATCTCCACCTGAATTGTTATTAAATAACATGTAAATCGTGTCCGTATCCCGTTTTAGTTTATGAAGATTATCTTTCCACTGTTTTAATTCTTCCAAGTTATATCGATATAAATACCGTACATCTCGCCAATTTTCTCCTGAAGCTGGCATCGTCCAGCCATGGACATTTCTACCATGAAGGCGTATTAGCGTTTTATCTGAATCTGTAGGATGGAGAACAGTGGGGATTGATCTGTCACCTGCCTGTGGCTCGTCCACAATACAATGAATCCATTTTTCTGATTCAATAAACTTTAATGTTTTATCATAGTATTTTGGAGAAAACCACGATCTATTGCGAAATTCAAGTGCGACATCTAGATCAGCCATTTGTTCTCGACACCATTTTAAGTATGTAACATTTTCTTTGCTACAATCAAACCAAGGTGGAAATTGAAATAAGATCATTGCAAGCTTATTTGCCCCTTTTAATGGTTCAACAGAGTTTCTGTACGCTTTAAACATATCCTGCTTATGCTCATAGGGACTTTCTCCTCTGAGATGCCCTGTCATACCTTGATATGCTTTTGGAATAAATTGAAATGTTTCAGGTGTGTCTCGAATCCATTTCTGAATATTACGCTCAGGCTGAATCGCATAAAAGCTCGAATCTATTTCTACAGTCGGAAAATGGGCTCCATATTCTTGTAATTTAGTTGATGGATTAATTTTTAAAGGATAAAGGGAATCATGATCTCCCCAACCTGTGACACCTATTTGAATTGTCAATCAAATCATCCTTTGAAGCAAGTTGTTTTATAGATACATTTTATATTCATACTATACCACGACATAAGGGTATAGAACATCGAACTGAATCTCTAAATATTTTAAATGTGTAAGGGAGTTTACGCGGGAAGCATGTAGGTCATGTAGGTAACTTAATCGATTGAAGTGAACTTGTGGATTTTCTCTTAATGGAATAATAATTGTACTCAGTTTTAAAGAATCAAACTAAAATATTGGCCTTAAATCTCACTATATTTACTCGATCTTTATTGGTCACGAAGAACGCAAAGAAATTGACCACTCGTAAAGAACTGACTTTTCTGGGGCTAACGAATAAATAAAAAGGACTGACAAATAATTTGTCAGTCCTCCATTTTATTAACCGATAGAACCTTCCATCTCAAACTTGATTAGGCGGTTCATCTCGACTGCATATTCCATTGGAAGTTCTTTTGTAAATGGCTCGATAAAGCCCATTACGATCATTTCAGTAGCTTCTTCCTCTGAAATACCGCGGCTCATAAGGTAGAATAATTGTTCTTCAGAAACCTTAGAAACCTTCGCTTCATGCTCAAGTGAAATATTGTCATTTAAAATTTCATTATAAGGAATGGTATCTGATGTTGATTGATTATCCATAATGAGAGTATCACATTCAATATTCGATCTTGCGCCTTCCGCTTTCCGGCCAAAATGGACGATACCACGATATGTTACTTTACCACCTTGTTTAGAGATGGATTTAGAAACAATCGTTGAAGATGTATTCGGAGCCAAGTGAATCATTTTAGCGCCAGCATCTTGATGCTGTCCTTTTCCTGCAATCGCAATAGATAGCGTCATCCCACGAGCACCCTCACCTTTAAGGATAACGGCAGGATATTTCATTGTCAGTTTAGAACCTATGTTTCCATCGATCCATTCCATCGTTGCATTTGCTTCACAAACCGCACGCTTTGTTACTAGGTTGAATACATTGTTTGCCCAGTTTTGAATCGTTGTGTAACGGCAATAGCCGCCATCTTTAATAATGATTTCTACAACAGCACTGTGAAGAGAGTTCGTTGTATAAACTGGTGCCGTACAACCTTCAACATAATGAACATGTGCGCCTTCATCTACAATAATAAGGGTACGCTCAAATTGTCCCATGTTTTCAGAGTTAATGCGGAAATACGCTTGTAGTGGTGTATCAACTTTAATACCTTTTGGTACGTAGATGAAAGAACCACCAGACCATACTGCTGAATTAAGTGCTGAGAATTTATTATCAGTTGGTGGAATCACCTTACCGAAATGCTCACGGAATAGTTCTTCATTTTCTTTTAGTGCAGTATCTGTATCCTTAAATACGATACCAAGATCTTCAAGATCTTCTTTCATGTTGTGATAAACAACCTCTGATTCATACTGTGCAGATACACCAGCCAAGTACTTTTGTTCTGCTTCAGGAATACCTAATTTATCAAATGTATTTTTGATTTCTTCAGGTACTTCATCCCATGAACGCTCTGATTTTTCAGAAGGCTTTACGTAGTAGGTAATTTCATCGAAACTTAAAGAAGACATATCGCCTCCCCATTGTGGCATTGGCATCTTATAAAACGTTTCTAATGATTTCAATCGGAAATCCAGCATCCATTGCGGTTCAGATTTCATACGAGATATTTCTTCAACGATCTCTTTCGTCAAACCTCGCTCAGAACGGAAGATGGAGACATCCTTGTCAGAGAAACCATATTTGTAATCGCCCATTTCAGGTGCTTTCTTTGCCATCTACAATCACTCCTGTCTATTAAAATTTATCGGTAAACTTATTCTTCGTGGTTATTAACTCCCTTTTCCATTGCTTTCCAAGCCAATGTAGCACATTTGATACGTGCAGGAAACTTAGCTACTCCTTGCAAAGATTCGATGTCACCTAAGTCGATAGTATCATCGTATTCTTTACCGAGCATCATATCAGAAAATATTTCAGAAAGCTTTAACGCTTTATCAAGTGTTTTTCCTTTAATCGCTTGTGTCATCATCGATGCAGATGACATTGAAATGGAGCAGCCTTCTCCATCAAATTTTGCATCCTTTACGACATTATCTTCAAGTTCAAGTGTTAGCCGAATACGATCACCACATGTTGGGTTGTTCATATCAACCGTCAGTGTATTATCAAGAATCCCTTTATTTCTAGGGTTCTTATAATGATCCATGATAACTTGTCGGTATAATGTCTCAAGATTATTATGATTAGACATGACTAAAGAACTCCTTTGTTTTGATTAAGCCTGCAACTAATTTATCAATTTCTTCTTCTGTATTATACAGGTAAAAACTAGCTCTTGCTGTTGCAGAGACCTTTAACCATTTCATAAGTGGCTGAGCACAATGGTGACCTGCACGGACAGCTATACCTTCCGTGTCTAATACAGTTGCTACATCATGTGGATGAACGTCATCAATATTAAAGGTAATTAATCCTGGACGTTGCTTTGGTCCGTAAATCGTCATACCATCTACTTGGCTTAATTGTTCTAATGCGTATTGAGCTAATTTATGCTCATGTTTCTCGATATTCTCGAGTCCAATTTCCTCAAGAAAGTCAATTGCGGCTGCAAGACCAATTGCCCCAGCGATGATTGGTGTACCTGCTTCAAACTTCCAAGGAAGCTCTTTCCAAGTTGATTCTTGTAAACCAACAAAGTCAATCATTTCTCCACCGAATTCAACTGGCTCCATTTTTTCGAGGAGTTCTTTTTTGCCGTATAAAACACCGATTCCTGTTGGACCACACATTTTGTGACCTGAAAACGCAAAGAAATCACAGTCTAATTCTTGAACGTCAACCTTCATATGTGGCGTACTTTGTGCTCCATCAACTACCATAATTGCTCCATGGTTATGAGCAATTTTAGCAATTTCTTTTATAGGATTAATTGTACCTAACACATTTGATACTTGCATCACAGCGACAATCATTGTGTTGGAAGTAACGGTCTCTTCAACATCACTTAAAGCAATAGTGCCATCTTCTTGTAGTGGAATATATTTAAGCGTCGCACCAGTTGCCTTTGCTACTTGTTGCCAAGGGATAACATTAGCGTGATGCTCCATGTATGTGATGACAATTTCGTCACCTTCTCTGACATTGGTTAGTCCGTAGCTTTGGGCAACTGTATTTATTGCTGTCGTTGCTCCGCGTGTAAAGATAATTTCTTGTGTTGATTTCGCGCCGATAAACCGCCTTACCTTTTCGCGCGCTCCTTCATAGCCGTCTGTTGCCCTCGTACCTAGTGTATGCACTCCACGGTGAACATTAGAATTATATTCACGGTAGTATGTGGAAACGGCATCGATTACAGCAATCGGTTTTTGAGAGGTTGCTGCACTGTCCAGGTAAACTAAGGGATGCCCATTTACCTGTTGGTCCAAAATCGGAAAGTGTTTGCGAATATCAGTGACATTCATTATTGGACTTTCCTTTCAATAACCTCAACTAATTGCTTTCGTACTCCTTCAATTGGAAGCTGATTCACAACTGGCGCTAAAAATCCATGAATGACAAGACGTTCTGCCTCAACCTTTGGAATTCCGCGACTCATTAAATAGTAGAGCTGTAATGGGTCAACACGACCAACAGAAGCAGCATGTCCAGCTGTAACGTCGTCTTCATCAATTAAAAGGATTGGGTTCGCGTCACCACGTGCTTTTTCACTAAGCATAAGAACGCGTGATTCCTGAACAGCATTTGATTTCGTAGCACCATGTAAGATGTGTCCGATCCCGTTAAAGATAGATGATGCACTATCTTTCATAACACCATGCTTTAGGATAAATCCTTCAGAGTTTTTACCGTGATGAACAACTTTTGTTGTAAAGTTTTGCTTTTGTTCGCCACGACCTACAACAACTGACTTTGTATCTCCAAAAGATCCATCGCCAATTAAATTGGTGATATTTTCCGAAATCGTATTTCCATCATTCATTAGTCCTAATGCCCACTCTAAACGAGCATCACGTCCAACAACTCCACGACGATTAACATAGGTAGTAATACCCTTTGCTAAAGTATCAACTGCTCCAAATGTTACTTTCGCATTTGCGTTAGCGTATACCTCAGCAACAATATTAAAGATACCTTCCTCAGCTTCTACAGTTGAAATATAATTTTCAACATATGTTACTGAACTGTTTTCTTCTGCAACAACTATAACGTGATTAAATAACGTAGTGTCAGGATTATCATGAACAAATACCGAATGGATCGGCTCAGTTACTTCAACATTTTTAGGAACATATACGAATACTCCACCGTTGACTAAAGCTGCGTGTAAAGCTGTTAAGCGATGCTCATCCACCTTTACACCATCAGTCATGAAATACTTTTTAACTAATTCAGAATGTTCACTAGCTGCAGTATGAATGTCGGATAAAATAACACCTTTATCCTTTAATTCTTGTGATAAAGAAGTATATGCTGCTGTATTGTTTATTTGTACATATAAGTTTTTATTTTCAGAATCTAAGTCAATTAAAGCTTTGACATCATCGTTCAAATCATTTAATGAATGTAATTTTTCACTAGTTACTGTGTGATTCTTAAAGTTAGTGAAATTCCATTTATCAATTTTTGTTTTATCTGGTCTTGGCATTGGAAGATCCTCAACTTTTGCAAGAGCTTGTAAGCGAAGATCCTTTAGCCAATCTGGTTCACCAAGCTGTTTTGAAAAGCTTGTGACATAGTCCTGATCGAAAGTTATCGTTTCCATACGTCTAATAGTCCCCCTTACACTTATGCTTCTTGCCCTACAGTTTCGTCTTCAATACCAAGTTCTTGTTTAATCCAGTCATAACCTTCTGCTTCTAAGCGTTGTGATAATTCAGGTCCACCGGATTTCACCACACGACCTTGCATCATAACATGTACTTTGTCTGGTGTGATGTAATTTAACAATCGTTGATAGTGAGTGATGATTAAACATCCGAACTCTTCATTTCGCATTTTATTAATACCTTTTGCAACCACTTTTAATGCATCGATATCAAGACCAGAATCAATTTCATCAAGAATAGCAATTTTTGGTGAAATCATCATTAATTGTAGGATTTCATTACGTTTTTTCTCTCCGCCTGAGAAACCTTCATTTAAATAACGTTGTGCCATATCTGGATCCATATCTAACTCTTCCATATTGCCATCCATTTTACGGATGAATTTCATTAATGAAATTTCTTCGCCTTCTTCACGACGAGCATTAATTGAAGATCGCAAGAAATCAGCATTTGTAACACCACTAATTTCACTTGGGTATTGCATGGCTAAAAATAGACCTGCACGTGCACGTTCATCTACTTCCATTTCCAATACATCTTTACCATCTAATGTAATACTACCTTGTGTTACTTCATATTTTGGGTGACCCATGATCGCTGATGACAACGTAGATTTACCCGTACCATTTGGTCCCATAATTGCATGGAACTCTCCACCATTTATTTCGAGATTTACACCTTTAAGTATTTCTTTTCCTTCAATTTCTACGTGTAAATCCTTAATGATTAATGTAGAACCTGCCATAACTATACCTCCATAATATATAAAGTTTACTAATTCTCATTTTATTCTCATTCTAATCTTATAACAAATGAAAAGTGAACACAACCTTTAAGAGTTAACCTCGAAATATGTCGAGGTATGAAGGGAACAATTCACCTGGCCTCTAATACCTATACTTTAATTTTTAAATTCAACATCAACCACAATATACGCATTGATAAAACGATCATTTATTTTCAATAACTACTTTCCTCTTCGAATTAGTTTTCACCTACAAGTAAAAAACATTCTCTATAAGTGAACAAACTCTTGGGAATGTATATCATGATCTTTTTAATAGTTGTTTTTAGATATAGTATTTTTGATCCTCGAGTCTCTTGAATAGCATAATACAAGGCTGTTTTTGCAAATATTTGATGTTTTCCGTACAAAGTACTAATGTACACGTTTTAACTATATCTTAGTGCTCTTTTCGAGCCTAATGCAAAGAAGAACCAGTTCAAAGTGAGCTGGTTCTTTCTTTGTATTACTATATTCGTTTATTTTTTCATTCTTCTTTCAATTTCTGCATAAATTAATTGACTCTTACGATAATCCTTTTCACGGTTCATTTCTACATCCATTCTTTTTTCATGATTCTGTGCATATTCTTCATACCCCATACCATGTGAATGATGCATAGCTTTTTCCATCTCAGTTGTGTAGTTGATCTCAATTGTTTCCTGATTCGAGTGAATAATGAACCAATCCCTTCAACTTTTTTTACTACGTTTAAAAGTTTATCAAGAATTTTCTAATAACTCAAAGTGCGTCAGATTATGTGACAAAAGCTAATGCTCCATAATCATTTGCCTGACAAAAATAGCACATATATATTGTACATTTACTCGATATCACTCAAGAATACTCAATATCATATTATTAAACCTACAATTTAATGAAATTTACAGGGGATTTTGTAAGGATTAAGAAGATCAGATTATCTAACAAACTAAATTGAGGATTTTACACTTTTAATTTGCCTACTATTCAAATCATGTTCAAATTAGATTTTCGGATATTCTCTCTATATTATCTTTCATCCCTCGATCTTGAACACAATCTTAGCCAATAAAAGAGGTTCTATAAAAACAAAAAAACTGACACTAAAACAATAGTGTCAGCCTTACGAATCTATTCCACTTCAGTAACAGCAGGAATTACCGATCCTTGATATTCTGTTTTAATAAAGTCTTGAATTTCTTTGGATTTTAATACCTCAACTAACTTTTTAACATTTTCGCTGTTTTCATCTTCTTTTCTTACTACAATTAAGTTTGATGGTACGACATCACTTCCTTCGAAAGCTACACCGTCTTCCTCAACATTAAGTTTGCCTTCTAAAGCATAATTTGCGTTTATCGCAACTGCGTCCCCTTCTCCATTTTCAAATGAAGTAGCAAGAAGCTTAGCTTCAATCAAAGTAGAAAAATCTAATTTTTTTGGATTTTCTACGATATCTTCTACCCTGGCATTTTGGCCTACGCCCTCTTTAAGTTTAATCAAACCAGCCTTTTCGAAGATCGGAAGGATACGTCCATGATCACTATACGAATTACTCATGATAACTTGTGCACCTTCTGGAAGATCATCAAGACTATTGTATTCCTTGGAATAAATTCCGATCGGTTCTTTATGAATCTCACCAATGCTAACAAAATCGTACTCATTTTTCTCTATTTCTAGCTCTAAGTATCCTGGTGTTTGGAAATAGTTTGCATCAATATCTTTTTCTTTTAGTGCAATGTTTGGAAGGACATAATCTTGGAATACTTCTACTTTAAGCTCAATACCTTCCTCAGCCAAAAGCGGCTTTGCTTCTTCTAATATTTGCGCATGTGGGATAGCAGATGCGCCAACAGTTAGTGTGTTTTTGTTTTCTTCTGTACCTTCTTCACTGCTATTGCCCCCACCACATGCAGTTAGTGCTAACAATAAAACAGTCACTAAAATGAAACCTAGTTTTTTATTCATTACAATTCCTCCTATTTTTATCGTTTATCAATTCTTTTGGTTAGAAGATCGCCAATAGCTTGGATAATAAACACAAGTATTAAGATGGCTATAGTTGCAACCAGTGTTAATAGTGTATTACCACCCTGAAAACCCTCTAGGTAAGCAAAGTTTCCTAATCCACCTGCACCTATAACGCCTGCCATTGCTGTATACCCAATAAGAGCAATAGCTGTGACAGTAATCCCTGAAATTAATGCTGGTAGAGCTTCTGGAATCAAGACTTTAAAGATGATTTCAAAATTTGATGCACCCATTGAATGAGATGCTTCGATGACACCTTTATCAATTTCTCGAAGCGCAATTTCAACCATTCTAGCATAAAAGGGTGCTGCTCCAATAATTAAGGCGGGCAAGGCAGCATTAGCGCCTAAAATGGTATCCATTAACAACTTAGTAAAAGGAATAAGTAAGACGATTAAGATAATAAATGGGATAGAGCGAAACACGTTCACAATCGCACCAACTATCGTGTGAATCCATCGATTTTCCCACATCCCAGCTTTTCCGGTTAAAAACAACAGTAATCCTAATATCATCCCCAGAATAAATGTTAGGGCAACAGAGATCAGTGTCATATAAATGGTTTCTTGTGTTGCAGTCATCAGTTTTTCCCATTTTAGTAATTCATACCACTCACTCATTAACAATCACCTCCACACCTATCTTGTTGGACTTAATGAACGTAATTGCATTCTCAATTACATCTTGCTCACCCTTTAAATGAATAAACAAAGTTCCATAAGCACCATTTTGTGTTTGAGAGATTTTCCCCTGCAATATATTTATATCCAAGTCATAATGACGGATCAGGTTTGTTATAAGTGGCTGTTCCGTTGAATCCCCTACAAAGGTAAGTTGAATAATTTGTCCTTCAGGGTGATGGTTGACAAGATTTTTAATCGTATCAAATGTCTCTTCAGGTTCTGTTACTTGCTTCATAAACCTCTTAGTAATCTGTTCCTTTGGATTTTTGAAGAGTTCTAGGACCTCGCCTTGCTCGACGATCTTTCCTTCTTCAATCACCGCCACTCGATTACATATTTTTCGAATCACATGCATTTCGTGTGTAATAAGGACAATTGTTAATCCCAGTCTTTTGTTTATATCTACAAGTAAGTCTAGAATGGAATCTGTTGTCTGTGGGTCTAGCGCTGAGGTTGCTTCATCGCATAATAAGACTTGTGGATTATTTGCCAATGCCCTTGCAATTCCAACACGTTGCTTTTGACCACCACTTAATTGGGATGGGAAAGCATCCTCACGACCTTCAAGACCAACTAGTCGGATTAGTTCATTTACTCGTCTAATCCGTTCAGGTTTTTTTACACCTGCAATTTCTAATGGGAACGCAATGTTATCTTGAACAGAACGTGACCATAGTAAATTAAAATGCTGAAAAATCATACTAATTCCTAATCGAGCTTTTCTTAATTTCGAGCCACGAATCTCGTCAATTTGACTTCCAGCAACATTAATTCTACCACTAGTTGGTTTTTCTAACCCATTTAACAAACGAATTAGTGAACTTTTCCCAGCCCCACTATATCCAATAATCCCGAAAATTTCACCTTTATCTATTTGCAAATTCACATTATTAACAGCCGTTACATTGCCCGTTTTTGTTTCATAAACTTTATTAACGCCCTCTAATCTAATCAAGTTGTCACCTACTTTCAGTTTTTTATGTCTTTGGATAATCTCACTAATCCTTTTTTTCTATAATAAGTTTGTTAGTAGGATTGTTGTTTTTCTTATATAGAATTTGGATTGAAGAGTTCGTCTAGAAATCATTGTTAGAAAAGTTCCAGCTAAAAACAAAAACCCTTCTGCAACATGAGCAGAAAGGCGCAAAAATGTCCTTTCTCTCATCTCCCAAAGCTATACAGCTTTGCGTGAATTGGCACCATTTCAACACTGTTGATGGTTGCCGGGCTTCAAAGGGCACTTCCCTCCACCTCTCTTGATAAGAGAACAACTATATAATTAAAGTTTACTATTTTACAAGTCAGACTTAAGTACGAATGTGATTGTATCACGATATTTAAAATCATGTCAATTAATTCAAAAGCTAATAATTATTTTTTAGTATAATTTTTCTTGATTTTATTATTCACTTTACTATGCATATAGACAAAAAAAGTGAGATGACTTTGTAAAGTCACCCCAGTTTATCCGAAGAAATCATTTTTACATCTGGTTGTATTGGAAATTTAAGATTTAAGTAACTTTACATACTGTATTAAGAATGAACCTGTTCAGTTCCCTTTACCCCAGTTGCTTTGTAAATTGCTTGATCTAGATCTTCGATAATATCTTGGATGTGCTCAATTCCAACCGATAAGCGAATTAAATCTTCAGTGACTCCTGATCTTTTTAATCCTTCCGCACTTAATTGCTGATGGGTTGTACTTGCCGGATGAATAATTAGGCTCTTTGCATCCCCAACATTCGCAACATGTGACCAAAGCTGTACATTGTTAATCAAAGATGCTCCAGCTTCGCGACCACCCTTTATTCCAAAGACGATGACTGAACCGGCTCCATTTGGTAAGTATTTATCTGCTAAGACTTTATCAGGATTATCTGATTGTTCGGGATATAGAACCCATTCAATGGCTGGGTGATTTTCCAAATAATCAACCATTTTTCTCGCATTTGCAATATGCTCCTTCATACGAACATGAAGCGTTTCTAAACCAAGAGTGAATTGAAATGCATTATAGGGACTAAGTGCAGGACCTAAATCACGTAATAATTGCACTCTAGCTTTTATAATAAAAGCCTGTTCTCCTAGAGCATCTGCATAAACTAAATCATGATAACTTGGATCAGGAGTTGTGAAGCCTGGAAACTTAGGATTATTCCAATTAAAGTTTCCACCATCAATGATTACTCCACCTAAGCTTGTCCCATTTCCCAATAACCATTTTGTTGCCGAATGAACGACAATATCCGCTCCATGGTCAATTGGTTTACAAAGATAAGGTGTAGCAAATGTATTATCGACAATTAACGGTATTCCTGCTTCATGCGCAATTTTAGCTACTGCCTCAATATCTAATACATCTAGGCTGGGATTACCTATTGTTTCTGCAAAGATCGCTTTTGTTTTAGGCGTTATCGCTGCACGAAAATTTTCAGGATCTTTTACGTCCACAAATACTGTATCAATACCGTATTTAGGTAGTGTAGTTGCAAATAAATTGTATGTCCCACCGTACAATGCTGAAGCCGATACAACTTCATCCCCAGCACCGGCAATATTTAAGATAGAGAGTGTGATTGCGGCCATACCACTCGCTACAGCCAGGCTCCCAATCCCTCCTTCAAGTTCAGCAATTCTCTCTTCAAATACAGTTGATGTTGGATTATGGATTCGGGTATATATGTATCCAGGTTCCTTTAATCCAAATAGGTTTGCTGCATGTTCTGTATCATCAAATAAATAGGCATTAGATTGATAAATCGGTACCGATCTTGCCCCTGTCATTGTATCTTTCTTTAATCCACCGTGAATAGTAACCGTTTCTGGACGATACGTACTTTTTTCTTTCATAATAATTCCTCCTATTCAAAGATTATTTGCACGTCTAAATTCGCTGTTTGTGAAAGTTAGAAAATTCCCACAACTTAAACTACCTTAATAGTAAACGATTACATCATGAAGATACAAGACTATTAACCATTTATTTTAATGTCTTTACTTAGTGGATTTCTCGAAAAATAGTTGCTCCCTGCTGGTTTTTTAGCTGAAGAAGAACATAACTACTAAACTATCTAACTTAACTTCATTATGGCCTCAAGTTTTAAAAAATCTCGATAGGAACCTGTTACCTTTATTTTTCCAAATGAAATTAATTGCTTTAAATTACCTTTTCCTAATAATACTTCTTCTAGATCAATAGCTTCTCCTTCCAAGATAAAATCAACCTTTAATAAAGGTTCCTCAATCATTTCAGCACCGTTTGATGTCATTTTCACAAAATAACTATTTCTTTGAATTGGTTTCACTTCCAATAGAAGTGTTCTGTTTATTAAGATCGGTGTCAGAAACTTAGCTTTATTAAGATTAACAATAAATGTTTTCATATACATAAAGGAACCTCCCGATACCAATGAAGTTTTATACTTACTTCATTGAATAATGGAAGATTCCTTTATAAATATATCGACAGTTTCTGCTGACTCCTACACCATTTGTGAATATATGAGTATTTCCCGAGAAATATGTCAGGTTAAGGCAAATGTTTTTTTATTATGTCCAGTAAGTAACCCACTGATTGGAAGGCATAAATTTTTTCTCTTTCGATTCCATCATCAAAGATCAGTAGGCATGGTACACTTTCAATCCCTAACTCGATTGCCTCTTTCGGATAATAATTTAAGTTTACAGAATGGATCGTAATTGAAGGTAATACCTCATCAATCACTGTTAACATTTTTCTTGCTACCTGACATGTCCCACACATTGGTGTATAAAGATAATAAAAACTAAGACCTTCTTTTTGTATAGTAAACTGTTTCTCTTCCCATTCAATCATAGCAACAATCTCTTTACCTTTCTAAAGAAATTTCGCATCCACATCAATATTGGCACTAAGTAAAACAGAGGCAACATGGTGATCAGGAGCTGTAGCGACCTCTCGATATGCTCTATCTATATATATATGTGATGCTTCAGGAAACTCCCTTTTAAATAGTTTTCTTAGCCGATCACCTGCATCATCTGAATCGACTAGTATATAGACATCCTTCAAGATTAATTCATCAATCATTTCATCCAGCTTAGTTACACTAATTGTTCCATTTGTACAAATGATTTCGATTGGCTCGTTTAATACGTGCAGAACTTTCTTTTTATCAGATTTCCCTTCAACAATTAGGACCTTTTCAACCTCAACTAACGACATAAACATCACCTATTTTTATAGTAAGAGTCTTTATAAGTTATTCGATTTGTCGAGGTTGTTTCCCTTTATTTCAAGTTTTTTTAAGAATCTCTATGTTAGGAACTTAGAGTTATTTTATACCAATACATAGAATAACTAAAAACCTGAGAAGAAACGACCTTTATATAAGGCTGTTTTCGCTAACTTCCAACTATACGGAGAAATCCAATGAACGATATTACTCGGTTTGATAGCAACAACATTTAGAAAAGAGAACTTTATAAAAAGAGCAGTGGATTTGTTCCACTGCTTTTAACACCAGCCGCTCTCATCATCACAATCCACATATTTTTGATCTGCTCCAGTTACTACATCTGCAAATTGGTAAAAACGGCTTTCATTATATTCATAGCCTGACTTTAATTGATAGTTATTTTCTGTTACCATTTGACCAATTTTCTCTTTTTCTAGATAAAGATTTAATTGACCTTCACTAAATTTACCTACAACTCGATCAGTAATATCCAAACGTTGTTTTTCTATAGACATATGGACACCCTCCTTTATCTAATTGTAGGGTGTCCATATTTGAGTGCCATCATTCTAATTAATCTTCATTTGTCATTTCTACGTATTGCTCAGCTGTCATTAATTCTTCAGTATCAGCAATATTAGAAGGTTCAATTACAATCATCCATGCTTTTTCATATGGTGATTCATTTACAAACTCAGGGCTATCATCAAGATCCTCATTGATTTCAACAATTTTCCCACTGATTGGAGCATAGAGCTCAGACACTGTTTTAACAGATTCAACACTACCGAATGGTTCATCTGCTTTAATTTCAGCGCCAACCTCAGGTAGTTCTACAAATACGATATCTCCAAGTTCAGATTGTGCAAAATCAGTAATGCCTATACGTACCTTTTCACCTTCTACCTTTACCCACTCATGTTCTTCAGAATAACGTAATTCTTTTGGTGTGTTCATATTTATTACCTCCAGTATTAATCTCTTTTTTCTAACTAAGCAGCTTAGTTTTTCATTATGTAGATTCATTATTGTTTTACCAGCTTGAAACAAACTATACAAGAATTATTGATTAATTCCCCCATGTTTCTACATATTGATCTTCTTTAAATCCAATTGTGATTTTGTTACCTTCCACAGCAATTGGTCTTTTCACTAACATCCCATCAGATGATAATAATTCGATCATTTCTTCTTCAGTCATTGAAGCTAATTTATCTTTTAATCCTAACTCACGGTACTTTCTCCCACTAGTATTAAAAAATTTCTTTAGCTCTACTCCACTATTCTTATACATGGAATTTAACTCGTCTTTAGTTGGTGGATTTTCAACTATATGTATTTCATCAAAATCTTTATTCTGATCTTCCAACCAATTCTTTGCCTTCCGACATGTCCCACATTTAGGATACCAATAAAAGCGTATTGACATACATTCACCACCTATATTATACAAGTTACTTTTACTTTATCTTATCATATCTTTTTCCACAAGCCTAATTAGAAACATTCTAATTAGATACTTTTTAAAACTCATCGGCTATGTTTTCTGTTTAATGATTTGAGCCGAATTGCAAAGACTCATTAGTCACATTCCTACATAGCGAAAAGGAGTGACCCTTAATGACAGGTCAACTCCCTATTATCTAAATCGTTTAATCATGCTAGGTATGCGTTCTTATTAATAATCGCCTCGGCAATTTCTCTTTTCTTACTAATAACATTAATCGGTGTATGTCGAGTGAATTTCCGTAATGCCGAGAGCATCATCCGTAACGAATCACCAACCTCAACAGCAATTAACGATTCCTTCGCATGTGCTTCAATCTCATTAAAGGCTTCTTGGCAATAGACTTGTGTATATAGCAGTTTTTGCTTTATTTTCTGTTCTCCAGACTTAATTAGTGCCTTCTCTGTACGTAAAATAGCTGACTCCATTGCATAAATATGGCTGACGATATCTGCTATATTTACAAGGATCTCCTGCTCACTTTGGAGTTCCTTTCCATATTTTTGTGCTGCTAGCCCAGTGATTAAGATCCCAATTTTCTTTGCATTTTTTAGCAGGTATTTTTCTTGTTCTAACGGTCCATCTTCAACTTCTTCTGGCATCAACATCATGAGCTCTTCTTGTAAACTTTGCGCCTTTTGAAATAAAGGTAACTCTCCTTTTAAAGCCTTCCTGAGATAGGTACCTGGCACTAATAAACGGTTAATCTCATTTGTCCCCTCAAAGATTCGATTGATTCGTGAATCTCGATAAATTCTTTCTACTTCATACTCAGCCATAAACCCATATCCGCCATGAATTTGTACTCCTTCATCAACTACATAATCTAATGTTTCCGAACCAAATACTTTATTTAATGAACATTCAATTGCATATTCAGCAACTGCTTTAGCAACCTCTTTGCCATTTTTAGTTTGTTCGTCTGTTAATCTGCCCATTCGATCTTCAAAAAGGCCAACTGTTCGGTATACTGAACTTTCCATCGCATATGTTTTTACAGCCATGTTCGCCAGTTTCTCGCCAATAAGTGAAAATTTAGCTATTGGGGTTTTAAACTGCTGTCTTTGGTTTGCATATTGGACAGACACATCAATTACCCGTTTAGCACCACCAATTGTACCTACAGCTAATTTATAACGGCCTATATTTAATATATTAAAAGCAATAACATGCCCTTTACCTAGTTCGCCAATCAAATTCCCTTTTGGAACTGGTACATCCTCTAGGATTAGGGTTCTTGTTGAAGATCCTTTTATCCCCATTTTCTTCTCTTCTGGCCCGGTTGATACACCTTGATAATCTCGTTCAACAATAAATGCCGAGAAATGCTCACCATCGACTTTTGCATATACAATGAAAAGGTCAGCAAATCCTGAATTTGTAATCCATTGCTTTTCTCCATTTAATATATAATGTGTACCTTCTGCGTTTAACTTTGCAGTCGCCCTGGCTCCAAGTGCATCTGAACCTGAATTTGGTTCTGTTAACGCATACGCGGCTAGTGTTTCTCCTGAAGCTAGACCAGGTAAATATGTTTGTTTCTGCTCTTCATTCCCAAATAACACTATAGGTAGAGAGCCTATGCCTACATGAGCACCGAAGGATAATGAAAAGCTTCCACCTCTTGCAATTTTTTCTGTTATTAATGCTGAGCTAATTTTATCTAGACCAATCCCGCCGTATTCTTCTGGAACATCCGCTCCTAAAAGTCCAAGCTCACCAGCTTGTTTTAACAGCTTTACTGATTTTTCAAATTGATGGTTTTCAATATCTTCAAGATTGGGTACCACTTCATTAACAACAAAGTCCTCCGTTGTCTTTGCAATCATTTTGTGTTCGTCTGTAAAATCCTCAGGAGTAAAAATTCGATCATACGAGAGATCCTCAAGTAAAAAACTACCACCTTTAACCAGATCATGCGTTACTTTTGACATGAAAAATTCCCCCAATTATTGTTTAATGATTCATCTAGATATCTAGATTGATAGCAACCACCTAGCACAGAGCTTGTTAAATTAATTCAAATACCCCTGCTGCACCCATACCTCCACCAATACACATTGTGACGATTCCAAATTGTTGATTTCGGCGTTTCATTTCATGGATCAGCGATAATGTTAACTTCGTACCGGAACAACCTAATGGGTGTCCTAAAGCAATAGCTCCTCCATTTACATTCACCTTTTCCTCATCCAATCCTAGCTCTCGGATCACTTGAATTGATTGGGATGCAAATGCTTCATTTAATTCAAATAGGCCAATATCAGCTAGCTCTAATCCTGCATACTTTAGCGCTAAAGGGACAGCAGCAATCGGACCAATTCCCATAATTTCGGGAGGTACACCCGCCACTGCAAATGAGCGAAATTTTGCCATTGGTTCATATCCTAGCGTTGTTGCCTTTTCTCTATCCATAAGCATTACTGCAGCTGCACCATCACTAGTTTGTGAAGAGTTTCCTGCTGTCACAGATCCTTTTGTAGAGAATGCTGGTCGTAACGTTTTTAGTACTTCTATTGTTGTATTGGCGCGAACTCCCTCGTCTTCAGTGAATTGAATGACCTTCTCATGTAGCTTATAATCAGTACTAACAGACCTAATTGGTACGTCTACGGGAACAATTTCTTCAATGAATTTTCCTTCCTTTATTGCTTTAGCTGCTCGTTGATGACTTCTAACTGCAAAGGCATCTTGTTCTCCACGGGAAATATCATATTTTATCGCTACTTGCTCAGCGGTATGGCCCATTCCCATATAATATTCTGGTGCCTCTTCAGCAAGTTTTACATTTGGTCTGACGACATGCCCCATCATCGGTACGAGACTCATAGATTCAGCCCCACCAGCTATCACTGTATCTGATGTTCCAAGCATGATTCTTTCCGCACCATAAGCTATACTTTGTAAACCTGATGAACAGTAGCGGTTTATTGTAATTGCTGGAACTGTATGAGGTAGACCTGCAAGCGCACCAATATTTCTTGCCATATTTAATCCTTGTTCTGCTTCAGGCATTGCACAGCCAATAATTAAATCATCGATATTCCCCTGATAATCTCCCATACGTTTTAACGTTTCCCCTACGACTAATGCTCCTAAATCGTCTGGACGCATATTGGCCAATGTTCCTTTTTTCGCTCTCCCTACAGGTGTTCTAGCACCCGCTACAATGACTGCTTCCCGCATGATCTTACCTCCCCTTCATTGCCTGGATAATGTTTACAAACCTTAAAAGATATTCAAGAAAAATAGGAATTTTCCCGGACTTTTTAAAACAACAACATCTACTAGTTTCTAAGTGGCTTTCCTTTCATTAGCATGTGTTGCATTCGAGCTTGAGATTTACCTTCCTCCACTAAACTTAAAAACGCCTCTTTTTCTAAAGCAAGTAGGTACTGTTCATCGACTTCTGTACCATATGGGACCTTGCCACCGGCAATAACATAGGCAAGTTTTTTTGCGATTTTCAAGTCATGTTCTGTTATATAACCTGATTGATACATTGATTGTGCACCAAGTAATAGTGTTGCATAACCCGTTTCACCAACAACAGGTATTTTCTTTCTAATAGGTGGCTGATAGCCCTTGTCATGGAGAGCGATCACACGTTGCTTTGCATCATATAATAAGTGATCGCTATTTATGCTAATTTGGTCGTTTTCATTTAAAAAATGATTTCCTCTCGCTTCCGCTGCTGAAGTTGAGACCTTAGCCATTGCCACTGTTTCAAACACTTTATTTGCAACCGATTGTAAATCAAACTCCGCACCTTTCGGGATAGAATTAATCAGTTTTATATAGAGCTCTTTGCTACCGCCTCCACCTGGAATTAATCCTACACCGACTTCAACTAAGCCCATATATGTTTCACTTGATGCTTGTATACTACTTGCAGGTAAGCAAACTTCAGCTCCGCCACCAAGTGTCATGCCAAATGGTGCTGCTACAACTGGTTTATTACTATATTTGATACGCATCATTGCTTGTTGGAAATGTTTAATTACCATATCGATTTCAAAAATATTGTCATCCTGGGCCTCCATAAGAATCATTCCTAGGTTTGCTCCTACACAGAAATTTTTTCCTTGGTTTCCAATAATAAGCCCTTTGTAATTTCTTTCCACTTCATCAATGGCGAAGTTAATCATTTGGATAATATCTAAGCCTATCGCATTACTTTTCGAATGAAATTCCAGTAATGCAACACCATCCCCCATATCAATAAAGCTCGCACCACTATTTTTCTTAATAACTCCATTCACTTCTTTATATGTTTTTAAATTTATCGTTTTTGGATTTTGATGAACTTGACGATATTCTCCATTTTTATAAAAGAAAAGCACACCATTTTCCTTTCGATAAAATGACTCATTTCCTTTCTCCACCATTTCTCTTACCCAATTAGGAATAGTAATACTTAGATTATCCATCTCAGCTATTGACTTCTGAACACCTATTGCATCCCACATTTCGAATGGGCCAAGTTCCCACCCAAACCCCCATTTCATTGCACAATCAATCGCCACGATGTCATCAGCTATTTCACCAAGTAGCTCTGCTGAGTAAGCAAGCGTCGGAAACGTTATTTGTTGTAAGAGAGCACCAGCTCGATCCCCTGAATAAATAAGCGCTTTCAATTTATTATTTAGACCTTTGGTTTGCTTCGCTAACTCAATAGAAGCTGCTTTCATAGTCTTCTTTTCTTCATATTTAAATGTGTCTTGATTTAATTCAAGTATCGTTTTGCCCGTCTTTTTATAAAAGCCCTGACCGCTTTTACTGCCAAGCCAACCATTATCCAACATTTTCTTCATGAAAGCAGGTATCTCAAAAACATCCCTTTCCTCGCCTTCAACTAATTCATGTACATTTTTAGCAACATGTGAAAAGGTGTCTAGACCTACAACATCGAGGGTTCGAAAAGTCGCGCTCTTTGGTCTTCCTATTAGAGGTCCTGTAAGAGAATCGACTTCGCCAATACTATATCCACCATTTATCATTTCGCGTGCAGTTATTAGTAACCCATATGTCCCAATACGGTTTGCAATAAAATTGGGTGTATCCTTCGCTACTACTACACCTTTACCTAAGATATCCTCACCAAATGTTTTCATAAATGAAACAACTTGTTCATCCGTTTCCTTTGTTGGAATAACTTCTAAAAGATTTAAGTAACGTGGCGGATTAAAAAAGTGCGTTCCTAGAAAATGACGTTTAAAATCAACAGAACGTCCTTCAACCATCGCTTCCACAGATATTCCTGATGTATTCGAACTAATCAAACTACCTTGTTTTCTATATTTATCAACTTCTCCGAAGACCTTTTGTTTAACAGCAAGGTTTTCGACAACCACTTCAATCACCCAGTCTACTTCTGAAAGACGGTGTAGATCATCCTCAAAGTTTCCTGCCTCAATTAGCTCGATATTTTCCTTTACTGTTAATGGTGCTGGCTTTTGCTTCAAAAGTTTTTGCTTTGATGTATTTGCGATTCGATTTTTCACTTGCTTATCTGCAAGCGTCAAACCCTTCTTGGTCTCATCTTCATTCAATTCATTTGGTACGATATCTAATAGCAAGACAGGGATTCCTATATTTGCTAAATGTGCAGCAATGCCTGCCCCCATAACACCAGATCCTAATACAGCAGCCTTATTAATTCGCTGGATCATGCTCTTCCCCCTTTTTGAATGAATACTCATTCATTTTCTGACTAAAAAAAATGAACCTTGCGAATGAGTTCCGTTATTACTAATATAAAAGAATTTTTAAGGATCTTCAATACATTTCTTACTTTTTCTAAATACTTTTCAAAAGTTTGTTGTTCTCCTTATGAATGGAAGTCATCTTCAATCAAATTGATAAAATTAATCCGCCAAAAACTCAGGTTTGGTTTTTGAAATTCACCAAACCTTGCAAGTCTTCTACATAATTAATTTCCACTTAGGAAACGATAATTCTTTAGGAGGTGATTGATCATGGCAAGACTAAAGAAAAACCCTTCAAAAGCAGGTGTTAGTGCAGCAAGTGTAAAGGGAAATGCAGGACCAACAATCGAACATGCGGGTGGTGGCAAGCGTACTAGCCAAAACCAGCAATATAAACAGCATAATATGGGTAATGATTAACAAAATATATTTAGCTACAATAGGTTTAAAGGAGTCTGATGTACGAATCGTCAGACTCTTCCTACTAATTAGCTATTTTTTTATCATCCCCTTCAACACGAATGCGACATTAGCAGGTCGTTCTGCCAGTCTTCTCATAAAATATCCATACCAATCAGTACCGTACGGAACATAAACGCGCATGCAATAACCATCTTTCACCAACTCACGCTGTTTTTCAGGTCGAATACCGTATAGCATTTGGAATTCAAATTGTTCTTTAGGAATTTTATAGATCATTACTAATCGCTTTGTATATTCTATGATCGCATCATCATGTGTCGCAACTGCAGTAAAATTCCCGTTTAGCAAATGCATTTTAATAATTTGTTTAAAATTTTTATCGACTGCCTTTTTTTCAGGATAAGCCACATTAGCTGACTCTTTGTATGCTCCCTTAACTAGTCTCAAATCGGCCTGGAACTCATTCAACTCTTCTATATCCTTTACCGTACGGTATAAATAAGCTTGTAAAACCGTACCAACATTAGTAAATTCCTTCTTTAATTCTTTAAAAATTTCCAGTGTTCTCTCACATCTAGAGTAGTCCTCCATATCAATTGTTACAAACACATGATACTGCTTTGCTACAGTTAGTATTCTTTTCATATTTTGTATGACAACTTCATTCGAAATATCTAACCCCATAGAAGTAAGCTTTAAAGAAAGCTGAGATTGTAAACCTTCTTTTCCAATTGCCTCAATTGCTTTAATACAATTGCTCGCCATTTCATTTGCCTCTTGTACATCGTCAATAAATTCGCCTAAATAATCAAGTGTTACGTCTAGGTCTTTATTATTAAGATCTTTAATCACCTTTGTTGCTAATTCTATCGTATCCCCTGCTACAAATCTTGCTGCACCATACCTTAAACCATACTTTTTAGCTAATTTAGTTAATATCTTATTCCTGGATAAAAACATGAAAGAGTTTCGTAGTAACTTTTCCATATAAAACCCTCCTCTAGCAGAAAAAAACGATGCAACCGAAATAGACTCAATCTAAAGGAAATAGATGTCTAAATTTTTCGAAGTGAACGAATAAAAAAAGTAAAAACAGATGTTTAAGAATAAATGAAAGATTATTAGAAATTGAAAAGATCCTTATTACAAAACTTTATTCTCACTACATTATCTATATGTCCCTTGCGAGGAATTCTGTCTAAAAGAAAATGTATAATTCACTTTTTTAGTGGAATGATATCGAAGACAATTTATGAGGAGGGGTACTTTATGCAACAACAGCAAAACATACAACAACAATCAATAATGCCACAACCACCAAAAGTTGTATCAACTAAAGATCAACTATACTTAACTGATATGCTCTCTTGGAACCTCTTAGCAATGAAAAAAGCACATTTTTTCGCGTCTCAATGCCAAATCCAAGAAATTAAAGAGCAATTAGAACAGGTAGGTAAAATGCATCACCAACATTATCAAAGAATATTAACTCACCTTGAGAACAACCAACAAATTAATCAAGGATCACAACTTCATTAGGAGTGAAAGATATGGATAACCATCAAAAACTCAAAAACTCAGTAACAAAGATTGAGAAAAATCCACAAATGAATGACCGTGACTTTGTAAACGATTTATTATCAACAGAAAAATACCTGACAGAAGCCTACTCAATTGCCTTAAATGAAGCAAGCCACCAAGAACTTTATCAAGACCTATTAACCGTCTTCAACGAAACCCAACAATCACAACGAGATTTATTCAACTTAATGTTTAAAAATGGCTGGTATTCAGTTGAAGCCGCTGATCAAGAGAAGCTCCAACAAAAACACGAACAATTTTCTACTTATCTTGAACAACAATCACCCTATGGAAGTTAAGAGAAGCGATTTTTTTCCTAGAATATAAAAGACAAAAACAAAAATTAGCCCCTTTTACAACAACAAGAACAGTATACAAATTCAAAGGCATTGTTCATACGCAATGCCTTTGACTGTATATTTTTTAAAAAAAGTTAGCTTTACTTAATTAAACCCAGCATTTTTTTATCCAGTTAAAATCTATCATTTGACAAAAAACACACTATTTCGACATTAATGTTGAGTTGTCTTTTTGCTTATTCACTATGTCATCTTCTTTGAAAAATAACTACATTACTATATTCCTAGTACAACAAACTATTAGAAAAAAATGACAATACAAAAGGGAATAAATCATATGATTTATTCCCTTTTACTCCTAAAACAAACGAACCTAACACCCGTTACCTGCATGAAATTGGACAATTTTGACAGCGATTATTACTTTTTGATGTTAAATAAAATAAGCAACATGTCTTGCGCATTTGATCGTTGGATTTAGCACGATAAAATTGAGTTAGCGGATTTCTGGATTTCACACCAAAAACATGTGGTGGTGCATCCGTAATAATATAGTCAAAATCCTCTTGTAGCGTTTGTAATTGCTCCTTAGTCAAGCTAGTATCTTGCAGTGATGATTCATACATCCAGAAAATATAACCAGAAATATTTTCCCAAAGAACCATTTTTGATACCCTTGTTTGTTTTGAAGTAACAGTAATTACTTTAGCGATATTTTCTAAAAATAGTGTTTGTAAAACTTCACTTCTCCATTCATCTCGATTTGATTGTGGTGTGGTTACATCCAAATTTTCAAAATAGAAGCTTGGAAGCCAGAAAGGATCGTTGTCATCGGTTTGAATGGAAAGATTTTGAAGAGAACTGTCTAATCCCTTATTATAAATACTCATTGAATACAAAACGAGAGCTGCTAAGAAGGCATAGCTTTTTACGAGCATTGAACCTAGCACGTTTTGTTTATCTGTATTAAGTTTCATCTTTAAGTCGTTTTCTAATAGAGATGTAAGCCGTTCTGGATCAAGTAAATCAATCCCAGCTATTGTCGGAAATGTCCGACTTTTTTCTGTCGATAAACGGTATTTTCTCAATGAATCTATTTGTGTGTGAGTTAAAGTATTCATCCATAATCCCAACTTTTCTATACGTAAAATAATCAAACATTTATAAGCTTATCTTGGGAAACATCACTATTAATTGTACTAAAAATTCAGTCTATAAATAGTTTAGCAAAAAAAATGAAAAATGAAAATCATTTTCAATTAGAAAATAGCGATTTACCTTCATTTATGTTTTTCTGAGAGAATTTGGGGAAACTATTGATAGTGGTTTATAAATCGTTGAAGTAAAAGATGCGATGAAAATAATAAGAAGTATTTTCGATCTACAGTATCTCAATCACAAGAATAACGTATAGGAGATGGCTATTTTGGTTCAAGCTGCGCTTTGGGGAGCTTTTGCTGGTTCTTCGATTTTAATTGGGGCTTTATTGGGGTTATATAAAGATTTAGCAAAAAAGACAACTGGCTTAATTATGTCTTTTGGTACTGGCGTTTTAATTGGTGCAGCTTCTTTTGAACTACTTATTGAGTCTGTTGATCAAGGTGGTTTAATAGCCACCTCTATTGGCTTTCTTTCTGGATCTCTTGTGTTTACAATTTCTGAACTATTGATAACGAAGAAAGGTGGTCATGATAGAAAACGGACAAAAGATAAAAGTGGTCATCATTCAGGATTATCAATTTTTATTGGTACAGTTATTGATGCTATACCAGAATCTGTTATCATTGGCGTTAGTTTATTACAACAGGGTACTGTTAGCTATTTAATGGTTATCGCTGTTTTTATTAGTAACTTTCCAGAAGGTTTATCAAGTACTGTTGGTTTAAAAAAGGTAGGATATCGTAAGAAGACACTCTTATTAATGTGGGGTATAGTTGTTTTACTAGCCTCATTAAGCTCACTTATCGGTTATTCACTACTACAAAATGCTTCACCATTTATTCTCTCTTTTATTTCAGCATTTGCTGCAGGAGGTATTATAGCCATGGTAGCTTCAACAATGATGCCAGAAGCATTTGAGGAAGGTGGGGCCATTGTTGGTCTATTTGCTTCATTAGGTTTATTATGCTCATTGTATTTGTCACAAATCTGAAGAGTGATGACTAGCACATCTAAGCTCCTCGTTTTCTTTTGGTCGTTTTCCCAAGTCGTCTTTAAATAGTATTGCAAGCTAAAGATGGTTGGTGTTTATAAACTTTTAAAATAGAACCTATCGATAAGAGTAGCATAAAAATCGTTTTTTACTAGAGCATAGCCTGGATCATTATCATTAACCAGGCCCGTTACTGTCGTGTTATTGAAGCAACCTCTACTATTAATTGTGATCGATTAAGTATAATAACCTTCGACCATTCATTACATTCCATCTTCTTCAAAGTTGATAATGTCCTTATTCTTACCAATAATTATCAATACATCACCTAATGAAATAATCTCATTATCACCTGGTGACACACTAATTTCTTCACCGCGTTGTATACCAACAACATTACAACCAAATCTAGTTCGAATATTTAGATCGGAAAGACTTTTATCAAGTAATTTCTTTGTTGCGACAACCTCAACCATACTATATTCACGTGAAAGTTCGATATAATCAATCATTTTTTCAGAAATAATGTGATGGGCAATTCTCTTCGCCATATCCCGTTCTGGATGAATAACACGGTTTACACCAATCTTTTCTAATACCCTTTGGTGATAGTCATTCTGAGCCTTTGCCCAGACCTGAGGTACCCCTAACTCGATTAGGATTAAAGAAGTTAAGATACTTGCTTCAATGTCGTCACCAAAAGAAACAAAGGCATGATCGACATTTCTTACACCTAATTGCTTTAACGTTTTTTCATCCATTGCATTGGCTTTTACAGCATGGGTGGCGTAATTGCTATATTGTTGAATCTTCTCATGACTTTTATCTATGGCTAGAACCTCGATTCCAAGCGCATGAAATTCCTTTACTAAACTTCCACCAAAACGACCTAAGCCAAATACAGCGAACTGCTTCTTATTCACTAAGAATTCCTTCTTTCTCTTTCATATTGTTTCTTTTATGCAAAGACTATTTCGCAAAGATTGTAGTTTTTCTTAACAAGCACTTCTGTTCTGTACCTATTTATGTGTGTCTTCGTACTCTTTTCGTATATTATTTAGCCATTTACTTTAAAATAGCTTCAAATTATAAGAAAAAAATCCAATGACCGATTTTTTTGGCTTAATAGCAACAAACTTATAGAATAGAGCCTAGCAAAAAAGGTCACAGAGGCATAATGAACCCCTGTGACCTTATAACATCACATGTTCAATTCCTCTCTAACGCTTACGAAGTTAGCTGTCGGATTCGGGCAAGAGTTTAGCCCTACAAACGAAACTTTCCATTTGATTCACCCCTAATTAAGAAAGACACAATAATGGGTCCTCCGCTCCTTTAATAGGATTCAGCGATTTGAATTGTTTATTCCCTTTTTATTGTTATTTTGTAAACTTTTTATAACCCCTTTAGCTTTCAAAATTCCCCTATTAAATACTGGCTGTTTTCACAAAGATTGTTGTTTTCCGTACAATGTATTAATGTACACGCTTTAAGGATATCTTCGTGCTCTTTTTGCTAAATTACTCTGATATCCCTTTGGATATAGCTTCAATTTAGACCAAAAAATCCAAAAGCCAATTTTATTCGTACTAGAGCAACAAACTTTTAGAAAAGAGTCTAAATAATAGAGCAATTATCACAACGTGTTAAGCTATTACTAATGATGTTGTCGTCCTTTTAGCAATTATAATTTATGAATGTATATTACTCCTCAGGAGTTTGACAGTAAAGGATTAAATTTAACTTTAAAACTCCATTTTAACTGTATATTAGCCAAGTAAGCGAATAAACAACTTAAATACTCACTCTTTCTCAATATCCACAGAAATTATCCTTATAAAAAAAGTGTTAGCAGCTTACTTGCTAACACTTTTAACAGTATTATTCATTACAACTTTTCTATAAATATCAAAAATGACTATTTAGACAACGGGTGACTTCAAATCAGTATGCTTTTTCTCCGTTTCAGAAACAATAACTGCACATGCTGCATCCCCAGTAATATTTACTGCAGTTCGTGCCATGTCTAATAATCGATCTATACCGATAATTAAGCCAATTCCTGCAACAGGTAAACCGACTGAATCTAAAACCATTGCGAGTAGGATTAAACCTACACCTGGAACACCAGCCGTCCCAATACTTGCTAATACTGCAGTTACTACTACTGTAACTAATTCCATTGTTGTTAGGTGTTCACCATAAACCTGTGCAATAAATATCGTGGCAACACCTTGCATGATCGCTGTTCCGTCCATATTAATGGTAGCACCCAAAGGTTGGACAAAGCTACTAATCGGCTCAGGCACCTTCAATTCCTTCTGAGCAGTTTCCATCGCAATTGGTAAGGTTGCGTTACTACTAGAGGTACTAAAGCCCACAGTCATGACTGGAGCGAATTTTGAAAAGAACGTAAATGGGTTTTGCTTTGCGAATAAGAATATGGCAGACCCATATGTAACAAGACCATGAATAAAGAGCGCTAACAGAACGACAATCATATATAAGCCCATCGCTTTTATTGCAGAGTACCCTTGACTTCCTACTGCTGTAGCAATTAATCCAAATGTTCCGTATGGAGCAAATTTCATCACTAGATTAACTAAATACATCATTAATTCATTTCCTTGCTCAACAACCGTTAATAGAGTACTTGCTTTTTTCCCCAGCATCGTAATTCCTAATCCAACAAATATAGAAAAGACAATAATTTGAAGCATGTTTCCTTCAGCGAATGCTTGAACAGGATTTGTCGGGATTATATTAAGTAATGTATCTGCTGTAGATGGTGCTTTTTCTACATCAAACTCAAGACCTTCTGTATTGAAACTCCCCACATTACCAGGCTGGATAAAACTGGCTAGTGAAAGACCAATAATAATTGCAATAGCAGTGGTTGTTAAAAAGAATGAAATTGTTTTAATCCCAATTCTCCCAAGCTTTTTAGGATCACCTAAACCTGCAACCCCAAGCGTAATTGAAAAGAATACAATTGGAACAACGAGCATTTTAATCGCATTTAGAAATATCCTTCCTAACGGAGTAAAGAGATACTTATCCAAGAGACTAAATAAATCTGGAGAAAGTATATTTAATAGCAAACCAACAATTGCCCCTAAACCTAAGCCTATAATAATTTTTGTTGCTAACTTCAAGTTAACCACCTCTTATTTCATCTTTTTTATACCTTTTCCCGTTCGACAATATGTTTGAAACCTTCATCACCATTTAATAGAAATTTTTCTACTCTTTGTATTTTTTGTAAATAAGGATTTAAATAATGTGCAGATGTTTTATTATTTAGCAAATGTATAAACATTATAAGTGAAGGTTGTTTCTCGTACAAAGTATTCATGTACACGTTTTAAGTATATCTTCGTGCTTTTTCTCTCAATTACTCTGATATCCCTTTAAAGATCGATTCATTTAGACTATAAAAATCCAAAGGCCGATTTTTATTCGTACTATTGCAACAAACTTTTAGAAAAGAGCCTACGTAAAGGCTGTTTTCGCAAAGAATGTTTTTTTCCGTACAAAGTATTCATGTACACGTTTTGAGTATATCTTCGTGCTCTTTTCTCTCAATTACTCTGATATCCCTTTAAAGATCGAACCATTTAGACTATAAAAATCCAATGGCCGATTTTTATTCGTACTAGTGCAACAAACTTTTAGAAAAGAGCCTAAGTAAAGGCTGTTTTCGCAAAGAATGTTTTTTTCCGTACAAAGTATTCATGTACACGTTTTAAGTATATCTTCGTGCTCTTTTCTCTCAATTACTCTGATATCCCTTTAAAGATCAATTCAATTAGACTATAAAAATCCAAAAGCCGATTTTTATTCGTACTAGTGCAACAAACTTTTAGAAAAGAGCCTAAGTGAAAAGATGCTCTCAACACCATTTAGCGATAAATGGGTAGAGAGCATTTTCAAAAAACATTTATCAATGTTATTTTTGCCCTTATTTAGTCGTTAGTTCCAAAAATTCATCAACATCAATGATTGCCATCTCGACAGCCTTTTCCCAGAATTCCCTTTTCGTTAGATCTACCGATAGATGTTTAGCTGCTAAGTCTTCCACAGACATGGAACCGGTATCCTTTAACAATTCAATATATTGCTCTTCAAATGCTTCACCTTCATCAAGTGCCTTAGCATAGATACCTAGTGAAAATAAATACCCAAACGTATAAGGAAAGTTATAAAATGGGACATCTGTTATAAAAAAGTGAAGCTTAGAAGCCCAGAAATGCGGGTGATACTCATCAAGAGAATCACAATATGCTTCTTTTTGAGCGTCTACCATTAATTCTGACAGTCGCTCACTTGAAACATATCCATGTGTGCGTTCTTCATAAAAGGCTGTTTCAAATAAGAAACGAGCATGAATATTCATTAATAAAGCAACACTTCTTTGTAATTTATCTTCAAGTAATGCTATCCGTTCTTCTTTATCCTTTGCCTGTTTAACAGCTGCATCCGAGACAATCATTTCAGCGAATGTTGAAGCAGTTTCTGCTACGTTCATTGCATAATCACAATTTAAAGGATGAACATCAGTCATCGCGTATGAGTGGAAAGCGTGACCTAATTCATGTGCTAAGGTTGATACATTTGATGGTGTCCCAGAATAGGTCATAAAGATTCGTGATTGATTGTTTTCTGGAAAACCAGTACAGAACCCACCTGGTGCTTTCTTCGGACGGTCCTCAGCCTCTACCCACTGTTGTTCGAAAGCCGTTTTTGTAAACTCAGATAATCTTGGTCCAAACTGACTAAACTGATCTAGGATAAATTGTGTGCCTTCCTGGTAGGTAAGTGCAGAATTTGCCTTACCTATTGGTGCTTCGACATCGTACCAGCTTAATTTTTCGACTCCTAAGATCTCTGCCTTACGATTCATATAATGAACAAGCGGTTGTTTGTATTCTGATATAACCTGCCACATCATATCAAGCGTTTCCTTTTTCATTCTGTTGATCACAAGTGGTTCCTTTAAGGGATCACTCCACTTTCGTTCTTTATATACAGTTAGGCGATATCCTGCAAGTCTATTTAATGTCTCTGCAAACACATCTGCTTGATTTCCCCAGGCAACTTCCCAATTTGTAAATAGCTCGCTCCTTACTGTTCGATCTGGATCAGAAAATTTATTTGCAGCCTGACCTACTGATAAGGTTTTCTGCTCTCCATTTTCTGCGAAGGGAATTTCTATTTTTGCAACTA
The DNA here is from genome assembly GCF_059758525.1 of Metabacillus sp. GQ13. NCBI lineage: Bacteria > Bacillati > Bacillota > Bacilli > Caryophanales > Bacillaceae > Metabacillus > Metabacillus sp. GQ13. Next base: position 57,763 of record NZ_JCAXET010000014.1, read on the forward strand.
ATAAATCATAAAGTTGCTCCCATGCATAATAACCATCAACAGATAATCCCTGTATTAGTTGCTCCTTATCAACAGATAAACGTTCTTTCGTTTGAGTACGCATTTCATTTAAAATATATGTAAGCTCACTAACCATTGGGTCATTTATTATATTCCGCCAGACATCTTGTTCAATATCCCCAAGAAATTGTTCAAAGTTCAACATGATCTTTGAAAATGATGTACTAATCGTTGTCAGTTTTGACCGCAATAAATTGGCATTTGTATCAGTTGTATTCTGAGCCTGTAAGCAACCAACAAATGATCCAGCTTGTTCTACTTTTAATGTTATTGAAGATATTTTTCCGATAGCGTCTAAAAGTATATTTATGTGATCTTCCACTGAAATTAGATCAGACCATTCCTTAACACACTTATCTAAATCAGTTATAAGAGTTTCAATCCCCAATAAAAACTCCTTAAATTCTAAAGACTGACTACCACCTTTAAAAAACGTTTCTAAATCCCATGTATTTTTATAGCTAGGTGTCTTCATCTCTCCGCCTCCTTAAATATTAACTGTTTAACATGTTAAAAATGTCCACAAAACAACCAGCTTTGTAAAAACCATTTTAAAAAGGAAAAAAGGCGACATTAGCAAACTTGCCGCCTCTTTTATTATATCAAAAATAAGTTAAATGTAATTTTTTACATTAAGTTCTGTATAGTTTTATTTATAACATTATTATTTCTCTATATATCAATATACCATCACTCAGACACTATATCCCTAAGAAGTTAATAATTTAAATAAATTATATCCAAATAAGGAAAACGTTGCAAAGTTAAAGGAAATCATTCTGAAATCCCAGGTATCTTCATGATTATCTACAGCCTTCTTACTTGAAAATAAAAGATTCCAGAGAGTAGGAACGTGAGCATTAATGACAATGGAATAATGATACTCAAGTGAATTTCTGCCTTTGTCTCTCCTTGAGCAATTGGCGAAGCAACAACTTCATTTTTTAACTTTTTATCTCGGTCATTATTTTCAATTTTTCTAAGCATCTGTTGATGAATTGTTCTTCCATCTTCACCTTTAATTAGTAGTTCCCCTGTTGGAAGAACCTCCTCTTCGACAACCTCACCGATCTTTTTTGTATATGAAATTTTTTGTTCAAGTAGATATTTATGATCATGTGAATCTTGATATTGCTGGTTACCTGCAGTTATACCCGTTTCAAATGATTGAAAGCCATAATCTAATAATGTGGTTGTATCTTCATATGCTTGCTCATCCGTCATAGCTTGTAGTGTGATTGCTATTAAGCTCAGATCCCCTTGATCTGCTGTCGTAACGAGGGTAAATCCAGATTCAGTAACAAACCCATTTTTCCCACCAGTTATTCCATTATAAGAATCATCTCGAACCATTTCGTGATGATTAATAAGGGTTGTGTCCCAGCTCTCTCCGTTCCATTCAAGCTCTTTCATTTTAAAAATATCACTAAATTCCTCATTATTCATCGCGTACTGGGTGATGATAGCCATATCCTCTGCTGTCGTTACATGATCTGGGTTATAGAGTCCATGTGGATTTGTGAAGCGGGTATGTTCTACGCCAATTTCTTCTTGTAAAAATTTATTAAAGTCTTGTACAAATCCATCTACTGAACCGCCAAGATGTTCTGCAATCGCTACACCAGCATCGTTTCCAGAATTAATTAAGAGACCTTGCACTAGTTTTTTTAGTGGTACCTGTTCTCCTACTTCTAAATAAACTCTTGTACCTTCGACATTTCTTGCCTTTTCACTAACTGTTACAATGTCATCTAAATTTCCCTTTTCAATCGCGTATATAGCTGTTGCGATCTTGGTAATACTTGCTGGAGCTCGCTTTTCTTGACTTCTCTTTTCATATAGAACTTGGCCAGTGTTGGCATCAATTAATATCGCTGATTCACTATTTATTTGAATAGTTGGATTTTCTGTATTAGCACTCATCAAATTCGGAAATAAGAATAAGCACATTGTTATGATTAAGATGGAACTACATCGTTTAATTTTCATCTTACGTACTCCTTAAGATTTTTATAACCATTTCATAGCATAACAAGGCATGTACAAAAAAATCAAGGTCATCGAGATACAAGGGTAGGTAATTATATCTAGAGGTCAAATAATCACTTTTTATTGACTGAATCTAACTAGACATTTATACTAGTAAACTGACGGTCGTCAGGAGGAGGAGGAGCAAGTTGTCTTCAAGCAAAATCAAACAAGCTGCTTTACTTCACTTTGCTACCAGTGGATATAGTGGAACATCCTTATCGATAATTGCCAGTGAGGTAGGGATTAAAAAGCAATCAATATACGCTCATTTTAAAAACAAGGATTCTCTTTTCCTAACGATAATGGATGAGGTGTTAGGTCGTGAAAAGGAGTATATTAAACAATATTTCCAAGATAATAAAGGATCAAATCTTGAAACAAATTTATATCAATTATTAATAGGCTATAGCGAACGTTATCATTTACAAGCGGATACTGCATTTTTACTTAGAATGGCCTTTCTCCCACCTGTTCATTTGCATCAAAAGGTAATGGAAGGTGTCTATACCTATTATGATGAAATGGAAGTCATTTTATTTAGTGTTTTCGAAAAAAATAAGCAACTTCTATCTGTATCAGTAGAAAATGCTGTAATCGCCTTTATCGGTTTAAATGACGCTATTTTAGTGGAACTTTTATACAGTGGAAATGATCGGTATCAACGTAGATTACAAGCTTGCTGGAAGGTCTATTGGCAGGGAATTATATAGGTATAAAGACTATTAACACTCGCTCTTGAAGCCTACTTTCGTCACCATTTCATTAAAGTAAGGGGGATTTATCGATGAATAAAAAGTGGTTATTCGTTTATATAGCGGCAATTTTTGAAGTAAGCTGGGTGACCGGTTTAAAACATTCTGACGATACAATTACATGGGCAGGAACAATTTTAGCGATCGTCATTAGTTTTTATTTACTCATCAAATCTACGAAGTCATTACCAGTTAGTACTGTTTACGCCGTATTTACTGGCTTAGGTGCAGCCGGAACTGTGTTAGTAGAAATTATCTTTTTCAGTACACCGTTTAGTTGGGTAAAAATTGGTCTTTGTGCTATTTTAATTACCGGGGTCGTTGGTTTAAAAGTAGTAACTGGTGAACCTGACGATCGTAAAGGGGCGGTGTAAGAGATGAATTGGTTTTGTCTCATTTTAGCAGGTTTCTGTGAAATAGCTGGTGTTGCTGCTATTTCTAGGTTTAATAAGAAAAAGTCATTATTGAATATTCTTTATTTGATTGCTGGATTTGCTTTAAGCTTCTCCCTTCTCTCTTTTGCAATGAAAACTATTTCAATGGGTACAGCTTATGCTGTTTGGACAGGAATCGGTACAGTAGGTAGTGCTTTAATGGGGATTTTATTTTTGGGAGAATCTGCTGGCTGGAAACGATTGTTGTTTATTGCCATGATTATTTCTGCAACAATAGGTTTAAAATTTATTCCTTATTAAGTGATAGGATTGAAAGCCATCTCCAACATTAGACGTAATTATCGTTTATAACCAATAAACGTTTATCATCTGGCTTTATCCTATTAAGGAGGCTTATTTTGTATAATACATTAAAATACTCAAGCATAGTTTTACTTGGCGCATGTAGCTATGGAATTCTCTCTGTCATCGTTAAACTTGCTTATGCTCAAGGGTTTTCGGTTTCAGAGGTGATTGGAAGTCAATATTTATTTGGCTTTTTATTTTTGTTGATACCCTTTTTATTCCTGAAGAAACATTTTTCTAAAAAGGACATCCTCTTTTTGACTCTATCCGGCATTACCACTAGCTTAACAGGGCTATTTTATGGGAAGTCCCTCGAAGTTATTCCTGCATCAATTGCAGTAGTATTATTATTTCAGTTTACTTGGATCGGAATTATTATTGAGGCAATTTCAAATCGAAAATGGCCAAGTAAAGGTAAAACAATCGCTATTATACTCTTATTTATTGGAACGATTCTTGCAGGTGGTGGATTAAATAACAGCTTATTCATGTTACCAATTAGCGGTATCATTTACGGATTATTATCAGCAGTTTCATTTGCAAGTTTCATTTTTGTTAGTGGTAGAGTTGCGATTCATTTGCCAGCTATAACAAGAAGTTTCTTTATGTCAACCGGTGCTCTAATTTTTCTATTGTTTGTGGTTTCACCTGGATTCATCTTAAATGGTTCTTTAGGTGATGGATTATGGAAATATGGGAGTCTCTTGGGTTTATTCGGTGTCCTTTTACCTGTTTTACTATTTTCAATTGGAGCACCTAAAATCGGCGCTGGACTCGCTACTATAATTGGTGCTGCTGAACTTCCCACTGCCGTTATTGCATCTGTATTTATTCTAAAAGAACATGTCTCCTTTATACAAGTTCTTGGTGTACTTGTTATTTTATTCGGTATTGCTATTCCTCAATTTTTTAGAAAAAAGCAAGCGTCCGTTTAGTGCCGCATGAACTTGAGCACTCTGTAATAAGATATTTGTGGACTATAAGGGTCTACCACCTTAACCTAAGAGGAAGTAGACCCTTTCTTTCTTCAAAACGAACGACTATCTTAGACTTCTAATCTTGGCTTTTCCGGATCACAAGAAGGCTCTTTTGTGTTAGCAGCTTGTGCAACCTTCATTAAATAATAGCATTCCTCACGCATCATATGATCCGCCATTAAAGCAGAAAATGTACTTAACATTTGATTTGTTAATTCCATCTCTTCAATTTCAGCTAGAAAGCCTCTAAAAAGCTCAATCTCAAGTTCGACATCTTTGTTCATCTTTGTAAGGGCAGGAAAAGAATCAATATTTGCTCTTAAATATCCCGAAAGTTCAACAGCCTTAAGATAAAAATCTTCAAATTGCTTCGTAAACAACTTACTTTTACTCTTTAATTGTTTTTCCACTTGGTCCAGATTATCCGCTATTGCCCCTGCATGACCAGCAGCATCTTGCAACCATAACAAATGATGGTGAAGTTCATGAAATATAGGTGGTTTTTCTGATTTTTTTAAATAAGACAAAACCAATAGATATTCCTCTAATTCATTGACCATGTGATTGATAAAGGTAGGTGGTAAATGAACTTTTATTTTCCCGGCAATCTGTCTTCTAATAATCGAAAGTTTAAATTCACGAAATTCTAAAGTACTTTTCTCTGCTTCAGCTGTTAGTGCATGCAAATCAGTTTCTTTCCTAGACCTCATTAATAACTTGTCAAAAACAGTTCGAAATTTCGTAGCCTTATCAATATCTTCTCGCTGTGCTACCGCTAAAGAATCTAAAATAAACCTAGCATGATCCCCTAATACTTGGAGCCAAAATTGGTGTTCAAACGCCGCTACCTCTTCAAACGTTTTCATATAGTAACCTCCTAGTTGTTGTTCATTCATATTTATGTCGAGGTAGCTTGTCCTAGAAAGATTTATTTCACAACGAACCTTTATGCGATATAACGACATCAACTGAATGAAAAACATAAGAGACCTATTTAAAATTTATTTTGATATTGGTAGAATAACTGAAATGGTTGTGCCATTTGAATTGCTTTCTATCTTTACTTCTCCATTGTGATGGTTAATAATTTCATAGCTCACCATTAGACCAAGACCTGTCCCGTTTTCCTTTGTCGTAAAAAATGGTTTTCCAATTTCACTTAACAAGTTCTGCGGTATACCTGTGCCTTCATCAATGATTTGGATGATAACAGATCCTTCTCCTTCAGAGATGGCTCTCACTGTAATAGTTCCGCCATTTGGCATAGCCTCAATTGCATTTTTGATAAAATTAATAAATACCTGTTTTAGTTTATTTTCATCGCATAGAACAATTAAATGCTTTTCTTTTATGCTCGTAGTGATTTGAATATTATGTAAAATAGCATGGGAACTTGTTAGAGCCACAACATGTTGTAAAACGTTGCGAATATTTTTTTGCTGATATTTTTCTAGCTGTGGTCTTGCTAACGCTAATAATTCACTCAAAATTAATTCGATCCGATTAATTTCAGCAGTAATCACAGGAAAGAACTCCTTTTTATATCCTCCTCGCTCCATTAATTGAAAAAAACCCTTAATTGCAGTAATCGGATTTCGAATTTCATGTGCAATTCCTGCAGCTAATTGTCCTGCAACTGATAGCTTTTCTGAATTAACCATAAATTCATGTGCAAGCTTTCTCTCTGTTATATCTCGAATAATAAGATATACCGCAGGACTTTCTTCAAAAACCGTCGGAACCGCCTTTACCTCAACATCAATTTCTTTTCCTTCACAAAAAACTTTTTCTTCAACGAGAGCAGATGGGTGAAACTCAACAGCCCTGTTAAGAGAACTTAAAATTGAAGCCATATTTGTAGTCGGAAATAACTGAAAGACTTTTTTTCCTATTAAATCAATACCTTTTGAAAATCCGAACAATATTGCTGCACTTAGATTAGAATAGACGATGTAATTATCTTTTATGACAACAATCGCATCTGGTGAATGCTCAACAAGACTCCGATGCAATCGTTCACTCTCAGGCAATTTTCTTTTTTGCTCTTTATTCTTTGTAATATCCCTTACACATCCATAAATACCGAGCACATCATTATCGACAATTATAGGTGTATTTGTGACACTTACCTCTAATTTCTTCTTATCCTTCATCACAAGTGTGCATCGATAATTTTGAATATCTCCCCTAAGAGTTTTCGCAAAACTGTTATTTACTAATTCTATTGAATCTTTTGTTAAAAGATCACCGTAAAATAAGTTAGTAAGTTCTAATTTCGAATAACCTGTTAATTTCTCACATTCTTTATTTACTTGTATAAACCTTCCATCAATATCGAGTGCATAATATCCTTCTTGGTGTTCCTTAAATAACTGTTGACTAAAAAATCTGCTATTCTTTAGGAAACACTTTAGCTTTTCACTTTTATTGCTAGCCTTCGTGATAGTCATGCGGTTCTCCTTTCACACCTGTTCATAAACTATGAAGATAGTATGTATACTTTATATTCGGCTTCTTTCTAAAACTTTGTTGGTCTAACAGCAAGATTTATAGATTTTTTAAAATGAGCAATCTATTAGATTCCTAAGTTAATGTATGTATTTTCATTATACGAAAAGATTTAATCTAATCAAACATATCCTAATGTGAAAAATTGATCCTATTTATGTTAAGCTTGCACGTTCCTTTTACCAAACAGAATCTTTATGCCTATTATAATGGAAAAAAGAGCCTACTCGAGGCAGGCTCTCTTCCATTCTTATATTGCTTGACCTAAACTAATTAGTATCCGCCACCAACGTAAGCAGCACCTACGATGATTAACAAGATGAACAAGACAACGATTAATGCAAAACCTCCTGCATTTCCTCCACCTTCATAACCCATTTATGTTCACCTCTTTCGTTTGAAACGTAACAACACATAAACAATATATGCAAAACAAACTTGATCGTTAAAGACAATCGCGTATTTCAACACCCATTTTTCTTCTAAACTTCAATTTTTTGAAAATAGGATAGGAAATGATTATGTGAATTCCGTTTGGATTTTATTCATGGCGTTGCGTCTAATCGATACTTTGTCGAGTCTTTTTCCCTTGGTGTGGCGTTCAATCTAATCTCCACAAAAAATGGCTGAACAACACTTTGTGTTGTTCAGCCATTAGGGACTATGATGGTTCGACCTCATCTAAGGATAAAGTGACTACTTTCGTTGAATCTCCATCTTGAACGTCTTTTTTAGAGGCGCTCTGATTTAATTCTTCAGCATCGTTCATGCCTGGTGCAATTTTATCTTTATTCTTTTGATTCTTATTGATCGTCATCACTTCCTTTAGATTTATCCTTCCCAGTAGCTATGCTGAAATATACAATCAGCAACTTTGCGCATCAAGATGAAGCTGACCCAGTGTAATTCAACCAATGATCACTTTAGTCATCTATGCATTTGTCGCATCTCGATTCGATAACTTCAAAGTGACAGTCATTTTTTCTCCCGCACGGTAGATCGTTAATTTAACTTCTTCACCTATTTCAGTTTCGGTGTATAAATATTTTCTCAATTCACTTGAACTTGCTATCGCTGTTTCATCCATAGAAACAATGATATCTTGTTGTTTTAAACCTGCTTCATCAGCGGGTGAACCTTGTGAAACATTTCCAACAATGACCCCATTCTTTACATCTTTAGGGAGTTTCATATTTTCTTGTAGATAATACGCCGGTACTTCACTCATTTCAATAAGTCCCACTCCAATAAATGGTCGTTGTACTTTTCCACTTTCCATTAATTCTTGAGTAGTTGGAATCACCTCGTTAATCGGGATTGCAAAACCTAATCCTTCAACACCACTTTCACTTATTTTCAAGCTATTAATACCAATTACTTCACCACTCATATTAATAAGGGGTCCACCACTATTACCTGGATTAATTGCTGCATCTGTTTGGAGAACATTCAAAGACCAATCTCCTTCAGATGTTGTCACATCAATTGTCCGATCAACTCCACTAATAATCCCCTGGGTGACAGTTCGCGAAAATTCTTCTCCTAGTGGATTTCCAATCGCAATGACATCCTCACCTGTACGAAGTACAGAAGAATCACCTAAATCTGCAACAACCGTGACATGTTCTGAATCAATTTTCAGAACAGCGATATCCGTTAATGCATCTGTTCCAACTACCTCTGCTGGAACTTTATCCCCATTAAATAAAGTAACTTCGACGGATTTTGCACCTTCAATAACATGATTGTTTGTGATGACATAGCCGGCATCACCTTCCTTTTTAAAGATAACGCCCGAACCTGTTCCACTTTCAACACTCTCCCCCTGGCCCTCACTACCATTGGGTGCATTGTTACCGAAGATATTACCATTTGTTTGAGATTTCATATTGGTTATTCCAACAATCGCAGGTGAAAGACTATCGACAATGTCAGCGATTGAATTTGAATCACTTGATAAATTCTGTGTTGAGACTTCTGCTCCTGGATCAATCTCTTTATTTTCTACGGATGTTTCAACTGCTTTGTTATTTGATGATAAAGATGGTTGTTCTTGTTGATCTGTAAAAGTGGTCACACCCAAAACTAATGCCCCACCGATCACTCCACTTAGAAGTGATGTGAATAACGGTTTAAAGCTTCTCCGCGGTCTTACCTTTTCTTGTACAATGTCTGTTTCGTCATAATATCCCATTAAGGAAACCTCCTACTATTTTTTAAAAATGAGTAAACCACGATCATCTAAATTAAATACCTTGTGAACTAACGAATCCACCGATCACGATTAGAATGACTAATAATGAAATACCTGTAAATATAATTGCTCTCATCTTTTAATTCCTTCTTTCGTTTTTTTAAAACGACTAATTGACTCTATTCGAAGCAAATATGCGGTTCTGCTAACTTATAATGTAACTATACATCCTGAGTTTGGGATAATAATGAAAGAATTATGGGAAATTGTGAAAAAAATGAACGATTATGTTTGTACGTTGTATAATAGCGTTTGAGAGGATGTGAAAGCATGAAATACACCGTTTATATCGTTGAAGATGAACAGAACTTAAATGAGTTACTAACAATGTATTTAAAAAATGAGGGATGGTCTGTTACTTCTTGCTTAACAGGAACTGAAGCAAGAAGCATTATTAATCAACCACCCCATTTATGGATTTTAGACATTATGCTACCAGATATTGATGGCTACCAATTAATAAGAGAAATTAAAGTTGCTACACCAGATGTACCAGTTATTTTCATATCCGCAAGAGACGCAGATATTGACCGTGTCTTGGGTTTAGAGTTAGGAAGTGATGATTATATATCTAAGCCTTTTTTGCCTAGAGAATTGGTTATACGAGCTCAAAAACTGTTATCCCGTACCTATTCTGAGGAAACAACGACACTGATTAACCTTCCTCCTTACCATATCGATGAACAAGTTAGAATCGCCTACTTAAATGGTCAAGAACTAAGTCTGACTTCAAAGGAATTTGATTTATTACAGCTCTTTATACACAATCAAGGACAAGCATTTTCTAGGGAACAAATCTTGACAAATCTATGGGGCACTGATTATTTCGGAACAGATCGTGTTGTTGATGATCTTGTCAGGCGTTTACGAAAAAAAATGCCTGAGCTTAAACTAGAAACAATTTATGGATTCGGATACAGGATGCTAAAAGGATGAAAAATAAATCATTAGCATTTCAAATATGGATTGTCTTCTCAGGAATATTACTAGTAATATCCTTATTACTGGTTATCCTTTTCCCGACAACATTACGTGGTTTTTTTACGAAGGAAATTTATAAAACGATTGAAAATGAACAGCTTATCTTAACCGAATATGGGAATCCCGGAAATAATGGATCCGAATTAGCCGATTCAAAACAAAGAGATCGTTCTGTTTCACATTTGGTGTTACCGATTCAGAGTTCATTCTTTCTTTATTCCAATGAATTGCCACATGATTTTATAGAGCAAACACAGGATTTAGCAGCAAGTCAATCAACACCAGTTGAACGGTATGAAAAAAATTTGAAGAATCAAACACTCTTCTATGTGATCCGAAAGTTAAGAGTCAATGGTGAGGACAGTTATCTTCTCTCTTATTCTTGGGATTCCTACCGAAATGACCTTGTTTATACCCTTTTTCGGCAACTAATGCTGGTGATGGTCATTGTCTTTTTATTTAGTTGGATCCCTTCGATATGGCTTGCAAAATATTTATCTAAACCACTTGTAAAGCTTGAAAAACATGTAAAAAACATATCTGAGCAAGCATGGCATGAACCTGTTGAAGTTGATCGGAATGATGAAATTGGTAAACTTGGGCATACAATTGAAAAAATGAGGCAACGCCTTGTTACAAAGGACGAAGCTCAGCAAACCTTGCTGCAAAATATTTCACATGATTTAAAAACACCCGTTATGGTCATCCGTGGTTATGCACAGTCAGTAAATGATGGCATCTTTCCTAAAGGGGATTTAACAAGCACAATGGATGTCATACAAGAGGAATCTGAAAAACTCGAGAAAAAGATAAGGGACTTACTTTATCTTACGAAATTGGACTTCTTATCGACACATACACCAACACAAGAAGCTTTTCGCTTAGATACGCTACTTGAAGATGAAGTTGATCGGATCAAATGGGCAAAGCCGACACTTGATTGGCAGCTTAAATTGGAAGAAGCAACAATTTTGGGTGATTCTGAACAATGGGAAAAGCTCGTCGAAAACCTTTTGGAAAATTCATTGAGATATGCAAACAAACTCATTTCCATCTCACTAACTAAATCAAATCAAGGAATTCTTTTACGATTATGGAATGATGGACCATCAATTGATGAACGTATTAAGGATCAACTTTTTGAACCCTTCCAAAAAGGGCATAAAGGTGAATTTGGCATTGGTTTAAGCATCGTTAAACGAATTGCTGATCTACATGATGCAGAGGTTTGGGCAGAAAATGAAGAAAACGGGGCTGCATTTTACGTTAAAATTCCTAGTACTCAATCTGAAATTCTTAATTAGTATTGTAACTCTATTTTTCAATAAAAGTAGTGGATTTTCTGACAAGAAAATTCCACTATTTCTTACAAGAGGTAAGTATTGTTGATTGTTGATCGAAATTAACTTTTTAGTTTACTGATTTTTAGGCAAACTTTTGTAATTGCAAAGATAAATAGGGCAATCTCAAAAATATACAACCATTTAAAAATCGATAGCACTAATAGTTCTCTGGTATTTACAAGGAACAAAGATAAAGCAGGTAGCGAAATGATGAATAAAAACAAAATCAATATCGATAATAACCCTTTATATTTTTGAATCTTGGATAAGTTATCGGAATAAATATCTACTTGTTTACTTTTCGATTTATCTATTCTAAAGTAATGCCATCCGAAAAATTGGGTGACATGCTCCCAACCTGCATCTTTATATAGAGTCATATACTCTATTAAATCATCATTTTTTGATGTTTTATAATCTAATTTATAGATAAAGTCTGTAGGTTTAATTTTTTCAAATGTGTAAACAAAGAGATTATATTTTTTTAATGCCCATCCTTTTTTAGACATTGAGCGAAGCCATGACTCCTCCTTGCCATCTTGCCAAGCAAAAAACACTTTAACCATTCTTCGCATTCTATTTAGGCCCCCCAATTCTATTTATATAGACTTCACTGACTTCAACCAACTGTTTTAGACGCTCAAATTCCAATTTGACTACTTCTTTACCAAGTTCAGTAAGGATATATAACTTTCTACGATCAGTATCCTTATTATCAAATTTATTAATAATCCCCTGCTTTTCCAACTTACTTAAAGCACCATATAATGTCCCTGGTCCCAACTTTACCTGACCCCCACTAATGTCATCAACCGTTTGCATGATTCCATAACCATGTAATGGGTTCTCAAGGGCAATTAACGTATAGTATGTTGTATGTGTCAAAGGTAAGAACCTAGATGCTGATTTGTTTTTCATCGTAATCTCTCCTACTACTCTAGATATTTATATCGACTTGCGTTATATCGTATAACGTCATAGTACTGTACATTTTTCCAGAATGCAAGTAGCCCTAAAAAAGGCAGGGATTTGGAATCCACTACCTTTAAAAACTCCCCTTATAAAAATGTCGTAAAGAAATCGTTATTCACTTGGATGCGTCATATCCTCTGGTATCACAAATTGATCAAACTGCTCTTCTGTTAACAAATTTAGTTGAACAGCCGCTTTCTTTAATGTTAAGCCTTCCTTATGAGCTAACTTCGCAATTTTCGCTGCATTCTCATAACCGATATGCGGATTTAGTGCCGTTACAAGCATTAATGAGTCATCAACATAACCCTTAATGACCGGAAGATTCGCTTCGATTCCTATTGCACAGTTATCATTAAATGAGATCATCGCATCTGAAAGTAGTTGTGCAGACTGCAAAAAGTTATAAATAATAACTGGTTTAAATACATTTAGTTCAAAATTCCCCTGGCTTGCGGCAAAACCAATTGTTGCATCATTTCCTATTACTTGTGCGACAACCATTGTTAGCGCTTCGCTTTGAGTTGGGTTTACTTTTCCCGGCATGATTGAACTACCTGGTTCATTTTCAGGAATGTTTAATTCACCAATGCCGCATCGTGGCCCACTTGCCAGCCACCTGACATCATTTGCAATTTTCATTAAATTGGCCGCTAACGCTTTTAATGCACCATGTGCATAAACGGTTTCATCATGGCTTGTTAAAGCATGAAATTTATTAATAGATTCCTGAAAATCAATATTCGTATAGTACCCTATTTCTTTAGCGACTCTACTTCCAAATTCCGGATGAGCATTAATTCCTGTTCCTACCGCTGTCCCACCAATGGCAAGATTTTTCATATAGCTTGTAGCTTGTTTAGTCATTTCCTTTGTTTGATGAAGCATATGTGACCAACCACTAATCTCCTGCCCTAATGTCAAAGGAGTAGCATCCTGTAAATGGGTACGTCCGATTTTGACAATATGATTAAACTTCGTCACTTTTTCCTCTAGTGTGGTCACTAGTCGATCAATTGCCGGCAATAGTTTTATTTCAACTGCTAATACAGCAGCAATATGCATTGCAGTTGGGAAGGTATCATTTGAACTTTGACTCATATTAACATCATCATTTGGATGGATCATTTGTTTACTGCCATCTTTATGAAGAATTTCATTTCCTCTTCTAGCAACCACTTCATTTACATTCATATTACTTTGTGTTCCACTACCCGTTTGCCATACGACTAAAGGAAAATGATCATTTAGTTTACCGGCAATGATTTCATCACACACCATTATGATTGCTTTCGCTTTTTCTGTATCAAGCTTACCTAGTGACTCATTTACCTTAGCAGCACTTCTTTTTAAAATTGCGAATCCAGTGATGACTTCATATGGCATCTTTTCTTCACCGATTTTAAAATTTTGCTTACTACGCTGGGTTTGTGCTCCCCAATACTTTTCTGCTGGTACATGAATTTCGCCCATCGTATCCTTTTCAATCCGATCACTCACTCTCATCCACCTCCGAAATATGATATCACTCTATTATTGTATGTTTTTTTTAGTCTATTTAAAAGGAATATACTGAATCAAATAAGCGGTCATCCTTTGTTTCATTCATTCAATTTCAGCAACAACCTTTTAAAAAAGGTTCTAATGAAAAGAGCGTATTTTGAAAATAATGATTGATCAAAACACGCCCTTACTATATTCAATTCAAACATTCCTTTTAGATCAATAAACGCCCGCTTGCAGAATCTTGAACTTTGCTAAAGAGCTATTCCCCATCATTCTAACCCTTTACCAAACTTTCACGGTCATCTGCCTGTGGGGGTTCCTCCATCCATCCATGTTTAATCATTATGTTTGCTCCATCTTCGGCATAAAGCGAAATTTCTGGAATTAATGACGCATATTTACTACCTAGATCTCTTCTTGGACTAGTTGCTATTGACATTCCATAATTTCCGATACCTACCGCAACCATTGCTGATACATTATACATGATTAGCTTGTCAGAAAAGACACTTGTTGTACTATCTGACACAGCCGAATCCCACCCCATTGGAGCAGGTAAGTCCTCTTTTATTAAAAAATTGCTGAATATGTCTATATATTTTTGGGAGAGTTGTTTCCCTCTTAACAAATATTGCTTAATTTCTTCATTTTGGGTTGTCTGCGCAAACCCTGTTATAAGTGCCTTTCCAATGGCATTTGTTTGAATATTTAAAAATAATTGAGTGACTTCCATTGAAGTAACCGATCTCTTTTTCCCCAAAAACCCAGCCAAAAAATGTTGTTTCTCCACAAAATCAACCTCGTCAGGAGTAGTTATATATGGGGGTTTTACATAAGTTCCTTGTTTTAGCATTAAATCTCGTGTTAGGTCCTGCAATTCAACTCCCGCTTTTAATACACTTTTAAAAAAATTCACTACATCTGGGCGTGTTACCAATCCCAACGCCGTGCTACTTGATGCCATTGCAATATTGGATAATTGACGTAAATACATTAACGCAAAAGTATCTGAGAAAAGTTTAGGAGCTGTAGGATTGACATCTTGATCCGTGAATCCGATTGGTATAGGAAATGTTTCTTTTTTAAAAATCTCCTGCATCATAGAAAGATTGCTTTTAGCTACATTTAAATCATACTCAAAAATGGGACGTGCTTCCTTATCTTCTACCTTTTCTAAGCAGTATGTATTCATACAGACTGCTAGTGTGTCATTTAAATATTGCGACCATAAACTAGACATTTCCGCAGCAGTTAATGGGATGTTTGTTTTATCCTCCACCTAAAAACCTCCTATTCAGTACATCTAGGAATAATATACCCATTATTGAAAAACATATGAGAAATTATTCATCAAGGTTTTTTCGCCTCTTGGTAAAAAACAAAAGCTCAAGCGCTTGTTCAGCGTAGGAAAAAGAAGTTTAGCTCTTCCCCTCGAGAGGATAGACGCTAGATCACAAAGCTCATATCAAATTACAAGAATTTTATCATTTCCTAAACAAAAATATAGGCATAGAAACGCTCAGCAATCGAGCTTCTATGCCTAATCCTTTTTAACAAAGGCTGTTTTCGCAAGGATTGTTGTTTTTCGTAATAAGTAAATCTTTACGAATTCAGCCTATCTTCGTGCTCTTTTCGTTTAATTACTCTGATATCCCTTTGGAGATCGTTTCAATTTACACAATAAAAATCCAAAAGCCGATTTTTATTAGTATTAGAGAAACAAACTTTTAGAAAAGAGCCTTTACAAAAGAAAGAAAATGCTTTATTCAGATTAGATTGTTTGTAATCCAGCTTGGTTAAGAAAATTCCATGGCTTATTATAATGTGGTTGGAAAAAGAAATCGACAAAACCAAGTTCGTCTGTTGTCATGTTGTTTTGGATACATACAGATAAGGTATTAATAGATTGGGTAACGTCTACTTTAGACATCACTTGAGCCCCAACTATTCTTTTTGTATCCTCTTCATATACAACCTTTAATCGAATGTCTTCATAGGTTGGCATAAACTCAGGTCGGTCATGCTCTAAGATTGTGATGCTTTTCACATTCATCCCCATACGAAGACCCATCATTTCTGTTAAACCGGTTGTTGCGATATTTTGATCATAAATTTTAATACCTGATGTCCCTTGTGTTCCCATATATCGAATTGTTGGATTGACTAGGTTTTTCGCGACTAATGTTCCCATTCTAACCGCATTTGTTGCTAATGGAATATATGCATGCTTTCCTGTTGGGTTGTAAAAAATCGCACAGCTATCACCTGCTGCAAACACGTCTAAATTACTTGTTCTCATATACTCATCAACTTTAATTGCACCATTTTCGAGCATATCAATCTGACCTTTAACTAGTTTGGTATTCGGTTGAAAACCAATACAGAGAATGACTAAATCTGCTTCATATGTTCCTTTAGTTGTTTCAACAGCTGCAACTTTATCTTCCCCTACAAACCTAGTCACTGTTTCACCTAAAGCTAAACGGATGTCACGATTTCTAAAGTCATCTTCAAGCGTATCGGTAAAGGCTTCATCTAAATATTTGCTCAAAATCCTGTCTTCGCCATCAATAAGAGTTACTTTTTTCCCGTTCATTTCAAACGCTTCTACTAGCTCAATTCCAATATAGCCTGCTCCAACCACAACAATATTTTTTGCCTCTTTTGCCTTTTCAATAATTGTATTCGCATGGTGGAAATTTTTACATAGTAGAACATTCTCCATATCAATCCCTTCAATTCTTGGGATAACAGGCCATGAGCCAGTAGCCATCACTAATTTATCAAAGCTATCATTTATGGTTTCATTCGTAACAAGATTCCGAGCAACAAGTGTTTTGTTTTCAATATCGACATCCAATACTTCGTGTTCCATTAACATATTTACACCTTGATCAGCTAATTCCTCAGGCGTACAATAAAATAAACCATTTGCATCCTTGACTACACCACCTACATGTAAGGCAATTCCACAAGATAAAAATGAGATATTATCATTCTTTTCGTACACATTTATATTCGCATTTGGGTATAATTTAATCATATTAGAGATAGCAGCAGTCCCTGCATGAGTACATCCAATTATAGCAATCTTCATCAATTATTCCTCCTAGAAATAGTTTGTGAATATTTTCACATTAAATTGTGAAGTTATTCACATAATTTATATTTTTATTATAATGCCACTCGTTTAAAAAAACAATAGTTATTTGTGAATTTATTCACAAAGTATAATGAAAAAGTTAGGAAAAAGCGAGTTGACCCTTTTTCCTAACAAACTAGCCTACGATTTAAACGATTCTAAAGCCCTTTCCTAATCTCTTCAATACTTTTTCCTACTAAAAACGCATGACCGCTTTTCAATGTCATTATCGTTGCAAATCCTGACTTCTTATAAACCTTTTCCACGCTTTCACTTATTGGTTGTACCCAAAGCCGTTCAACTGAACCTGCTATGACTTCTTCTTGAATATAGGCAATTAATTGCCCAATCAGCCCTTTTCCACGATATGCTAGTAAAGTAGCTACACTTTCTAAACAAGCATCCTGCTCATGACGAAAAGTACAAGCAGTCGAACATGGTACACCCTTATATTTTAATAAATAGTGAGTATATGAGTCATTTACGAATTCCTCTTCAAATGCCTTCTCACGTATTTCTCCACCTAATTCTTTCATTTGACATTCAATGGCGATAGCAGCCTGTTTATTTTCTTTTGTTACCTCTTCAATTGTTACATTAGGATCCCTGTCGATTTCAACCTTTTTCTTCCAAATCTGAATAGGACTATCGAATTCTTCAAAGCCAAACCCTTTTTCCTTCAGAACTAAAATAAAATCTTCGTGATCCTCATAGTTTGATAGATAGAATCTAGGAATAAGTTTTTTTCCTAGTAAAAGGAGATTACCTCCTCAATAATTTTTTGATAGTCACCTTGATATGTAAAAATATTGCATGATTTGCATCATAATAATTTGGTTGATGTTCATTATAAAAAAAATAGCCCCAACTTGTTTTTATCTTTGTTGAAAATGAGGATAAATAGGCTATTTCTATATCCTCGATATATTTTTTCATCATACTTGTAAACTCCCCTTTATGAATCACACTTTTATTTCTATATTAGCAATGAATCATGTGGTCATCTACTATTGTTCTTCTAATATTGTGGGTTCTCTAAATCAATATATTTATACCAAAACTCCAAAGCTTCCATCGGCTCCTCAACGGTATGTACATAATATATTTTCACATCATTAGCCCGGACATTTTCTGGAAAGACAAAAGAGAATTGAAATTGTTTATCAGTTTGGATATCAAAAACTTGTGGCTCCCACTCGGAAGGAAGTTCCTTTTGCAGTTCATCTTCTACTTCCATCTTCAAAAAGTCCCAGTCCATTTCTATATTAGTCACTCTTGGTCTGTTTAAATTGGAGACTTTTTGATTCTCAGGAACATAGAACACTAGAAAATCAGTAGGAAATCGAGAGAACTCTAATCGATCCCTCCATTCCCCTGTAACGACATACGTTTCATTTTTTTTGTTAACAGATAATTGTAAGGAGTCTTCCGCTGTATGATACTCAGATTGATAAAAAAAGTAGCCAATAATAACAGCCAATACTAGTAGCGGACTTAGTAATATTACCGAGATTATTCTATGCTTCTTCATCCAGAATTGGATTGCTATTATAGTTATTCCCGCTAAAATAAATAGAATAATAATCGACATCTACCTCACACCTTTGTTCTGTTTTAATGTGCTTATTACCTCTCTTCACTTTGTAACCATTCATCTAACATACGTTTTGCTTTATCTTTTGAAAGATTAAATGATTGCCATTTTGTGGAACCCATTTTTAATTCCATTGCCTTTTCGTTAAGAAGTTCGTTGAATAACTGATTATCCTGCTCGATCAGAACTGGTATCGACTCATAGGACAGTGACGATAAATAATCAACATCTAGTTTTTCTGTTTCAGCGTAACGTTTCATATTTTGACTGATGATAAATTGATCAACATTCAGATAATTGACGATCACATATACGATTAGTGTAGCAATTGACATCGCTCTTAAGAGTTTAAACTTTTCCATATATATCTTGAACATAGCCAATAGTAACAAGACAAATAATAGAATCATAAACAGATGAGCATACAAACGTGAATACGTATATCCATACGCATGCTCATATAACGATAGTCGATAGAAAGCTGAGCTGAGCATAATCACTGTAAATATAACTAGGATACTTAATAACAATTTTATTATTTTCGGTAAAGTATCTTGTTGGAAACGCCCAACATGAGTAAGTAAAAATAACAAACCAAGGTTAATGATTGCGACAATCGTAAGCTCGGAAAATCCCCGTCTTGCATATTCTGCATACGTATAATTCATAGCTGTACTCGATGGATCACCATTAAAGAAATATGTAAATTGAACTGTTACATAAAGGAAATAAACGGCATTAAGTAATAAGAGAATTGTACTTACGATCACTTGATCCATTTTCACTTCATGAAATTCGAGTTCTTCCTTCATTTCTAATGGCTTCGCTAATGTAATGAAGTAGGCAAATAAACATAGTGAGATGAAAAGCACAATAAATAATTGAAAAAGTACACTTCCAATATTAGCATGATATAGCCAAATTGGGAGCTTGCCTAAAAAGTGCTGAAAATGTTGATCCGAGGACATCAGTAAATAAATGATTGTCCATAGTAATGGAACTGATAAGACAAATCCAATGACTACTTTCTTTAGTGTCTGGTAACTTTTATCTTGCATTACCCCTTTTCCAACTTTACCTATAACAGCAAATTGATTAAAAAATTGTTGGAACGTATCAAAAAAGGTCATGAACATCGCGCGAATAAATAAGCGATTACTCCACTTCTTTCTATTCCATCTTTTTGAATGGGTCATCTGAATAAAAAGGATTAGTGGTACAATGAGGAAGTTTAAAGCTAATAAGATACCATTACTGAATAATGCAAAACTACTAGCTATCAATAATGCTGAACCAATTAGTAGCAAATCAAAAAATGTCTGTCGCTCTCTATTAGAACGAACTCTTAGATGAAAAATCAGATAGAGAACGGCTACATATAGCGGATAGGATATCCCGAGCCCTTTCCCATAAAATAAATAATGGAAGAGAAGTCCTCCCACTAAGCAGATAAGTAAATTTTTACTTGTCCTTTCCATTATATTCACTCCCTCTATACACATAGAATTTCTATGTATATACATATAATAATTCCTTAGTTTCTTAGATCATTAAAAGGCTCCGTCGTCACTAGTACATAGAAATTCGATGTACTAGTGGATACATTAAGAAGCCCCCCACTTATCCTGTATATGGGTTACTTCTAAAAGTTTTTTCACACTGAACGGTAAACTCCTAAATAGTAAAATACTTTACTTATTGGATAAATCATAACAGTCATGATGACACAAAGTACAATAAACGCTGGTGTCAAAATTGGTTGAAACCACTCGGTCGGGATAAATTGAAAAAGCGTCATGACCATTAGTAAAACATTTGGTACTAAACAGAGAAAGACTGTTTTTGAAAATATTCCTTTTCCTACCAATCCATATTCTCTACCTATTTCAAATCCTAACACCATCCAAAAGACAGTGTACACAACTACTATTGTTAGTGGAATTTGTGCAAGTAGCCCCCAGGCATCAGACAAAATTGAATCCTCAAACATGTGGTAGCAAACCGTAAGTAAACCACCGATAAGAAAAAACAATGAATTGCAAAAGACAAAGTGTTTACTCACAAAACTTTTGGCAATCGGTTCACCTTCCTCGTACTGTTTTGCAAGCTCAACAGGATCACCTAATTGCTCTAATACATCTTCTATTTCTAGTTGTGGTTGATCAGCCAGTTTATCTTCAATATGTAATGCATATTCACGAATAATATCGTCTTTGTTAACCGTTTTGGGCAAGGATTGAGATAGCCTCTGCAAATACTTTTCTTTAGATGGAATCATAACGGTCTCTCCCAATAATCCCATTCATCATTGAAACAAACTTACCCCACTCTTTCGTTTTTTCCGTTAATATTACTTTACCCTCATCTAAAATTTTATAATATTTACGAGCAGGCCCTTTCTGTTGCTCTTGCCAGTATGTTTCAACATAGCCTTTACTTTCTAGCTTGTGGAGTGCAGGATATAGCGTACCTTCCTTCACTTCAAGTGCATTTCCACTTCGTTTTTCCATTTCTTTCACTAATTCATATCCATACATATCTCTTTCATTTAAAAGTTGGAGCAAAATTAACGAAGTACTCCCCTTTATTAGCTCGCGATCAAACATTTCTTCACCTACCTCGAATATTTAGGTATCTATACTTACTAATTTTACATAGATCTGATTAAAAAGCAAGAGGCTTTTAAATGCACCGTTTGCTGAGAAGCTAGGCTATACAATTTTTTCTGCGCAGCCTAGCTAGGCCTTTATCTCGCTTAACTTAATGAAGGTTCGACGGATTGCGCGAAACAAAAATCGCCAATTTCATCTTCATCAAAATTATTCTATTCTTATCTCAACAGGTGCTTTATTTATCTATTCTTAATCACCAATATAAAACCCGACTGACTCCTAGCTAGGAATCGCCCTTTTTTTCTGAATATCTTTATTTTAAAATTATTTTAAAAGTTACTATTTTATAACTTTGTATTGCTTTATATATCATTCAATGATATATTATATTCAATGATATATCATTGAATGATATAGGGAGGTTTTTTTGAGTGCCACGAACTGACACGTTAGATATGGGGGAGCTTACAGACACAGCTTACTACATTTTATTATCTTTAGTTGATGCAAAGCATGGTTATCTAATTATGAAGACAATTGATGAAATGACAGATCATCGTTTTTCAATTGGACCTGCTTCTATGTACACGACGATCAAAAAGCTATTATCAGCTGATTGTATCAGACTTATTGATGAGAGTGATGCTAAAAAAAAGACGTATATTGCAACAGAGAAGGGTATTCAACTTTTAAGAACCGAGGTAAAGCGAAGAAAAGAAATGGTTTTACATGCCGAAGAAGTTTTTGAACAACGAGGGGAGCATTTGCTGTGAAGAAAACAAAATATGTACCTAGTGGTGGATTAGCTTTTTATGAAGAAAAAGATATGAAAAAACTTTCTGCATACGCAAGTAAGGGATGGATTTTAGAACGTTTTGCTGGACTGGGGTATAAATTAAGAAAAGGCGAATGTATGAATATTGAGTATTCACTTGATTATCAAAAGGAAGCAGATGATGAGTATTTTTTTATTTTTAAAGAAGCTGGATGGTCACACGTTTGTTCAGTAGGAAACGAAATTCATATATTTAGTGCACCAAAAGGTACAAAGCCAATCTATACAGACAAACCTACAACGATTGAAAAATATGAACGAGAAAAAAAGCAAATGGGGAAAGCTGCTTTTCCATTCTTTATTTCAACTGTTGTCTTTCTGTTACTAAGTATACTTAGTAACTATGGCTGGATACCTGATTTGATAGGAATTGTTGGTGAGGTTTTAGGATTTGCTTCTCTCTCTATCCTTATATTTCCAGGACTTCCGTACATTTCCTATCAATATAAGTTGTTTAAACTTAGAAAAAGTTCATAGGCATCTTTCTATCACTTTGAAGGAAAATAATTACTTTTTTTCAAAGAAACTTAGACATTGTGAATGAAAGGACAACATTAATTCAACGCTCAGATTACTACTCTGAGCGTTTTTATTTGTATGTTTTTTCTAATAAATGATGGTTGAATATATTTTATAGGTTTGATAGGAACTTGACTTAAACAAACAAGTGCATATCAAACCTATCCCATCAAACAACATCATATCCTTGATCTTCAATGACAGCTTTAATTTTATCCTTTGACACTTTACTACTATCAAAATTTATCTCGACCATTCCTTGATCTAAGTTTACTATTACATTTGCAACACCTTCTAATTTACCTACACTACTTTCAACTGAATTTACACAATGATTACATGACATACCTTCTACTTTTAACAGTGCTGTTTCCATCTATAACGCCTCCTATTTTTTCATTAACCTTTGTACGGTAATTAATAATTCATCAATGATTTCTTCGTCACCCTCTTGAATTCTTTCTACGACACATGTCCGTAGATGCCCTTCAAGTAATAGCCTTCCTACGCTGTTTAACGCTGATTGTGTCGCAGAAATTTGCGTGATAACATCATCGCAATACGTATCCTTTTCAATCAACGATTTTATCCCACGAATTTGACCTTCAATTCGATTTAATCGCGTAACGAGATTTTTTTTCATTTTGTCTGAATGATGACTACTTCTATGTTGACTATCCTCACAATGTTCTTGATTATCATACTCTGTGCTCAAGGAAACATCCCCCCATACCTTAGTCTCTCCATTTTAATATACCCCCTGGGACTATGCAAAATTAATCGTGGTGAATGAAGTGAGCCTATCGATTTAATGTCACCCTTTGCAATCTTAATGCATTTAAAACAACAGATACTGAACTGAAGGCCATTGCTGCTCCTGCTAGCCATGGGGCTAATAGGCCAATTGCTGCGATTGGAATGCCCACTGTATTATAGGCGAATGCCCAAAAGAGGTTTTGCTTAATGTTGCGAATCGTTTTTTTACTGATTAGAATCGCATCAGCAATACCCATTAAATCGCCTCTCATTAATGTGATATCTGCGGCTTCCATTGCAACATCGGTACCTGTTCCAATCGCCATCCCCGTATTGGCAACCGCTAATGCTGGTGCATCATTAATCCCATCACCAACCATTGCGACGATCTTTCCTTGTGCTTGTAATTTCTTTACTTCGTCTGCTTTTCCCTCAGGAAGTACCTCTGCAATAACGGAGTCAATTCCAACTTCATCAGCAATTGCTTTAGCAGTCCGTTGATTATCACCAGTCATCATAACAACTGCTAATCCCATTTCCTTTAATCGACTAACAGCTTGTTTTGATGTTTCCTTAACAGTATCAGCAACAGCAACCATTCCTGCATAGTTGTTATTAATTGTAACTAACATCGCTGTTTTCCCATTGGCTTCTAACAATTTCATTTTTTCATCAGCTTGACCTAGTTCAATATTATAGCTACCCATTAATTTTCTAGTTCCAATCAAAATGGTTTTTTTATCAATAGTAGCTTTTACTCCATATCCAGGTATTGCGACAAAGTCATCCACGTCACGAAGCAATACATCTTTCTCTTTCATACCATTAACAATGGCTTCTGCTAACGGATGTTCCGAATATTTTTCAGTACTAGCTACATATTGAAGAAAGTCCTGTTCATTCATCCAATCTTCTACTTCGATATCTGTTAAGGCTGGCTTTCCATTCGTTACTGTCCCTGTTTTATCAACGATAATTGTTGTAATTTGATGAGTTGTTTCAAGGTGCTCTCCACCCTTAAAAAGAATCCCATATTCTGCAGCACGTCCTGAACCAGCCATGATGGATGTTGGTGTCGCTAAACCTAAAGCACATGGACAAGCGATAACAAGAACAGCTATTAATGTTTCCAAAGCAACTGCGAATTCACCCGGACTCACCCAAATATACCAAATAAAGAAGGTGAGAAACGCGATGACAACAACGATTGGGACAAATATACCTGATATCTGGTCAGCTAAACGCTGGATAGGAGCTTTGGAGCCCTGAGCATCTTCAACAACCTTAATAATTTGCGCGAGAGCTGTATTTTTACCTACCTTTGTAGCTTTTACCTTCAACGACCCATTTTTATTGATTGTTGCACCAATAACCGTATCACCAATTGATTTATCGACAGGGATACTTTCACCAGTTATCATTGATTCTTCTAATGCAGAGCGCCCCTCAATAATTTGACCATCAACTGGTACCTTATCTCCAGGTTTTACAAGGAATATCTCTCCTACTTCAACATCATCAATTGGCACTTCAATTTCCTGACCATTTCTTATCACAAGAGCCGTTTTTGCACGTAAGCCCATTAGCTTTTTAATTGCATCTGATGATCGACCCTTTGCTTTTGCCTCAAATAATTTCCCTAAAATAATTAGGGTTATTAACACTGCACTTGTTTCAAAGTAAAGCGACAACATATGTTCAGTAGATCCGATTGCTTTGAACGATAAGTAAACACTATAAAAATAAGCTGCGGAAGTTCCTAAAACAACCAGCACATCCATGTTTGCACTTTTGTTTTTTAATGCCTTATAAGCCCCAACATAAAATTGTTTTCCGACAACAAACTGAACCGGTGTCGCTAACGCCATTTGCACCCATGGATTCATGAATATTTCTGGTACGTATATGAATGAAGTAAATTGAAAATGACTGACCATCGACCATAATAAGGGCAAAGATAAAAGAAGAGAAAAGATAAATTTACTTTTTTGTTTTGCTAATTCCTTTGTCCGATGTTCGTTGCTAACTTCTAATTTTCCCTCTTTTACGATTGCTTGATACCCTAGTTGTTCTACCTTGTCAGTTATTTCTTTCGTTGTCAGTTCTGAAGGATAGTAGTCAACATTTGCTGTTTCTAAGGCAAAATTAACCGTTGCCTTCTTCACACCATCAAGACGATTTAACCCTTTTTCAATTCGATTTGCACAGGCTGCACATGTCATTCCGGTAATGTTGAATTCATCCTTCTCAGTAACAACTTCATATCCAAGGTCGCTTACCTTTTCATGAAGATTTTCTATATTAATTTGATCAGGATTAATGATGACTGTAGCCTTCTCTAATGTAAAGTTCACATTCGCTTCATTAACGCCATCCATCCGTTTTAATCCTTTTTCAATCCGATTTGCACAGGCTGCACACGTCATTCCCAAAATTGCTAAGTTAACTTCCTGTTTTTTTTGTTCCACTTGTTATTTCTCCTTTACCCCAAATAGGTTTACGTTTCTTTATATTATATACTATACCCCTCTACGGTATATGTCAAACCTTTAAATTCATTTATTAGCTTATCTAACGAACTTATAATGATGCTATCTTCAGGATTTATAACTATTTAACGAATCATTCATTCATCCTGTCCATATATTTAAAGGAAGAACCTTAAGAAATGAGGAATTCTATGAGGAAACTCTTATTTATTTTTACAATCGTTATTCTATGTTTATCTGGATGTGGTGGTGCGTCGAAAGAACATACAGCTGATGTTATTAAGGGGGAAAGTAGTACTCAGCTAGAAGCTAAAACTCCTATAAAAGAATCGGTTACTACACAAGCTATTTATATCGGACTTATTGATCCACATTCAATCGAGGTTCTAATAAATAATAAACCTATTGCCATCCAAATAAATGAAGAACAAAGGAAGGTATTAGAACCACTTCAAACAAATGCTGAGATTTATATTGAGTATTATAAAAAAGAAGAAACGACTCAAATTATATTGGAAGAAGTTGAAATAAAGTAATTTTTTTATATTTGACGATAAGGCAGACACTAATCTAAAAGGGACTAAAATGAAAAGGGATGTCCCTATTCGAGTCATCCCTTTTCATTTAGTCAGTATTTGTTAAACATCCTCATTCACTGGTGGTTCTCTAATTCCTAGCTCCTGGACAATCTCCTCTACCGATTTTCCTTCTATTTCAATTCCAGCTTCTTTAGCTTGTTTTTTCAAATCATCTTCATTCAAACCCATCCCAGATCTACTGGCCCTGATTTCTTCTTGTAATTCTTCAATCAGTTTACCTTCTGTCTCAATTCCGGCCTGTTTAGCCATCTCTATAACTTCTTCATCACTTAACTCTTTATGTCCACCGGTATTGGGCCTTATCTTGCTCATTTCTTCTTGTATCTCGTCAATTGTTTTACCCTCTGTCACAATTCCCGCTTGTTCTGCCCTTACTAAAATGTCATCCTCACTAAGCTCTTCACCTTCAAAATCGGACCTAACTTCACCATTTGGTGATTCTTGCTGTAAACTTGAAGGTGTTCCAGTTAAGGAAATATCACTTGTTACTCCACAGCCAGCAAGCAGTAAAACTCCACATACACTCCAACTAATCATGCTTCCTATTTTATCCATCATTGACCTCCAATTACTCTTCATTTCATCTTTGATGAATATAGGATAGCAATGGTATGTGTCAGGAATATGTCAAGTGCAGTATTCAGTTGTAGGGATTCTCTAAAAGTTCTATTCTAGTTGGAGCTCTCCTATCAAAAATCAACCTTTTTTATTCCATTCTTCAGCTAGTATTCCATACACAACATGGTCAACATAATGGTCATATAACCATTCGGCTTGTCTGATACTTCCTTCATTTACAAAGCCCAATTTCTCAGGGATACTCCGACTTTTGTTATTTCCAACAGCTGCCCTAATTTCAACCTTGTTAAAATGCAACTCACCTAACGCATAATCAGTCAATGCCTTAGCTACCTTTGTCATAATGCCTTTCCCTTGGAATTCTTCACCAAGCCAATAACCAATATAGGCTGTTTTGTTAGACCAATTTAACTGATTATAGCCAGCTACTCCTATAATTTCTCCATCATATAAGATAACGGTGGTCATACTTTTATTTTCAGAGTAACCCTTTAAACATCCTTTAATATATGCCATTGTATCATCGAGTTTTGTTGTAACCTGCAGCCATGGTAGCCATTCCTGTAGATATTCCCTCGAGGTATTGGTTAATTCGAAAATTCTTCCTCCGTCTTTTAATTCGATCAACTTTAGAGATAAAACGTCATCGATACTATTTATAAACATGCTTTTTCTCCTTTTTGATTAGTTATGGCTCTTTTCTAAAAGTTTGTTGTTACCAAACCTAAAAAATCGGTAATTGAATTTTTTTGGTATAATTAAAAACTACTTTAAAAGAAAATAGCTGAGTCATTTAACGAAAAGAGCACGAAGACAGGTTAAATACGTAAAGAAGTGCTACTACGAAAAGCAACAATCTTTGCGAAAACAGCCTTAGTTATAGATTGCTAACCTTATATCTTTTATAGATTAACATACTACTAATATCCGCTCTATTAATAAAATACAAAAAGGCTGATTTTTACATCAGCCCTTCTTATTTGAGGGAAAAGGAATATATCCTTCTAACTTATTAGCTTTTACAACCTGGTCCAAGTATAGTCTGCTAAAAAAGGATTGTACTTGCCTATTTTGTTTTTAATTGCTTATCTAAATAGAAGGTACCGAATGGTATAAATGCTAAGAAGACAGCCCAAATTCCCCATAAGATCGACCACCGTTTTTTAAACTTAACGAACGCTACCATAATGACATATGAAACAAACAGAAAACCGTGCAGCCCACCAACTATTGTGACTGCCATAGGAAGATCAAATAAATACTTTAATGGCATGGCAATAATAAGTAAAACTAAGTATGAAATCCCCTCTAAAATTCCAATAAAACGTAATATTCCTACAGATGTGTTAAACACCCTATCAACTCCAATTTATAGTAATTCACTATCTATTATACATGCATTTCCTGCAATTAATAACGATAATCTTTGTCCATTCTTTTACAGATAGCTAGCTCAAGCAATACTATCCTTACTTATCTTTTATGTTTAAAAAAACGAAAAAAGAGGCAATAGAAGGATTGCCCCTTTTAACCGTATTAATAAGGTCGATATCAAACTTTAAATTTATTAATCATACTCTCTAATTCATGAATTGTATTTGAAAGGGAAGCTGCTAAATCACCTAATTCTTCTGCAGAAGCTGCCTGTTCTTCGGTTGTAGCAGTAACCTCTTCCGTTGTTGCTGACGATATTTCTGCAACCTCAACCATTTCATTTATCGCTGTCTCTACCTTTTCTTTATTCGTATTTATTTTTCCAATAGATGCTTCTACATAATCAATCTCACTTATGATTGAGTTTGTACCATCTAGGATATTTTCAAAAGCATCTCTAGTATGATGGATTGAACTAGTTTGTTCATTAAATAAGAGAATCGTTGTCTTAACTAATTCAACAGATTTTTTTGTTTGTACTAAGATACCTGCAATAACCGTTTCAATTCTTAGCGATGAAGATTTTGTTTGGTCAGCAAGCTTGCGTATTTCCTGAGCAACAACAGCAAAACCACGTCCAGCTGCCCCCGCTCTTGCCGCCTCAATACTAGCATTTAATGATAATAAGTTTGTTTCCTCGCTAACACTTTTGATGATTTCAACAATATCCTTTATTTGGGCAATTTCTTTATTAAGTGCAGTCATCGTTGAATCGACTTGTCCAATGTTAGTGCCCACTTCTTGATTCTTTTCAGTTAATTCTTCTATTGTCAGAATTGATTGGCTACTAAGCTTTTTCGTTGTTTCTGTGATTGTTTGTACCTTTTCCATATTGCTGGCTACTTCGTTTATTTCACTTGATAGCTCTTTCATTTCACGGTTTGTTCGTTCAGAATAATCCACCTGGCTAACCGCACCTTTAGCAACTTCTTCAATTGCATGAGCAATTTGTTCCGTTGATGATGACGATTCTTCCGCAATTCTCTTAAGGTCATTTGCGCTATTAACCGCATACGTTGAAACCTTTTTATTTTCATCAATCATTATCGTAATATTATCAATCATTTTATTAAAACTTTGCCCAAGCTGACCAACTTCATTATTATATAAATATGCTGCTCTATGGGTTAAGTCGCCCTTTTCAGCATTTTTCATAATCAAAACGATTTCATTTATTGGTTTTATCATGCTCTTCGCTAAAAAGAAACTAACAAAAACAGCTAATAAGACAAACGCTAAAATAATCACATAAACGAGATAAATAACATTTTGAATTTCTTTTAATAAATAGGATTTTGAAGTGGAAACAGATACTTTCCAACCATTTGTACTCTCATTCATGCTGACTAAATTTTCCTTGTTATTTTGATGACCTTCGTACTTACTACCAATAATTTCTTGGTTATTACTAGCGATAATCACACCATCTTCATTGATAATCGTAATTTCTCTGCTTGAATTTTCTTCTCCACTTTCAAAGACATCTTGAAAAAGTTTCACATCTGCAATTAACGTTAGGGCTCCAAGACGATCATACTTTCTAAAAAGGTAGATATTTTCATAATTGTCTTGGATACCTGAACCCCACATAACTGATCCAGACAATTCCTCTACTTTAGCAGGTAGATCTGAGCTTAAATACTGATCCGTGTCAAAGTCCGATGCAGAGTTCGTATCACCATAGACTTTGTTATCTTCATTTATAAATAAGAGTGCTTTTGCATTTTTGTTCGTAAAGATAATACTTGAAAAATACTCCGTAATCCCTCTTTCTTTTCCTAAGATTTCATATTCAGTCAAACCTTCATCAGATTTCAATTCATTCATTAAATCCATATTTGAAAAAGGAACTAATGTTATATTTTCAAATTCCTTTAATGCATGATTGACGTTCTTTGTCACTTGTACTCCGATTTCATCATTCATATCCGATACTTTATCTTCGATCGTATTTGAGGATACAAAATAAACTACATTACCGATTATCACACTCGGAATAATTGTGAATAAAAGGAGAAACAAAATAATTTTAGACTTTAATGACATTCCTTTTAAGTTTTTGGAAAAAGAAAGTTTCCTTTTTTCTCCATTTCGTTTGACATTCTTTTTTAGAGAAGGTTTCTTTTTAAATTTAACTAATTTCCTCACTAATTTTCACTCCTATTATTTTCTTTCAGCTATTCTATCTGCTACAGGACAGAAAAGTATATTCTCATAATTCCGATAATTACGAACGAAACTTAGTAATCTTAGTAGAAGGCTACTATTCTAAATTTCGGCATAAACACAATTTACTAATCTATTGTCCAACTCTAGTTTGTATTCGCTTACAATCATACTATATTATAACCATATTTTCTCTATAAAATATAGTCTTTTTGATTATTGTAGTAAATTTATCCTATTACTATTATATCAATTATAAAGATGATCCTCCTATTAAACAATTGTAGAATTTCGTCGATAATAAAACGAAAGTTAACTTTATCTTTTGGATCTCAAAGATTTTTTCACACCATCGTCAGTCATACAGGAGGGATACGATTGCTTAATAAGCTTAGTTGGAAACACACAAAAATTGGTGGTAAATATTTTTATGTATTTATGGTAGTAGCCGTCACGTTCCTACTATCAATTGTCATTACTTATTTATTATTACAACAGACGAGTCAAACGATGAAAAACACATTAGTGAAAAATGAGATTGCACTCTATAGTGCTGATTTGGTTTCTCTATATCATGAAAAGTACAATCAACTTCCAGAATATATCTTACTAGCAGATGAGGAAAAGCTCATGCAATATTTAGAAGATAGTAGGAATTTTGTCTCGATTGCAAAAAAATTAAAGCAACAATTGAACAATGAAGAACATTTAGCTATTTTCGGGAAAATTATTGATAATAATAATAAACTTGATGAGTACTTTTTTAGTACGATTGTACCCCAAGTACAACAAATTAACACAGCAGAATTCGCGAAACTTCAAAGTGAGGCTAATGCGATAAAATTTGAAACAATTGAATTAAGTAATCAACTTAAAAACATAGCAACTGAGTCAAATAAAGCATCACTTACTGCATCACAAAACAAGATTGAAATGACAATCATTTTATTAGTTGCTTCGGGTGTAGGTGCATTGGTAATATCGACGATTCTACTTGTTGTGATTAGTCGCAAGATTTCAACTGGGTTAAATAAAGTTGTCTTAACCAGTGATGAAATCGCAAATGGAAATCTTAACTTTGACCCCTTAAAAATTGTTGGTAGTGATGAAATTGCCCAGCTTTCTCAATCAATTAATCATATGGGAATTAGATTACGTGAAATGATTTTAGAAGTTTCCTATATTGCTACAGATGTTGACAGTCAAAGTACAACGTTTGCTGAAACGGCTTCAGAATTGAAACTTGGAAGTTCACAAGTTGCGAACACGATTGAAGATCTGGCTACTGGAGTGAATAACCAAGCAAATGAAGTATCTGATATCTCAGAAAACATAAAAGAGTTCAGTGATAAATTGGTTGAAGTAAATCAGGATGGTAGTAAATTAGTCAACTTCTCAGACGAAGTGCTACAGGTTTCTATTAACGGGGATCAGCAAATGAAACAGTCTCTTGAACAAATGAATATGATCCATTCTATTGTTGAACGCTCTGTTGCTAAAATAAAAAGTCTTGAAACACAGACACACTCGATTACGGATCTTGTAACTGTAATCAAATCAATCGCAGAACAGACAAATCTACTTGCACTAAATGCTTCAATTGAAGCTGCACGGGCCGGAGAAAGCGGAAAGGGATTTGCTGTTGTTGCCTCTGAAGTGAAAAAACTAGCCAATGAAGTTTCCAGTTCAGTTGAAAATATAACCTCAATCGTTACCAGTATTAGACAAGAAACTTCTTCAATGTCTGCTGAATTAAAGAGTGGTTTTCAAAAGGTTAATGAAGGTTCCGAACAAATACAATTAACTGGCCAATCTTTTTCTGATATAAAGGATAAAATAACGGACATGACAGAACGAATAAAAAATATATCTTCTGCTTTCAATTACTTTGAACAAACTAGCCAAGTGATCAATCAGTCTGTCGAACATATTGCAGCAATTTCAGAGGAATCAGCTGCAGGATCACAGGAAATATCGGCTGCAGTTTATGAACAAAGTCAATCGATTGATAATGTCTCAACTAGCGCAAATACATTATCTTCTATGGTTGTCCGTATGAACGAAATGATCAGTAAATTCAAAGTATAAGAAGGGTGCATGAAGTAAGTAAATCTAGGCTATTTTTGCAAAGAATGTTGTTTTCAAATAAGCAATTCAATATGTATTTAGCCTATCTTCACACTAGGACTAAGAACAAAAAACTTTTAGAAAAGAACCTACATCTATTACAGGCAATGCTCACTATTAAAAATCCGGAGGTACAAAAGTGACGATATTCTATAAAAAGACATTTCTTGGACTTTTGTTTCTTGTTGTGATTCTTGCAGGAACTGCTTGTTCAACAGCTAATGAAGCAACTAGTAAAAAACAAGTAAATCTAAAGTCCGATGACTCGGTGCCCTATATTGGTTTTGTATTAGATACACTTGAAGAAGAACGCTGGTATAACGATAAGCAGTTATTTGAAGACGAAGTAAAAGCTTTGGGCGGTCAGGTAAAAACATTAGCTGCAAATGGACTTGATGAAGTTCAACTGACACAAGCTCAGCTATTAATTGAAGAAGGAGTAGATGTTCTCGTCGTTGTTCCACACAATGCTGATGCAGCCAGTAAGATTGTTGAAGTCGCACATAAAAATGATGTAAAAGTCATCTCTTATGATCGCTTAATTACTAACAGTGATTTAGACTATTATATTTCCTTTGATAATGAAAAAGTAGGTGAGTTACAAGCTACAGAGTTGGTAGGCAGCGTTTCAAAGGGGAACTATGCATATATTGGTGGTGCTGAAACAGATAACAATGCAATCTTATTCAAAAAAGGTGCAATGTCTGTGCTACAGCCTTTAATCGATAAAGGTGATATACAGTTAGTCTATGATCAATATACGGATGAATGGAATCCAAAAGTTGCTGAAAAGAATATGACTACAGCACTTAAACAGTCTGGTAATCGAATTGATGCTGTCATAGCTGCAAACGATGGAACAGCTGGTGGTGCTATTTCTGCTTTATCCTCTGTCGGTTTAGCGGGTAAAATCCCCGTTTCAGGTCAGGACGCTGAATTAAATGGCATTAAGAGAATTATTAGTGGTACACAAACCATGACAGTGTATAAACCTATAAACGTGATCGCAACAAAGGCTGCTGAAATGGCTCTCAAGGTAGCGCGTGGCGAAAAAATCACCACTGATACAACAATTGATAATAAAAAAGTAAAAGTCCCTACTATTTTACTTGACCCCACAACAGTAACAAAAGAAACAATTAATAGTACCGTTATCCAAGATGGCTATTTAACCGAAGAAGAAATATATAATAAATAGGTAGATTAAATGTTTTTCTATTCTATTGTAAAAAGAGGATTGACCCCTTAGTGAGTCAATCCTCTTTCCTTATTCTGCAGTCATATTTTCTATCTTTTCACGTTTTTGTTTTTCTCTTTGACGTTTTGCCTTCTTAAAGTATAATAGTTCATAGATAACAGGAATGACAATGAGTGTTAATACTGTCGCTGCACTCAACCCTCCTATGACAACAACGGCGAGACTAGCAGAGACTAAATTTCCAGATTCAGCTTCTTTAAATAATAGAGGAAGCATGGCTGAAATAGTTGCTATCGCTGTCATCAGAATTGGACGCATTCTAATCGTTGCTGCTTCAACTACCGCATCGCGGATGATCATGGATTGTTCGTTTTGTTTTACTCGGTCAAGCAGAACAATTGCGTTAGTTACGACGATCCCAATTAACATTAATGCACCAAGAAGTGCTGTAACATCTACGGAAATCCCAGTCAATAAGATTCCTACTATTGCTCCAATCGCTGCAAGTGGTAAGGAACATAAAATCGCAATTGGCGCACGAATTGTTTTAAAGGTAATCACCATTATCAGGAATACGATCCCAATCGATGCAAGCATTGTCATAAATAAATCTTGAAATTCACTAGCCTGATCAGCACTTGCCCCACCCACAAATACATCGATTTGGTCTGGCACGTCTAACCCCTTAACTGTTTTATCACCGAATATCCTTTTATTTACTTCAGTAGAAATGGTTGATAGCTTTTCCGGATCAACAATTGCGGTCACTCTAACATATTGTTCGCCATCTTTATGGAACGAACTAGTGGGTTCCTCTGTTTTTTTAAGTTCTGCTACCTTAGAGATCGTTGTCATCCCAGTAGCTGTCATGATAGGAACGTTTGATAATTCTTTTTCAGTATCTGGATCAAAAAGTGGTTCAATCATGACCATTGTTTGCAAGTCATTCAATTTCACCGTGCCAATCGGTGTCTTATTTAACATGACAGCTGCTTGTTGGGCAATTTGTTCAGCCTTAGCGACACTTGGATCTACGATAAATGAATAAACTGCTTTTGTTTCTTCCTGGTTAGAGCTCACTTTCTCTATCCCATCAATTCCTTCAATTTTTTCTTGAACTTTTTCTGACATGGTAATCAATTCATCTACCGATTCACCAATGATATCAATCGTAATTGAAGTTGAACCCCCACCCATTAGTGACGCTTCTGTTACCTCTAAAGTTGCATCTTGATATTCATTCTTTTGTGTGTTTATCTTTTCAACAAATGCCTCCATATCAGCATTCTTTTCGAGAATTGCCATAATTTGTGTTTGAGTCGGATTTCCAACCTCTCCGTATTTAGCTGAGTCCGCTGAGTTTCCTAATTGTAAATAGACATGATCTATTCCATCCTGGTCCAACATATATTTTTCAAGCTTTATAGATTCATTTTTCACTTTTTCAATTGGGGTTTCATTTGGGTATTGCAATGAAACAAATACGTAATCCGCTTTCGTTTTATTGACAGACCCTTTTGGAAGAATCATATAAGCACCAATTGAACCAGCAAATACAATACATGCTGTAATTAAAACAATCCATTTATGGTTTAAGGACCATGTTAAAAGTGAAGAAAATTTTGCAGAAGGTTTATGTTCTTTAATTTTTGCATGTTTAAGTAAACCTGCACTCATTATCGGCACAACTGTAACGGCAACAAGTAAGGAAGCTAGTAGGGAATACGTAATTGTTAATGCAAAGGGTAGTAGAAAATCCTGTAGACTTCCAGCTAATAATCCTAATGGTAAAAAGACAGCAACCGTTGTAAGTGTTGATGAGGTAATGGCTGTTCCTACTTCTTTGGTTGCTTCAATCACCATGTTCACCGTGAATTTCTCACTCTGAGCCCGTCTAAAAATATTCTCAATCACAACAATACTATCGTCAACAAGGCGTCCAACAGCTACTGCAACACCACCTAATGTCAAAACATTTAACGTTACACCTGATTGTGCCAGCAGAAATAAGGTGAATCCTAGTGAGAGTGGAATCGATACGATTGTAATTAACGTAGAGCGAATGTTTCGCAAGAAAAGCATAATCACAATCGTTGCAAATAGCGCACCTAACAATACTTCTTTAATCATACTATGAACGGAAGACTCCACCGAATCAGCAGTTGATAAAACAATCGTTGCTTGGACCTTATCATATTTCTCGTTTATTTCTTCCGCTACTTTTTTTGTTTCCTTACTGATTGTTACCGCATTTGAATGACTATCTTTTGTCATAACAACAATTAATCCATCCTTGCCATTCAATCTAGTAAGATTATTATCTTGTTTTTCTACTGAAATCGTAGCAATATCTTTGAGTGGTACAGATTGGGTAACCTCAGTAGTCTCAAGTTTTTCAATCGTATTAACATCACCGATTACCTTTATATTGGCTATTTTCCCATCCACATTTTTTTCACCAACAGCAGTTGAAATGTTCTGGCCCAGCAACAATGGCATGATGTTTTCAAGTGAAATTTGCTTTTCGGCCATCTTTTTTTCATCTAATTTAACTGATAGATATGATGAAATTGTTCCATTTGCTTGTATATCAGAAACACCCTCAATATTTTTAAAATACGGGATAATTTCATCTTCAGCATATTGAATCGTCTCTGCATTAATTCCTTCATCAAACGTTAACGCGATATATGAAACAGGAATCATTGATGTGTTTAATTGGACAATATTTGGTTTCATCACATTTGCTGGAAGCGTAAGCGTTGATAGCGCCTCTTCAATTTGACGTTTTGCCTCTTTTTTATTTATATTTGACTCAAAGTGGATATCAACAGATGAATAACCATCCCCTGAAGTCGAGAATACATTTTTCCTGCCATTTACTTGATCTACAGCCTGTTCAATTGGCGTTGTTACTTGGTCCTCCATCGACCTTGCATCCATTCCTTCTCCCATTACGACAACTGAGATAAATGGTTGGTCCGCGGATGGCAGAAACTCCATCGGCAATCGAAAATAACTTAAAACCCCTAGGACTA
Organism: Metabacillus sp. GQ13; assembly: GCF_059758525.1. Taxonomy (NCBI): domain Bacteria; kingdom Bacillati; phylum Bacillota; class Bacilli; order Caryophanales; family Bacillaceae; genus Metabacillus; species Metabacillus sp. GQ13. The sequence goes on from NZ_JCAXET010000014.1 coordinate 94,975, forward strand.
AAATAAGCATCGACATAATAGCTATTGCTGCTTTGTTCTTAAAAGACCATTGCGTAAACCAAGACATTGTTTAAATCTCCCTCCAAATTGATATTCACCTTATAGGTAAAAAATAGTAAATATGGTTTTCACTACAAAAACTATTTTAATAAAAAAAGTTGGAAGGCATAAATGACTTAAGATGTAAAACCTTCTAAGTCTAAAGCTGTATTTGTGTAAAAATGTAGAAATTTCTTTTCCTCATTGGAAACGAATATGGGATATATTTCATCTGAAATGGGAACAGTAAAATTAGTATTTGGTGGGGGTGATTGTAGTGAGTATTGGAAGTTGGTCTTACCTTACCTTAATGACTTTATCGATTTTATCTTTATTCATCTCTTATCGAAATAATCGAACTTCACTGTTATTTGTGTTCCTTTTTGCTGTCTCTGGTGTAACTCTCTTCTTTGATTACCTTATTTATGTATGGGGAAATGCCTACTTGTATCAGCCTAATTTTATAAAGGGTAGGTATGACTCATACCTTGGGGCACTAATAAACGGTTATATATTATCTTCCTTCGCGATTTTATTTATCGTTTTACGCGGTAAATGGATTTGGGCTATCGTTGCTGCAGCGTTTTTTTCAGGGATTGAACTACTCTTTGAAAATTTAGGTGTCTTTCATACCAACTGGTGGAGGACATGGTATACATTCATTATCCTTATTCCTTACTTTTTTGTCGTGAAAATGTGGTGGCACCATCTCCAAAAAAGGAGGAGTAAGTGGTTACTTTTTGGCACTACACTTGCGATCTTTTACTCAATATATACCCAACTTAGCATTTTTTTATATGCCGTGTTACAGATAAGAACGTTTCATGTTGGCTGGATTGAACATTTCCATCGTGATAGTTCGGCTATTAATACCCTGACATCAATCACTTTTGGTACACTGGTAGCCTACACAAGCTCATTTAAGGTCAAAAGAACTTGGAATTTTTTCTTGTTATTTGCTTATGTAGCCTATGATTTGTTACTAAAATACCTCGAAATCGTTAGAACAGATCGTAGTGTGTTAGACACTGTATTAAGTCTTTTGACGTTCATACTACCTATGATTTTTATTAGATATGCGGTTAGTAAAATTAAAGAGAACCAGAAAAAAGCTCCCTCCAATTAGTTACATAGGAGAGAGCTTTTCCTAAATAATCAACTTTCATGTTTATCTTTTCCTCGCAATTTTAAATCCATTGTCTATTTGTTCAAAACCAAGCCGAGGATAGTAATTCATCGCTTCTTTGGAAGAAAGTAATAGTAAGGCAACTTCCTCTCCTAACACTTCCTTTGTTAATTGAATTAATTCTTTACCAATTCCATTCTTTTGATATGTTTTATCAACTGCTAAGTCAGATAAATAGCAGCAATAGCTAAAGTCAGTAAGGGCTCTAGCAACCCCTACTAATTGTTGCTGAGAATCCCTTGCTGAGATGATAATGTCAGCTGAATCTATCATTCGCTGAAGTCTTGGCAAATCGTCAACAGGTCTTTTTATTCCGGATCTTTTAAAGACAGTTGATAACTCTTCAGCTGTTATCTCGTCATTCACTTTATACGATATTTTTTTTGACATCATTATTCTCCTTTTCAAACAGTAATTTTGTATGCATTACTCTCTTCACTAACCTGTTTATCCCTATTTAAATTCGCCGAAAAGAGAATGTTACCTGCTTACTTAGCGTTGGCCGAAGGATTGCTTAAATATGGCAACATCTTGGAAGGATCAGCTCTCATTTAAGAAGCATACAAAAAAAAGAAAGGCCAGACCACCATTAGGTATTGATACATGCTTGGTGGGGCCTCTCTGTTATTTTTAGTTTTTAGTTTTTAGTTATTACTTATGCTTCAAAAGCTTGGATAAAGGCTCTCATATAATCGGGCAGATCTGGTGGACGTCTGCTAGAAATTAGATGACCATCAACGACAACCGCTTCATCTAACCATATAGCACCAGCATTTTCCATATCATCACGTATACCTGGTGTACTAGTTACCGTTCTTCCATTCAATATTTTTGCTGAAATTAATACCCAGCCCGCATGACAGATTTGGCCAATCGGCTTTTTACTTTCATCCATATGGTGAACAATATCAATTACCTCTTGAAATCTGCGAAGTTTATCAGGAGCCCAACCACCCGGTACTAGTAAGGCATCATAATCATTTGGATCAATATCATTAAATGCAAAGTCAGAAGTAGCCGGAACTCCATACTTACCCTTGTATGTAAATTTTGCATCCTCACCAGCTAAATGAACAACCGCTCCTTCTTCACGCAACCGATGGATCGGATACCAAAGCTCCAAATCTTCAAAATCCTCATGAACAAAACTCAATACCTTTTTTCCAGTTAACTTCATCAATACCCCTCCTTCTATTATATCTACTACCTTAACGTATCTCGTTATAGATGACAAACATAGAACGCTAGCAGTCCCTGAGACTACCTAGTAAAGGATAAAAAAACATTTAGGCTTAAAATAAAGCTTCAATGGCTCAATAATCCATTTCAATTAATAAACTAGCAGTATGTTCATCTGTAATTAAGACATTTGCATATTTGCCCTTTAGTGCTCCGTAAATAGCTTCGAGCTTTTTCGGACCACCAGCCACTAGAATAGACTTTTCCTTTTTAGCTAGTTCATCTAATTCAATTCCAATTGTGCGACTGTTTAAATTTTCAACACAGATTTGTCCACTTTTATCAAAAAATCGTGAACATATTTCTCCAACCGCCTTCGATTGAATTAAATGCTGATCATCCTTTGAGAAGTATTCTGCTTGTAATAATACGGAATCAAGAACTGGGGATCCAACACTAAAAATTGCAATGTTTGCTAGTTTCCCTAAGTCAAGAATTTTACGGATATGTCGATCAGCTTCAATTGCCTGCTTTACAACAATATGATCGACAATTGCTGGTAGTGGTAATAAAAAGGTTTGAGTATTAAATGCTTCACCGAATAAATGGATAATTTCAGAAGCATATGTTTTGGTTTCCGAATGGCTAACTCCACCATTAAGTTGAACAACCGTTGTCTGACTAATAGGCTTTGTCTTTAACTTTGTTGCCAATTCATAGACAGTTGTTCCCCATGATGTTGCAATCACATCATGATCTTTCACTACTTTATTAAGGTAATTTGCAGCTACCTCACCAAGTTGCCTTTTAATTAGTGCATTATCATACTCTGAAACAGATGCCACAACAACTTCTTTTAAACCAAATTTCTTCTTCAATTGTTCCGTTAATAGTGCCCCTGCTTCGACAGGGTTATGGATCTTTATTTCAACAATACCTGTTTCCTTTGCCTGCTTCAATAATCTAGATACAGTTGGTCTCGATACATCTAACTTTTTTGCAATTTCTTGCTGACTATAATCAAGTTGGTAATAGAGCCTCGCGACTTCAATTATTTTATTAAGCTTTTCATTTTCCATTTACACAGCACCTAATTAATCATAATTTAAGGTAAATCGTTAAACGATAAATACGTATTCTAAAACCAGTGCTCTAAGAATTACTTAGCCTGTGTTTTATCGATATATATTTCTTGAATTAACCGCAAACAAATTTCTGTAAAAGAGAGAGGCTGACATATTTTCATTAGTCAGCCTCTCCATGGTTTGAAATAAGAATGAGTAGGATCTTTAAACGTCATAGACCGCTATCTATACTTTTTTTATAAAAATTAACCTTCAATAAGTTTTTTTACACGAGCGACTACATTTTCAACAGTAAAGCCGTATTCAGCTAGAATGCGTGATTCCGGAGCAGAAGCACCAAATGTGTTGATCGCTAGAATATCGCCTTCGTCTCCTGTATAACGATCCCAACCAAGTGGAGAAGCCATTTCAATAGCTAAACGTTTTTTCACATCTTTTGGAAGAACTGAACGTTTGTATTCTTCAGATTGAGCTTCGAAACGATTCCATGCAGGCATACTTACAACTGCTGCTTCAATTCCCTCAGCTGATAATACTGCTTGAGCTTCAACTGCAAGACCAACTTCAGAACCAGAAGCTAGTAAGAGAACATCAGCTGTTTCTTTTGCAGCCGGTGAGATAACATATGCTCCCTTTTGAACCCCTTCATATGCAGTCTCATTTGTATTTTTAATTGTTTTTAAGTTTTGACGTGTTAAAACTAGTGCAGTTGGTGTTGATTTTGATTCAATTGCTGTTTTCCAAGCTGCAGCTGTTTCATTCCCATCAGCAGGACGAACCACTGATAGATTCGGCATTGCACGTAGAGACGGTAGTTGTTCAATCGGTTCATGTGTTGGACCATCTTCACCAACAGCAATACTATCATGTGTAAATACATACGTTACTGGTAAGCCCATTAACGCTGCTAAACGAATAGCTGGACGTAAGTAGTCAGAAAAGACAAAGAATGTTCCTCCAAATACATGTAATCCGCCATGTAATGCCATACCATTTAACGCAGCACCCATTGCAAATTCACGAACACCGAACCAAATATTACGTCCACCAAAATTATTACGTGAGAAATCTCCGCCATCCTTAATCGTTGTTTTGTTTGAACCGGCTAAATCTGCAGATCCTCCAAAGAATGATGGAAGGCTTTTCGCTATTCCATTTAATACTTCACCAGAAGATGCACGTGAAGCAAGGCTTGAACCTTCTTCATATACAGGAATATCTTTATCCCAGCCCTCTGGTAGCTCTCCACTGATCGCAGTTTCGAATTGTTGTGCTAATTCAGGATATTCTTTTCCATAACCATCCAAAAGTTCGTTCCACTCTTTTTCTTTAGAGTTTCCAGCTTCTTTTACTGTGTTATTGAAGTGATCATAAACTTCTGAAGGTACATGGAAATCTTCTTCAAATGTCCATTTATACGCTTCTTTTGTTAATTTAATTTCATCCGCACCAAGTGGTGAACCATGTGAAGCAGATTTACCAGATTTATTTGGAGAACCAAAACCGATCGTTGTTCTAACTTCAATTAATGTTGGACGGTCTAAGTCCAATTTTGCTTGTTCAATCGCATTTGAAATTTCGTTCACATCATTACCATCTTCAACGCGAATGACTTGCCATCCTTGAGCAGTAAAACGTTGTTCTACATTTTCAGAGAATGAAAGATGTAAATCTCCATCTAATGAAATATCATTTGAATCATACAATACAACTAAACGACCTAATTTTAAGTGGGCTGCTAAAGACGCTGCCTCAGAAGAAATACCTTCCATTAAATCACCGTCACCACAAATTGCATATGTGAAATGATCGACTACATTATATGAAGGTTTGTTGTAGTTTTCTGCTAAATGACGCTCAGCCATTGCCATACCAACTGCCATACCAATCCCTTGTCCTAGTGGTCCAGTTGTAGCATCAACACCTGCAGTATGTCCAAATTCAGGATGTCCTGGAGTTTTGCTTCCCCACTGTCTAAACGATTTTAAATCATCCATCGAAAGACCATATCCGGTTAAATGAAGCAGACTATATAAAAGCATTGAGCCATGACCTGCTGAAAGCACAAAACGATCACGGTTAAACCAACTTGGGTTTGAAGGATTCACGTTCATAAATTTCGTCCAAAGTGTGTAAGCCATAGGTGCAGCACCCATTGGCATTCCAGGATGACCTGAATTTGCCTTTTCAACCGCATCAATAGATAATGTACGGATTGTTTCAATAGATAACTTTTCGATCTGTGTTAATTCACTCATTTGTTTTCCCTCCGAATTAAAAATATTTCACCAGTAAGATTATAACCTACTGAATGGTAGATAGGTAAATTTTAGCTAATTCTCTTAGCTTAAAAATAATAACTTAGTCATTGTCTAATGTCTAATATCCAACTTGAAAGTAATATGATTAACGAATATAGCTTAATTTAAGCCTTCGCTACTGAAACAGATTCCTCTTGAAACAGGATAGTATTATCTTGAACAAGTAAACGCCCTGAAGATTGATTTGATAGAGTCCATTCAACGACAGCCCTTTTCAGCTGATTAGCAATCACCCTGTCTAAAGCTGTCGGATATGGCCCACCGCATTGAGATTCATCTATTTCGACAACCTTCCAATCGAGATCAAAATCTTCAAAGTGTTCACCAAGCTTTGTCGGATCAACTGATTGGTCCATTAACAAAAATGTATACCCTTCATGCTTAGCTTCTTTCTCTCTAATATGTCGTTTCAGCTGTTCAATTATATCCTGATTAGCTCGTGGAACAACCACTCCGTCAACTGCTAAACTAGAGTTATTTAATAGCATGGAAGAACCTGTTGTACCAGGAATTTGCACATTGAATACTCGTACCTTACCATACGACAAGGAACTAGCTGTATCTCTTACACTCTCGATATTTTTAACAATCGAGTTTAAAGCCGTATCATAGCCCAGCGTTAATTGTGATCCTTCAATATTGTTAAAGATACTTATCGGAACGTGTAACTGTTTAAGTGTTAGGTGACGAGGCTCACCTTCACTTTCCCCTAATAAAATAATTTTATCTAAGCTTGAAAGTTTATCGGCTATTTCTTTAGCTTTTTCTTTCCATATAGCAATTGGAAAACTACTTAATACAAAGCTATCCGAACCTAGTCTAAACGCTGATCCTTTTTGAGAAAGCTCACCAAGCTCAATTTCTTTAGAAAATCGATTCCATTCGATACCATAGACCGATTCTACTTGTTCAGATACCTCGTCAATAAGGGTACGAGCAATCTGAGCAGAACCTGCTGAAGCACAACCAAAATGAACTACACCTATTTTCATCTACGTTCCCCCCATTTTGAACAAAAGCTCAACTAACTTTTTTAAGCCCAATCCTAAGGCACTCAGGAATGAAAGGTAACGACTATACCTGGCATTCCTGAATGACTTATGACATATCTGCCAGCTTTAATCCTATATTTTCATCATTACTCTAGTCACTTAGAAATTACGTTCAATATACCATGAACATTTGTTACTCCGTAAGTATACCTGAAATGAAAGAAAAGATAAATAGGTAAAAACGTAAATTTTCAAAAAATTAATGTGATTCAATCTTTATTTACAATCAATGTGTAAACGGAATTTATTTAGAGCACCTATATCGGATTAGCCTCATTCTATTATGGGCAATTTCTTCAACTATATGTTAAAAACTACACTTCCATTGAAAAAGTACTTAACCCACTTTCACAGATTAAACACTTTATCTTGCTAGTATTCCATATTTTTTTCTGAACCTCTGTAAAATTTTCAGCCAACTACTTGCAAAGATTGTTAAGAAGAAGACATTGGATAGTGCATGTGCTAGATCGAAATAAATGCTTTTCGTATAATAAGCAATAATTGTTGAAATATCAGCATATTCACCAAGGCTTACAAAATGCCAAAGATTCATTACCCATCCAAATAATATCCCTGCTACAAAACCAAAGATTATTTTTCCACTTAAATGATTCATCATTCTTGTATGACGTAATAACCCGGCAGTTAAGCCAATCATCCCCCACGTGTACATTTGCCATGGGGTCCAAGGCCCTTGTCCTAAAAATAAGTTCGAAACTAATGCAGCAAGTGCCCCCACTACGAAACCACTTTCGGCCCCAAACGCAATAGCTGTCACAATAATCACAAAGGTTGTTGGTTGCACACTTGGTAATGATGCAAAGGGAACTCGACTAACTGCAGCAACAGCCGCTAATATAGCTAGTATAACTAACTCCCTACCCGCAACCTTACGTCTTTCGAAGCGGATCACAAAGGGGAGAAAGGTAAGAATCATGAAGAAAATACTGACCAAAAGATAATGCTGCTCTGCTAAAAGCGTGGTCATAATTAAAACAACACTGCTTAGCCCCGCGATTGCTAAAAGAATTACCCGAGAACGCGCCAAGATCTACGAGCCTCCTCTACCGTTAAAACATTTGGAACATTGAATCCCCTTATCATTCGGTTCACTACTGTTGTATAGAAGGCATTTCCTTGAAAGAAGTCTTTTGAAGGTGCTTCAGTTGTAATCGAACCTTGGAACATCATTGCACATCTCGTTGCATATCTTGCAGCAAATTCAATATCATGGGTAACCATCACAATCGTTAACCCTTGTTCCTGTAATATTTTTAATAAATCCCCAAATTTCTGTCTAGCCTCTGGATCTAGACCCTTTGTAGGCTCATCCACTAATAAAAGCTTTGGCTTTGGCAGTATTACACCAGCAAGTGCCGCCTTTTGGATTTCTCCTCCACTAAGATCATATGGATGACGCCCTTTTAATTCATTTATGTTAAAGATCTTAAAAAGTTCTTCCATTCTTTCCTTACCTGATTCTAGTTTATGAAAATCAATGATTTCGTTCATTTCTGCTTCAAGTGTATCCTGAATGAAAAATAGCTTTGGATTTTGTGGAAGGTAAGCAATTTCAGTGGGCAGCTGTTTTTTGAATTTTTTCCCTCTAAATAAAATCTTCCCATGCTGAACCTTTTCAAGACCTGCGATAATCTTTAATAACGTCGATTTCCCTGTCCCGTTTCCCCCTACAATCGAAAGCCATTCTCCAGCATAAACGGTTAATGATAATCCATTCAAAATTTTCTTCGTTTCCTTTGAGTATTGAAAATCAATCTGATTGAGTGTTAGTAGTTCATTTTGATAGGATGGAACAGTCTCTATAACATCCGATTTTTTTACCGTTTTTTTCTTTAGCCACTGCTTCCCTTCCTTCACTGATAATGGAATCTCCTCGTTTGAAATCGTTGGTGTATGTTCGATATAGATTCGCGCTGGACTTGGTAGATAGTTGTACATCTCTTCGTTTTGTTTTTGACCTAGTCGATGAATAACATGTTTTGGGCTCTCAAATGCCACAATCTCCCCTCTATCTAAAACGATTGTACGATCAGCAATACTAAACAATTCCTCTAAACGATGCTCAGCAATAATGACAGTAATGCCGAATTCCTCATTCATTGTCTTAAGCATGCCAATAAATTCCCTCGCTGCAACTGGATCTAATTGTGCAGTTGGTTCGTCAAGTAATAATAGCTTTGGCTCTAGTAATAGCACCGAGGCTAAATTAACTAATTGCTTTTGACCACCAGATAGCTCATGCGTTTTTCGTTCTAGCAATTCCTCTAAGCCAAAAAAGTGGACGATTTCAGCAACACGCTTCCTCATCTCCTCCGTTGAAGCCCCCATATTCTCCATACCAAATATTAGCTCTTCTAAAACATTGTCCATGACAATTTGATTCTCAGGATCCTGAAAAACCATCCCTATATCCTTTGCTGATTGCAGAGCGGACAAAGCTGTTAAGAGATGACCTTCTATATAAATGTCCCCATGGCAGGTACCATGTGGAGCTATTTCTCTTTTTATCAACCGTAATAAGGTTGATTTTCCGCTTCCAGAGGGACCACATAGGAGAATGAACTCACCTTGTTCAACAGTAAACGATACATCCTTTAAGACGCTCCTTTTTTCTTCTGGATAAGTAAAGCTTAAACGATTCGTCTCCAAGAATGCCATAGGAGGACCTCCCTTCCTTCAATGATAAGCGGCGATCCCATATACAGCATAAAGATCAGTAAATAAAACCATTCCCTGCCTTGTATATACATTGTTTCTAATACCGGGTAAACGCTCAAAACTCCATCGCCTAACCACCACCCCCCTATCCCAATCGCAATCAGAATAACGAGGTAAATAATCGTGAGCCAATCCCGCATAATCATCTTATAAGGTGTATACTTACTACGTTTCATGATCCCATAGCCTCGTGCAGCCATTGAATCGGCAGTTTGGATCGCCTCCTCAAGTGACCAGGTTAATAAAATCTGCACAAGTAAAATGCCATTTTTAGCCCGTTCTTTGATTTTACCTTCAGTAACTGTAAGCCCCTTTGCTTTTTGAACAGTTTCGATCTCTTGTAGTCTTCTTTTTAAAAGCGGAACAAATCTCATCGAAAGCATCGTTAACAATGCCCACTGTGGTAGCCACCTTGAAAACAAAAACAAAAATTTATCCGCTGTGATCACGAGATTATAGGAAGTGAATAACATCATAATCGTAAAAATAGAAATTGCTGATATCAAACCGATGATCACTGCTTCAAGCATGATGGGATTATAATGAAGATAAAATAAAATATGGGTACCTCGATGATTGAACAAAGGATTGATAATCAAGAAAAAGGCAGAAATAAAGACCAACATTTTAAACCAGTTTTTCAGGGACTTTCCTTTGTCTAACTGAATATTAAAAAGGATGAGTATCATTGCACCAATCACCAAAAACACCGGATGCTTATAAAGCATGACCAGTGCAGTTGCTCCCATGTAATAAAGGAAACAAACAATTGGATGAAAGGAATGAATTCCTCTTGTCATTAATTTGTATCCTTTTCGTAATCAGTCGTATAAATCCATTGAACGGAGTCACCATTTTTAACTTCTACAGCACCTGAACTTCGATCAAGAAGCGTCCCATTGCGTTTGACAAGCCAACCACTTAAAGGTCCACGATCAAATTCAAATAAATTGGCAATTCCCTCAACATAAGCACCTGTCCCGCTTCCTCTAACACTTACTGGAACACCTTTTTGCTTAAGTATTGATAAGGTTACATCTAACACCGTATTACCATCCTTTAATTCAACCTTTGTTGTCGGTAAAATCGTCCCTACCTGCTGATCCCCAACAACCGTTACAGTCACCGTTTTGGCTTGGACTTCTTTCTTTGGTGGAGGAGTTGTTTTTGTTGGTTGCTCTTTTTCCTTCGCTTTTGATTCAGTATTTGGTTTGGCAGTCGAGTTCGTCTGCTTTTCCTGTGTAGCAGGTGGTGTATGATTTGTATCCTTTTCTTCCGTTTTAATAGCGGTTTTATTTGCTGAACTGTTTGTTGTGTTCGTTTTATTCGTTGTTGACTTTTCTTCATTGTCTGTACCGGAATTCGCTTTATCAGTAGAAAGGTTTTTGTTTGGTGCCTTTTCCTCACTAGAGGTAGTTGATTTTGTTGTTGATTCAGTTTGACTACTGTTTTGTTTCTTTTGTTCGTCTGCCACTACCTTATCGCTATCTGTAGCTTTCGTCGGTCCTTCAGTCGCTTTTGAGCTTTGTTGCTCTCTATCAGCTGATGAAATATCCAATGCGGAATCACTAACTTCTTTCGCAGGTTCAGCTACTGGAACAATTTCATCCTTTTCACATCCTGTTAACATGAAAAAAACGACCAGTAACGCATATAGCATCACTTTCAGCATTCGCATCCTTTAACACTCTCCTAGCTAGATTTTTAAATAGGAAAACGAGGCTGTCAAAGTACTGTACCCACAGACATGTTGTTAGTAGGGTCGGTCCTTTGATTCAGCCTCATTTCACTTAGTTATTCGTTTGACGTCTAGTTGCGTATACGAATATAGATGATCCAATGACAAGCAGCGTCCCTCCAGCTGCTACCATATTAAAGTATGGTGTTGCTGTATCAGGTAGCTGCTTTCCTTGAGCTTTTTCAGTTTCTTTATTATTAACTGGAATAACCTGAAGTGTTTCTGGTGTTTCTATGATTGGTGTTACATTTTTATTACCTGGATTTTGATCAGGAATTGCTGATGGTTCTTCTTCATCTAATGAATTCTCTTCGTTTCCTGGTACTTGTGGTTTTTCTTCATCTATTGGATCCTCTTCGTTTCCTGCTGGTGGTTTTTCTTCATCTATTGGATCCTCTTCGCTTTCTGCAGGTATAAATTGATAGATTGATCCTTCTCCTATCCGATCATATGCAGCTAAAGCTAAAAGAGCTTGCGTACTAGCCATTCCGTTTGAGCCATCACCAATAAGATGAGCAAAGCCACCATCTGATTGCTTAAATGTTAACAGATGCTGAATAAGGTTTACTCCCTCTGAAGTTGAGGAATTTCTTGCGTTTGTTCCCTCGTCTGCTCGCTTCGTAAAACGTTCCCCAGTTGGATTTTCGTCGACTGTAGAAAGTCCGATAATAATTTGTGCAGTTGTCTCACTGGACTCACCACCATTAAAATCACTACTAAAACCACCTGTAGGATCTTGATTACTAGCAATCCATTCTACTGCTTTATCAATTGCCGCTTGCACAGTCGCTTGCTCTTTATATGGAGCTAATGCAGCCAGGGCCATCCCGGTAATATCAGCACTTGGAGTCGAACCAAATAGTGACCAACTACCATCTTCTAATTGCACATCTAATAAGTAATTTACTAGACGTTCTCTTGTCCATTCTGCATCATCTGGCACAAGATAATTCCCGCTATCATAAGCAAGCAACGCGTAGATAACTCCATTGTTACCTTGATTGGTCATTCTCTCATTTGAATATATTTTTTCGATTAGATTATAACCTGCAAAGTCTGTTGCGTCCTCTCCAGCTGCTGTTAGACCAAGGACAGTTCGTTCATAATCTGTGACATTTCTGAAATAACCTTCATTGGTTATAAGATTGTTTTTGATTTTCTCTGTGTATTGTAAAGGGATCTTTCCTCCAGCTGCTTTTAGTGCCACTATTGAAAAATCATCACTATTATTCTTCGCAACATACTGTGTCGCTGTTTGAATAGCTTCCGTTACCTGTTGAATCACTGCTTCAGGAGTTTGACTTGGATCTGGCGTAGTCACTTCCTCATCTACAGAAGGTTTATTATCTGTGTCAGGTGTCGGTTCGTCTTCTTCAGTTGGTTCAGTTGGTGGTATCCATGTTGTTACCTCAAGACCTAGTTGGTCTCCCTCTTTTACGATATAAGCGGATAACCCCTCTGACATATATCCATCATTAATTGACGTGCTCCAATAATCATTTTCTCCTAACGATTTGTCACCAATATTATTAATAAAAGCAAAATAAGTCTGGTCAATCGACGTATCTACTTTAACCTTTGCATTTTCACCAGCTAATTTCAGTGCATCATAAGCACTAGATCCTTCAACGACCTGTACTGTTTTATCAATGATTTGCTTACTATCACCATCTTTTGCTGAAACCTTTACATTTACCTTTTTAGAAGGCCACTCAATTAGTTTAAAGCGGATATTGTCACCGTTTGTTAGCTGAAATTGAGAGACTCCTACTGATGCTTCCTCTCCATTTACAATGAATCCCCAGTATTTATCACCTTCAGGAGTGATGTCTCCTATACTATTAATAAAAGCACCAAATTCCTCATGTACTGAATAGTTAAAATATTCTTTTCCTAGTTGTTCATTTATCTCTTTAATAAGATCCAAAGCTGTTTGGGCCTCTTCTATTTCTAGTGCTTTTAATGGATATATCTTATTTCCGTCTTGATCCTCAACCGATATAGTTACTCCGTTTGCTAAAGCAGCATCAACCTGCTGTGGAAAAAATGTAGCTACTTGAAAAGTAACCAATAATAAAATAGTAAAAAGTGCAATAATTCGTTGTGACATGTTACGAATCTTCAAAATATAAAGCCCCCTCATTTTGTATATAACTTAAATAAAAAAGCACACCCCAATGCAGAGATGTGCTTTCAACAAGTTTATTCATTATAAATGAGAGACCCGTGTCCAAACACCATCCCTATCCGCGTAGAGTTAATGGTAATGTCAAACAGGCAGGTCTCCTGGCTTATGATCAACACTCTATTACAGCCTTCCCATATTAAACAGTGGCATATTGTAATGAGCTCCCAATTACAGTGGCGGGACCGCGTCGGACTAACACCGACTTCCCTTTTAATGATAGACTTGCTCAATCTATCAACCTATTTTTTATTTAATTTAATTAAGTTGATTTAATCATAGGCTACAATGAAAATACTGTCAAGATTTGTAACAAATTGTTGGTAACTATTTTGAAATTCACGTGAAGCTCCAATATTATTAAAGAATAGGCAGTTTTACGTTTCATTCGTTAAATAGGGGGGAATAAACTAGTAAACACCTATCATGAAGTGGCAACATCTTTTTTTAAAAAAATCCAACAAAAAAGAGCTGACTCGTAAGCCAGCTCCAGATACTATTATAATTTCACACGCATAACACGCCCGCTAAATTTATCAGCCCAGTATCCACTAGACATATTAGCTATAGCTACACCTGTTGAACTTTGTGAACCGATGAATTTTCCTCCACCCATATAGATACCAACATGTCCATCGGTTTTATAGGTATTAAAGAAAACCATATCACCAGGTTGCATATCACTAGCTGATACTCTTGTTCCTGTATTTCTCAATGCACTAGTACTTGCTCCTACATTCACTCCAACAGTTGAATATGCCCAAGCAACAAAACCAGAGCAATCAAATCTGCCAGCCGCTATATCAGAAGCATTTCTTCCTCCACCAAAGTCATAAACAGAATTACCAATATACTTATAACCAGCAGAGATAAGATCACTAACTGTACCATTAGGATTTACAGGTGTTGATGCGATCTTAGCGCTATTATTACTACTACTATTATTTTTATCATTACTATTACTATTACTATTACTATTACTATTACTATTACTATTACTAGAGTTTGAGTTGTTAGAGTCGACACTATTTCCACTTGTTAGTTCTACAGAAGTAGATTGTGTGCTTTGTTGTAAGCTAGTTTCTTGTGTTGCAAGATCACTATCTTTTTGTTGTAAACTAGTCTTAGCAGCTAAGTTAGCAGATTCTTCATTCTTAAGCTGTTCTTTCAATTGATCATTTTGTGCTTTTTGTTCTAAGACAATTGTCTGCATACCTTCTAACTCTGTTTTCATATCTGTAAGATCTGCAAGTTTTTGAACCTTAGAAGCCTTCGTTTCATTTAAAACATTTTCATCCGTTTCAAGCTGCTTTAAAAGCTCACTATCTGCTTCTACTATTTTTCCGACTGCAATTGCTCGGTTTAAAAAATCACTGAAACTAGAAGAACCAACTAATACATCAAAGTAGTCAACACTTCCCCCGCTATGTTGGTATGAAATAGCGCGTTGCTTTAAGATATCTGTTCTTTTTTTAATTGTCTCTTCTAAAACTGCGATTTCTTCTTCCATTTTACTAATATCTGTATTAGCAACAGCAATATCTTTCTTAGTTTGCTCCATTTTTTTGTTGTTTTCAGCTACTGCTTCGTCAACACGTTTAACCTGAGCATTTAAATTTGCAAGTTCCTCTTGTACAGCCTTAAGTTCTTTATCTGCGTTAGCCATTTCGGCTTGAACCTGTGAACGTTGTGTTTGAACTTCAGTTAGACTTTCAGCCTTAGCCGAAGGAATAGCAAATGAACTACCTAATCCAATCATGACAGCTAAGTTCATGATTACTAGTTTCTTTTTCGACATTCTCTTCCCCTACTTTCCATTCTTGTACAAATTCTCTCTTGCAATTACATATTCTCTTTCTATCTATGTAACTATGTAACCCCTAACAATTCTTGTTTTATACTACTATTTGCTTATATTAGCCACAATTAGTAGTATATCATCAAAAAGTGACAAATATGTGTTTATAATATTACAATTATATTTCAAATATAACTAGTAACTCCTAATTCCCAAAAAAACCACAATTTCAACTTTATCATAGATTAATTATGATTACCAGTAATGGATGAATTTGTGGATGATTGGATTAGTTATCATGCTGGTCGCACTATTAGAAAAGAAGACACCCATTATTCTATAATGTAAAATCGATCCTTCGTTTTTCCTTCATGACTATAATTTAAACTTCGGAGCAATTTAGTAGCAGTTGTTCTTGAGGTTATGTGGAGAAACGAACGGAGTTTTTGGTTAGTTATCTTTTCACCGAATATAAGTTTATAGTCTTCTAAACTTTGAATATGTGCATACTTTGATTTATGAGTACAAATGGAACATCGCCAAAAACCTTGTCTTCGCACTGAATCAAAATTGCCGCAATTTTGACATTGAACACCTGTAACTATTTCCTTCCTTTCAATTTTGTATAGAGATAATACGTTGGTATCATCTTCTGTATTCAATTCAACGAGAAGTCCTGCTAGTTTTTTTAGCGATTGTTTAGGGATTATTTTTTTATTATATTTCGCTTCCAATCGTTTAATTTCGAGTGGTATATTAGCACTGTGAATAACCTGAGGATAATCTGTTTTGGAGGATTTTATAATCGTAGATGGGTTACTAATTACGATAAGGGTTTCTACTGGGATAGGGAGAAACTTCTGCTCTACTAACCAATGTTTAAGATGGTCTCTCTGTCTTCTCACTTGAATTACAGGACTAGAAAACCCTTCATCCTTACCATCTATCGATCGAATCATTTGATCAAATACATCATCGAAAAATATTGTACCCGCAATGTTTTTCACCTCAAGAATACATATGAAAAACGGAGAAATAATAAGTGAATCAATCTGAAAAAAATAATTCCTATCTGACAATCTTATATTGTTGAAAATATAGTAATCTTCGTTGATATAACTCAAAAAATAATCAATTGACTTTTCACCTTTGTATCCAGCCAACATCTTCGCATGATCATGTTCGAGCATAGGGAAACTTGCATGCGCCTTCCGTAACCTTCGTAAAATCACCTCTACCTTTTGTAGTTTCAAAGACTTTCTTCTTTCCATAATAATCAAGGAGATCCACCTCTTATCTATTAGTAGTATAGTTCATGATACCTATTCGGTAAAAAAGTGAAGGTTCCTTCTACATTCATTGATTTGTTTGAACATTTTTTACTGAGCCGGTTTCTCACTTTTTACGGCGGAATTGAACCACTCCCTTATTTTGAGCCGCCTCTTCTACTTTTTTGAACCACTAACCTCCGGAATTGAACCACTTTTCCCTTTTATTGAACCACTTCTACTCTTTATTGAACCACTCCCTTATTTTGAGCCGTCTCATCCATTTTTTTGAACCACTAACCTCCGGAATTGAACCACTTTTCCCTTTTATTGAACCACTTCCACTTTTTATTGAACCACTCCCTTATTTTGAGCCGCCTCATCCACTTTTTTGAACCACTAACCTCCGGAATTGAACCACTTTTCCCTTTTATTGAACCACTTCCACTTTTTATTGAACCACTCCCCTATTTTGAGGCGTCTCTGTCACTTTTTTGAACCACTAACCTCCGGAATTGAACCACTTTTCCCTTTTATTGAACCACTTCTACTCTTTATTGAACCACTCCCTTATTTTGAGGCGTCTCTGTCACTTTTTTGAACCACAAACCTCCGGAATTGAACCACTTTTCCCTTTTATTGAACCACTTCTACTCTTTATTGAACCACTCCCTTATTTTGAGCCGTCTCATCCATTTTTTTGAACCACAATCCTCCGGAATTGAACCACTTTTCCCTTTTATTGAACCACTTCCACTTTTTATTGAACCTCTCTACAAAAAAACAGAAAGCATATATCGCTTCCTGTCACTCCCACACCACTTCTATTAAGATCCGTACAAAATAGCCTACTACTCTTCCAAAAAGCTCTGTAACTGCTCTCTATCCGGATATGAGGTTTGTGTACCTCGCTTTGTCACACTTATGGCGGCAAAAGCTGTGGCCAATTTGATTGCCTCGCTAATATCTCCGGTTTGAACGTAAAAGTGGGCAAAGCAGCCTATAAAGGCATCGCCAGCTCCTGTTGTATCGAGGGCTGTCACTTCATGTGCTTTAATGTGTTGCAAACTACTGGCTTTGTTTCCCCAAATCACTCCGCGATCACCCATTGTCACGATGATATTTTTTAAACCCTTCTCTAACAAAGTCACCGCTGCCGCCTTTATTTGTTCAACTGTTTCAACGGGCTTATTTGTTAAAATTTCTAATTCAGTTTCGTTTGGGATGAAGAAGTCACATTTACAAACATAATCAAAATCTAACTCCTGAGTTGCTGGGGCTGGATTTAGAATAACTGGGATATGATGTTGATTTCCAAAATGTATGGTATGGTAAATCGTTTCCAATGGGATTTCAAGTTGTAGTAGGATGATCGAACAGTTCTTGAGTTTTTCTGTTGCCTCATCTACGTCATTTGGTAATAGGTATTGATTCGCTCCTTTGATAATCAAAATTCGATTTCTTGACTGTGAATCAACAAAAATTGGGGCTACCCCACTAGATGCTCCAGGAACCTTATTAGTATACTCCGTGTCGACTCCATAGCTTTCTAGATTGCTGATTGTTCGATCAGCAAATATATCATCCCCTACTTTCGTAAGCATCATGACCTTTGAACCTAATTTCGCTGCAGCAACTGCTTGATTTGCACCTTTACCTCCATTGCCAATTTCAAAGCGCGGTGCTTCAAGTGTTTCACCACTCTTAGGCATTCGATCGATATATGTAACAAGATCCACCATGTTGGAACCAATAACAGCGATATCCATATTATCACCCTTCCCTCTTTACTTGCGTATCTATCTCCATATTATATTATTATATAATATTTGCCTTATCTTTCTCGAGTATATAATAGTAGAAACTAGAGTAATCAATTAAGTAAATCAACGTCTATAGTAAGCAAAAGAGACTAACCAATGGTCAGTCTCTTCAACACTTCTTAATACTCGTTTTCAAAAAAACCATTTGAAATCATGTGCTTGTACCAATAGAAACTATCCTTCTTAATTCGTTCTAACGTATTGTAGTTTACATAGACAATACCAAAACGTTTACTGTACCCTTCAGCCCATTCGAAGTTATCCATTAAAGACCATGTTAAATAACCTTTAATATTAACTCCTGATTCAATGCTTCGATTTAATGCTGTTAAATGCTGCTTTAAATATTTGATACGGCGATCATCTTTCACTCGTCCATCGACAGGTTCATCATTATAACATGAGCCGTTTTCAGTAATATAGATTGGTACTTGGCCGTATCGTTCTGTAATATAGGTTAATACTTTGTAGAAGCCTTCAGGGAATACTGGCCAGCCTATATCTGTACGTTCATACCCCATGTCGATACCTTCAGAGTCAAATAGACCACTATTTTCCTTATAGCGTGCCACTTGTCCATTATAATAGTTAATGCCCAGGAAATCGATTGGTTGATTAATTGTCTCAAGGTCGCCTTCTTGAATGTTTAGTTCAATGCCTTTTCCTTTAAACCAGTCGACCATAAATTGTGGGTATTCACCTTTGAATACTGGGTCCATAAACCACTCAACAAAATAGCCTACTTCACGTTTACATGCATCAATGTCTTCTTGTTTATTACTATAAGGCTCCATCCAAGTTGTGTTCGGAGCATAACCAATTTCTCCTTCGACACCAGAAGCTCTAAATGCTTGAACAGCTTTACCATGGGCTACCATTAGATTATGTGCAACATTCACCGCTAATTGTAGGTCACGGTGTCCTGGTGCATGCTCTCCTAAATAGTTTGATAGAAAAGAAATACACCATGGTTCATTTAGAGTGATCCATTGTTTGATTTTGCCTGAGAACTCTTTAAACATCGTGTCTGCATAGTTTTCAAATGCATCAATTGTTTCCCGGTTATCCCAACCACCTTTGTCTTGTAATGCTTGTGGAAGATCCCAGTGATAAAGGGTACACATTGGTTCGATTCCATTTTCAATTAATTTATCAACGAAGTTATGGTAAAAATCGAGTCCTGCTTGATTCACTTCACCTGTTCCGTTTGGAAAAATACGCGGCCATGCTACTGAGAATCGATAGACATCAATGCCAAGATCCTTCATGATTTCAATATCTTCTTCATAACGGTGATAACTATCACATGCGATATCACCGTTGTCTCCATTTTTCACTTTACCTGGTGTATGTGAAAATGTATCCCAAATGGATAATCCTCTTCCTCCTTCAAATGTTGCTCCTTCAATTTGATAAGAAGCTGTTGCTGTTCCCCATTTTATATCTTTCTGAAATTGTACAATCGCCATTTAAAATTACCTCCCTATTAGTTTAACTGTCCATTCACTGATTTGATCCAGGTGCTTGCCATTAGCATATTTCCAGCTGGATTCATATGTACACCATCTGTCGTTAATTTGTAACCATTGTCAGCTTGTAGATAATTGATAAAAGCAGTGTGTGTTGGTACGATAACGGCATCAAATTGTTCTGCAACCTTATGGATCATTTCCACATATTTTTTTAGCATGTTATTACCAGGTGCATGAACATCTTCTTCAATAATAGTTGGTTCCATTATTATGATCTTCGCGTTTGTCTTTTCTTTTACTTGTGTTAATAATTCAACATATAATTGTTCAAATTGCTCAGAATCAACTTGATCCATATCAGGGTGGTCTAGTTGTCTCCAGACATCATTAATACCTATTGATATCGAGATATAATCTGGTTGAAGTTCGATTGCATCCGTCTGCCATCTTGCTGCTAAATCAGTGATCCGATCTCCACCTACTCCTCTATTGAAAAATTGAAATATTTGATTAGGAAATGTGGTAACAAAATAATCATGAATCAGCTTTACATATCCTGTGCCGATATCTTCTGGATCACCTTTTCTTCCCCATTCGGTAATACTATCGCCAATTAAGACAATCCTTTTTACCTCCATGCTTTTGCCTCCTTAGCTTTCTTGTTATTAAATGAGGGAACATCAAATTAAAAATTCTCTGTTCCCTCTAGTAGAACTTTAATATGACTCAACGATTTAACCATATGTCTCTAATTGAAAGTTACTTACTATACCACTCTTTAACAACCGACTCGGCTTTTTTTCCATAGATATCAAAGTATGTGTTGGACTTTGCATCTTCTAATGGGTAGAGCTTTGTGCTCCAGTCCCACCAGAAAAATCCAGCAAACCAAGGTTCATCCCAGAAGACCTTCATGACAGAGCTATAGAAATTTGCTTGTTCTTCTTCATTAAATGGAAGTTCGGTATGTTCAAAGTCCCACGGCATTGTTGCACAACCCTCTGCACTACGGCAACCAATTTCCATAAATAAAATCGGCTTGTTGAATTTTTCGTGAAGTTTCACTAATTTCAGTTTTACTTTTTCCCAGTTTTTGATCATATTTTCTTCAGTGTCACCTGGTTTTTCTGCAACTGGATAGTAGGCGCTTGTCCCAATAATATCGACCTTGTCGAACCATTCAACACCTTCTTCTTTACCATGATTTGCATTATAGATAATCGGTCCACTATACACGTTCCTAACTTTTGAAATAACTTGTACCCACTGTTCTGTTCTTGATTCGGTTCCAATCATTTCACAGCCTACACAGAACATTTCACAGCCTAGTTCTTCTGCAAGCTCTGCATAATGAAGTAAGAAGTTTTCATATGATGTAAACCACTTGTTCCAATAGTCTGTCGCATCCTCAGGGAAGCCGATTCTTGCTCTCCATAAACCATCCTTAGAATTAACAACAGGCTTTAAACAAACCTTCATTCCTAGTTCCTTTGCCTTTTTGACGGCAAACTCTATATCTCGATCTGTCATGGTATACCCATAATCAAAGGTTATATCTGTCGATGCGTATGTTTCTTGATAAGTAAAAAACGATAATGCAATCCACTCACTACCTGTTTCACTTAGTTTTTCCAAAGATTCTACTGCTTCAGGGGTTCGATAGGCTCCACGGGATGTGTCCCATCCGTATGTCATCCCTTTTACGAAGACTTCTTTCATATTGTTTCCTCCTCTTAAAAATTCCAATTCTTTTACAACGTTATCTAAATAGAATAATCGATAACCCTTTTGAACTTTTGACTTATAACAACATTAATTTACAACAACTGTTGCTTCTGATTTCGATTCATCAAGTCATTTTGGATCTACAACATTATTTATCCACTTTCTAGAGAAGGTACGTTTTATTCCAAAGAATGCTCGCACATATTCATGTGAGTTCGCTAATCCAAATACTAGATAGATTGGAAGATCCCATACAAAGGCTCCTAACAGTGCTAATGGTAGCCCAATTATCCATATTCCAAGTACATCGAGGTATAGAACATACTTTGTATCTCCACCTGCTCGTAATACTCCAATATTGTTTACCATATTCAGCATTTTACCAATGACGAGAAACGCATAAACATAGAGAATGTTTTTTGCCTGCTCGGCGACAACATCCGTCACATTGTAAATCGAGATATAGTATGGAGCCATTAAGGCAATACCTATAACAGCAAGGAGCGATAATCCAAACGTAATGATTAGAAACTGCTTAGCATAGTTAACAGCTTTATCTTCGTCATTTGCACCAATACTATTTCCTACCATCACCGTTGAGGCATCACTTAATCCAATGAACAGTGCCATGAAAACAAACAGCAGTGGGTCTATTAATGTTGCAGCGGCTAACTGCTCAGTACCCATTTGTGCATATACCCAAAAGTAGGAGGTTTCACCAACTGTCCAGAGTGCATGATTGATAATAGAAGGAATTGTAACGGACAAGTATCTTTTTAATAATGCTTTATCAAACATTTCCTTCAGGTTAAGCGATTTTATTGTAAGTGATAAATATTGTTTAATTAGAACAAAAAGCAGCAATGCTTGTATTGTTCTAGCAATTAGCGTGGCAATTGCTGCACCTTCTACACCTAGTTCAGCAAAACCGAATTTACCGAAAATTAACAAGTAATTTAATAATGTATTTAATCCAATTGCGATTATCGCTACATATAATGGTCTTTTCACTTCACCCATCGACTTTAAAACAGTAGAAAACAACACCGTTAATGCTGTTACAAAGTAACTTAGCGCTATGATTCTTAAGTAACTTGCTCCCAGTGCAATTACAACGGCATCATTGGTGAAAATCTGAATAAATGAGGTTGTAAACAATAGGGTTAATAACGAAAAGAATAATGAAAAAATCGTTACAATTAGAAAGGTTAAATATAAAACCTTTTTAATCCCATTTAAATCCTTCTTCCCCCAGTATTGCGCTGAGAAAATTGCTGCTCCTGTACCGAATCCTTGTAAGACTAAAATAAGGATTGTGGTAATTTTATTCCCTACACCGACAGCAGCAATATGGTTCACACCCAACTGCCCAACCATCAACGAATCTACCATGTTTAGTGACGAAATCAAAAGCGTTTGTATGGCAATCGGAATAGCTAACCCAAACATTTTTTTATAAAACTGCTTATCTCTCTGATGTGACTTAAACATATGTCTTTCTTCCCCTTAATGTGAAAGTGCAAGCTTCTTGCACTTATACATGCTCTGTGTTTCAAAAAGCCCCTCTAGTTTAAGCTAGATTTTGTTTAGAAGCATCGATAACTATCCTTTACCTTCTATTTAAATACTGAACTATCAATTATTTAATATATGGTCAATTGCAGCAAGTTCTTCCTCAGAGAATGCTAGGTTTTTCAAAGCCTTCATATTTTCGTTTATTTGTTCTATACGACTTGCTCCAATTAACGCACTGGCAACAGCTCTGTTTCTTAGCGTCCACGCTATCGCTAATTGAGCAACGGTTTGTCCTCGATGATCTGCAATCGATTTCAGTTTTTGGACCTTTTCTATTCGATCCTTTGTAACTTGATCTGCTGATATTGAATCAACACCCTTTGCGACTCGAGAGTCTTTCGGAATGCCATCAACATATTTGGTTGTTAAAAGCCCCTGATACAGTGGTTGAAAAACAATCGCACCAATACCACCATCCTCTAATACATCAAACAATTCTTCTTCTGCATCTCTTAAGAACATCGAATAATTAGGCTGATGTGAGACAAAAGGAGTCTTTAATTCTTTGAATAACTTAATCACTTGTCTAGTAACATCTGCTGGATAGTTTGAAACTCCAACATAAAGAGCCTTCCCTTGCTTTACAGCCATATCAAGTGCCCCTACTGTTTCTTCTAAAGGTGTGTTAGGATCATAGCGATGTGAATAGTAAATATCAACATAGTCAAGATCTAGACGCTTTAGGCTTTGGTCCAGACTTGAGAGCATATATTTTCTTGAGCCCCATTCCCCATAAGGTCCTGGCCACATGTCATAACCCGCCTTGGTAGCAATCAGTAGTTCATCACGATAACCAGCTAACTCATTTTTCAGTATTTTCCCGAAGGTTTCTTCGGCACTACCGGGAGGTTCACCATAATTATTAGCTAAATCAAAATGAGTAATTCCTAGATCAAATGATGTTGTAATCATGTTTTTGGCATTCATATAATCATCTGTTGCTCCAAAGTTTCGGTAGAGACCTAATGAAATAGCTGGAACCTTAAGTCCACTCTTACCAAAATAGTTGTATACCATCTTGTCATATCTATTCGAATTAGGTTTATATGTCATTTTTAATCCTCCATTTGTTAAATAAGCACTAACATATTTGGTGATTTAACTACTTTTTGCTGTTGATTCTCTTAAAAGAATTTCACCAGCGAGAAGGATCTTTTCAAAGGGTTTATTTTTATCTCTAACTCTGCGAATTAACATTTCAACAGCACGTTTCCCCAAATCACGTTTAGCGACATCTACTGTTGTAATTGTCGGTGTCACTTCATAAGAAAATTCCATATTATCAAAACCAGTAACCGATGCATGCTTGGGGACTTGTAAACCAATTTCTTCTAGCTCCGTAATCATTCGTTTTGCCATATTGTCATTCGAACAAACAAAGGCTGAGGGCATAGTTTTCTTCGTATGTTTTTTTAGCCAACCTTTAATATCTGCACGTGTCCCTGTATCATCCTGGGGATATTCAAGTTTATCCTCTGGAATAGGCAGTTTATTTTTCTCCATCGCACTCCGATAACCAAGCCAGCGGTCATAAAAGCTACGCGAATATTCGATATTTCCAATAAACTGTATCTTCTTATGTCCGAGACCGATTAAGTGATTCGTTAAGTTAAAGCTACTATCAAAACTATTATTAAAAATTGCATCTCCTGGGATAAGTGGATCTTCATAGTCGACCATGATTAACGGTATGTCTAGTCGATGCACCTCCAGTAAAAGGGCAGTCGAAACCACCCCGATACTAATGACACCTATAAAACCCTTTGGATTTAAAACCGCATCAAGACTCTCGACGTTATTTTCAGTTAGGACAACCATTCCTGCACCCATTACTTCTAACATTTCACCGATTCCATCTACGATCCGTCCCCAGTAAAGGGATTCCTTACTTTGATAGCGAATGTTCGGCATCAGCACTAACACAATTTTATTTTTGTTAAGTGTACTCTCTAGATCATTTTCATTATTGTGGATCAACCGTTCATCAACTGAAATACTTTTTTGTGCAAAATATCCAAGCTTTGAAGCGGCTTGGAAAACCTTTTCACGTGTTGTCGGATTTACCCCTTCTTTTCCAGCCAACGTTCTGGAAACAACAAATTTTGATACACCTAAGTAATCAGCAATTTGTTGCATTGTTACCTTTTTTGCCATACCTATTTCTCACTCCACCAACGTATTTGATTTTGTTCTACTATTAGTATAAATTGTACGTAAATCTTTTCATTCATACGTGAATTCTATCAACCTAATCACTATCAAGATGCTAATTTCGTAAGAAACGTTGTTTTACCTATCTATCCTTTTTGAATGTAGAAATTCTACTTTGTATCTTTTCTCCGGCAGCTTACATTCGTTTTAGACAGTTCGGTTAAGCTTATATGCTGAACAACAATCTTTCGGAACAGGACCTTTCAATAACGCAGGGATATGAGAGTCATTTTTAGGATCTAGTTTATTTTTAAGCAATATCATAAACACTTCGAACTGTGAGCTGTTGCTCAAACTCTTCTAAGTTGAGTGTTTCACTTAAGCTTTGCTTTTTCACTTCAATTAATCGAGAATTTCCTGCCGATAGATCAAAATAATTATCACTAAACTTACAATCAGCTGATGTTAATTCTAGTTCAACATATTTTGCGAATACGTTTGAGTCTACTGTAATCGTATATGTGTCATTGCTTTCAGTCACACTCAATGACAGTTCAGGATTTAAAAAGTCAAAATGCTTTGGTTTCGTAAACAGCATGGTAGTGACCGATTTTTGCTCATCATCAATAAATAATGTGCACTCAAGATAGGTATTTCTTTTATTTTCTTCTGTCAGAATATCACCGAATGATAAGCTTTCACATTGCTTCGCAGTAAGGCTTTCAATTTCTGGAGTTACCGTTCCCTCTTGAATGACTTCAGAAGTATTTGTACGTAATTTCCATTCAATTCGAGCCTTTACATTTGCTAATGAATCATTTGTTACATGAATTTCTACATCTGTTCCATCTTCTCTTAGTGATACTAGAATTGGAGAGTAGAATTTCTTTGTGAAATAATGCAATGCCTTCCAGCGACCGTAATAATCTATACTTGACCATGAAGCAACCGGCCAACAGTCATTTAGCTGCCAGTATAGGGATCCCATACAACGACCACGATTTCTACGCCAATGCTCTACTCCATATTTAATGGCCTCTGCCTGCAAGAGCTGTGATGCATATAACAACGAATCAAAGTCTTTAGGATAAAGGAAGTTCTCAGATAGATAGTTGAGAATTTTTCCATTTGCTGCTCCATTTTTTTGATGCTTTTCCATGACATAGGAGAAAATATTTCGATCTTCAGGCTTAGTAAAGGTTTCAATTGTCTTCATTGATGGGAAAGACTGGAATCCGAATTCAGAACAGAAACGAAAATGGAACTTTTGATATTCTGTGAAAGGTTTTAGTCCGTGCCATACATCCCAATAGTGCATGTCCCCTTCATTTGGATTACGTGGTTCATTAAATCCTCCACCAGATGATGGTGATGATGACCAATAAAATGTCTGCGGATCAAGTTCCTTAGCCAGTTCAGGAATAATAAATTCGAAAAGCTTAATATAATCTGCTTTATGCTTGTAATCATCGTCAGGCATATCACCCCAATAAACCCATGCCTCTTCAACTTCGTTATTACCACACCAAATACCAAGACTTGCATGATGACGAATACGTTTCATATTATCGATTACTTCTTGTTCTACCGTTGCTCTGAATTCATCATTTAAGTCATACATGCTACACGCAAACATAAAGTCCTGCCATACAATCAAACCTTTACGGTCACATAGATCAAAGAAGTAATCCTCAGGGTAAATTCCGCCACCCCATACGCGAATCATATTAAAGTTAGCTTCAACACAGTCATTGATTAATCGCTCTGTTCGCTCAGATGAATTTCGTGCTAATAGATTATCCTCAGGAATGTAATTAGCACCCATCGCAAAAATAGAAAGCCCATTGATTTCAAACTCAAATGATTTTCCCCACTGATCAGGTTCGTGTTTTACTTTGATTGTTCGAAGTCCTACATTTAATGTCTTTTCATCCAATTGATCTTCTTCGTTAGAGATAAGAATTTCTATTTTATATAACGATTGGTCTCCGTATCCGTTCGGCCACCATAATTGTGGATTTTCTACATTTATTAACACATTTTCTTCTTTTTTATTCGTTGTGAGCTTCTTTGTTTCAACTTCACTTGTTGGACTTGTTAGTTTCACTTCCAAATTGACTGTTTCCTCTTGGCAATCTTCTAACCTTACACGGATATTTACAGCCACACCTTCCTCACGATGGTCTTGACTAACATAAACATCCTCAATACGTCCAACGTTCCATGCAAGCAATGATACATTTCTCCATATCCCTAAATCGGGTATTTTCGGGCCCCAGTCCCATCCAAACATACTATGTCCTTTACGAATATGCGTAAAACCTTCGATCGCATCTGTTACGCCCCATAGCTTGTTTTCCTTTTGTTTTTCAGTTATATAATTGATTGGTGAAAACAGAGTAACTTTTATTTTATTTTCACCAACTACTAAAAATGATTTGATATCAAATTCATATGTTCTGTGCATATTATCTGTTTGAGCAACTAATTGATCATTTATTGTTATTTCAGATAGAGTATCAAGACCATCAAAGCGAATGACAACATGTTCATAACTTAATAGTTCCTTTTCAACTGTAAAATCACGCACGAATTGATAATCCTTTGAAGCAACTTCAAACGCATGATCCTCATTGTCACGATAAAATGGATCATCGATTTTTCCGTTTGTTAATAAGTCACTCATCACTGATCCTGGTACAGTTGATTCTAGCCATTCGTTATTTTCAGTGCTTCTCATCTGCCAAGTTCCATTCAAATCCATCTTCTTCATCTTCATCTCACCCTTTTGTTAGTTTTGTTATTTACATTTTCTTTTTCTATTGTTTTTTTAATTATAAATAAATATAACCAGACCATTCCATTTCCTTACTACACTCTTCACATCAAGCTATAACTCTTCTTATGTTATCCCTATAGCGAAGATCCACTTTGTTAGTTTAGTTATTTTAATGTTATTATACTCCTAACTTTATAACAACCAACCGCTATAGTAAAGCCTTTTATTATCCCTTTTTTATTTTTTAGCTTCTATTTAAATAATCTCTTTAGAAGTTTGTTATTTTTAGACATCTTTAAGAAAATGAAGGTGAAAGTTAAGTATAGTAACGAAGAGTGTACAAATTAGGTTATGTACATAGTATGCTTTGTAAAATCAATACAGATTCATAAGGCGTTGCGTTAAATCCTCCTTGTATTGCGTCTTTTTCACCACAACTCACACAGCATCATAAAAAAGGTAGCCCTCAATAAAAGAGATGGCTACCTGTATTAAGATTAAATTAGTTATTACTTAGTCTCATAAAACTTCTTGATAATCTTTTCAGCAGGCTTGCCATAAACGGCATATTCATCATCATTACCCGCATTCTCTTCGGCATAAAGAATAGCTTTCCAATCCCATAGTCCAAAGCCTTGTACCCAATCTCTTTCCGCTGTTTTTTCAAACATTACTTTAAAGAAATCTTCTTGTGCTTTCATATCGATGTCACCTTCAAGATTCCAATCATTCGGTACATATGGTGAATTTGAACGACTAGGACAACCAGCTTCTGCAAAGAAAAATGGTTTATTATATGGTTTAATGATCTTTTCGATACGATCTAATTGGTTATCCCAATCATTAATTGGGTAGTAACCACTTGATGAAATGACGTCCACCGCATCCCACCACTTCACATTTCCCTCTTGATATTTATCAGTATTATACGTAATTGGACCTGTGTATACTGAACGCACATCATCTATTAGTGCACGCCATTCTTGATCTCTACGTTCAGTTTGAACCATCTCACAGCCAATAATAAACATATCACAGTTTGTTCGTTCGGCAATTTTCGCATAATGTACTTGATACTCTGTATAGCTCTTAAACCAATCTTTCCATTTAGGTTCGCAAGGTACATCGAGGTCAAAGAAGTTGATATGAGCTCTCCATGTACCATCCTTACAATTTACGGTTGGTTTAAGAATAACCTTTAATCCAATTGATTGTGCATATTCAATCATATCAATTAGTTCATCATCATCCACCATATGCTCACCAGTATAATCAACCACTGTTGTATGGGCACCATCCTGAAGAGCCGCTAAGGAAATCACAGCATAACCTGTATTCGTTCTTTCCTTTAAAAGTCTCATCGATTCTTTTGCTTCAGGCTTTTTAAAATCGCCCTTCTTACTCATCCATCCGTACGTAAATCCATTGATGAAGTCCACTGATACCGCTCCTCATTTAAAAATAGGGGCTGACTCTTATATACAAGAAATCAGTCCCCGATCATTATTAATAGTTGTTATTTTATTACTTAACTGATCCAGCCATACCGTTATAGATATGTTTTTGTAATGTTAGAAAAGCAATAAGTGTTGGAATGATTGCTATCATTATAGCTGCACAGATAATTTCCCACTGCGACCCATACGGTCCTTTAAAGGTAAACAACGCGGTTGAGATAACGTTGAGATCCTTTTTCGGCATGTATAGGAATGGGGTGTAGAAATCATTGTACACATTTACACCTTTCACAATGATGACCGTCACAATTGCTGGTTTTAACAATGGTAAAATAATGGTCCGGTAAATAGTAAAATATGACGCACCATCTAACATAGCCGACTCATCTAAGGAAACTGAGATTGATTCCATAAACTGCATGAATATATAAACCGCAATAATATCAGTACTCATATACAAGATAATTGCTGCCCATCTCGTATTAAATAATCCAAGTCCTTCAATAATTTGGAATGTTGCTACTTGAGTTGTAACAGCTGGGATTAAAGTTGCAAGCAAGAAAGCACCCATCAATAGACCGCTACCTCTAAATTTAAATCGATTTAATACGAAGGCAATCATAGAACCAGTTAATGTAGCACCAACGATTGAGATAAGTAAAATTATCGCAGTGTTTATAAAACCAGTCATCATATTCCCTTCAACAAATGCACGTGTATAGTTTTCAAAGTTCAACCAATTTTCAGGCGGTGTTAACGGGCCTGTACTAGTATATTCATCACTTGTTTTGAAGGAGGCAAAAAATACAACCGCAATAGGAATTAAGGCAACGAATGCTCCTAGAAGTAATGAAACGTATTTAACAACGCTACCTAACGTATATTTTAATTTATACACTTCTAGTCCTCCTTAAAGAATTTCTTTTGTAATACTGTTACGAGAATAACGATAATCATCAGAACTACTGCCATCGCAGAACCCAGACCGACTTTACCATATTTAAAGGCAATATCAACGGTTTGGATGACAAATGTTTTACTTCCGTTCGATCCACCAGTCATGATATATGGAATTTCGAAAGAAGAAAGTGCTCCACTAATCGCTAAAATCAAGTTAAGTTCTATAATTCTACGAATACTCGGCATGATAATATATCTAAATTGATGCCATTTATTCGCACCATCAATATCTGCAGCTTCGTAAACTTCTTTTGGTATCGAAGAAATGGCTCCTAGGAAAATAATGAAGTTAAAGCCCATATATCTCCATACAGACGTTCCAGCTAATGAAATATTAATAACATCTGGATTACCTAACCAATGTGTTATTAGCGTTCCTAAGCCTAGCGCATTCATAACAGTATCTAATGTTCCTTCAGGTCTAAAGAAAAACAGGAACATAAACCCAATTGCAACACCATTAAGTAAGTAAGGGAAAAACAATACACCTTTAAAAAGGTTTTTAAAACGAACATTAAATGTAAGGATCGTTGCAAAATATAAAGCAAGCCCCATTTGAACAAATGTAGCAAAGAAATAATATAAACTTACTTTAAATACAACAAAGTAATCTGGGTCTGTAAAAATTGTCAGATAATTTTCAAAGCCAACAAAACCTTTGTCACTAAATCCGTTCCAATCTGTAAAACTATAATAAAACATATTTGCTACCGGTACATATGCAAAGGTTACTAATAACGCAACCGGGACAAGGGAGAAAAGAATGATAATGACCCTTCTTTGCGCATCATACGATAGATTTGAGAATTTGAACACGAACTACACCTCCCGGTAATAATGAACAATGATGATATTTGGTAAAAGCAGTTTAGTCTTTCTTAAAGCAGTCCTTTTTCAATAAACCACTCATTAATAAAAGGTGATGTCCACCTTTAATTAATGAGTGGTTTGTGATATAGAGACTTATTATTTTCTCATGCTCACTCACTAATTTTGGCTTAATAACGAGTAAAGGATAAGAAAAGTGCAAAATTTGCACTTTTCTATCTTTCACACTTTGACACAGGTTTGTCTTACTCGTACTCACCCATGATTTTGATTCTTGCTTCATTCCAATCAGCATTTAGTTCTTTATTGATATCCTCATACGTTTCGTCTGTATTACCAATAGCAGATTCAATCATACGTTTTTTCTTATCTTCAAGCCATAAACCAACTTCTGATTCTTTATCGATTTGGTCAAGTAATCCTTCTTGTCCTTCTTTTGCAGGATCAAGTAAAGAGAATACTACACCTTGTTCTTCGTATACTGCTAACTCTTCTGGAAGTGGAACACTCTTAGAAGCACTAATACCACCAGCTTGTTCTACAGCATATCCAGAATCATGAATGAACCAATCAACCCAAGCAAGAGCCGCATCTTTATGTTCACTGTGTTTGTTAACAGCAATTTGTAAATCAGCACCTAAAGGAAAAATAACTTTTTCCGCATCAGTCGGGAAAGGCATGTAACCAATATCATCTGGGTTTTCTGATACACCTTTAATTTGGTCAACAGCCCATGATCCTAATACCATTGTTGCAATTTTACCTTTACCCATTAACTCTTTAGATAATTCCCAATCAGTTGTTAGTGGATCTTCTTCAATTAAGCCTGCTTTAGCAACATCATACATAACTTTGTAAAGTTCGTATTCTGGTTTACCTGGCGTTAATGGATCTGGCTCGTTAATCAATGTTTGATTATAATAAGCAGCATCACCAGCAACAGTCGCTACAGCACCTTGCCATTGCGTTAAAGGCCATCCAGCAGCATAGTTCGTGTACAATGGAACAGCATCCGTATTGTCTTTAACTTTTTGTAAAGCTGTCATAAATTCGTCAATTGTTCTTGGGGTTTTTTCAATTCCCGCTTCTTCAAATACTTTCTTATTGTAAACGACACCAGTATAGGTAATCGCAATCGGAATACCATAAACTGTTCCTTCAACAGCTCTTTCTTCAACACCCATGTATTCCTTTTCCATCTCATCAAGTTTACCAAGTGGCTCGAAGAAGTTTGGAACATCTTCAATCGGAACTTGCGGAGCCATTAATAATACATCACCATAATCCTCTGTATTCATACGAGGTGTGATCTGTCCGCCGTAATCTGTTAAAGCTTCGAATTTCACGTCAACATTTGGATAAGTTTTTTGAAATTCTTTCGCATATTCTGGGAAAACTGTATCCACGATATCAGTACGTTGAGTAATAAATGTAATTTCCCCTTCAATCTCTTTTGGATCTTTATCTTTCCAACTTACATCTGCCTCTTTGTTACCCTCATCCTTTTTCTCACCTTCATTAGCTGATGAGCAACCAGTTAGAGCAGCTAGAACTACAAGTACCATTACCATAAATAAGCTAAGTAATTTACTTTTTTTCATTTTGTTTGACCCCTCTCTTTATTCCTATTTTAAGTTACCGTAAAGGTTACAAGTTAATTGTAATTTGGTAACGCTTTCTTGTCAATAACTTTTCGACATTTTTTATGTTTTCGACTATTTTTTATCTTTCCTACTACTTTAGTCACAATTTTATTAAAAAAGCCCTTTCATTTTCAAGTGTTTTTTCAACATTAAATGACTTTAAAGCAGGAAGGATAACATAAATAACCAGAACGAAATGTATCGTTGGTGTTATAGTCCAAATGACTTAACTACCTTAATTATTATAATAAACCAACCTTGTTAAATAAACAACAGTAAAGTTAACGTTAAGTTAATAAAATTTTCCCACTTTACTTTTTAAACTTAACACATGATAAAAGAAATCAATTGTTCGCTAAGATCATCATCTCACGAACTTCATTTCATTCTACGAATATACCCTTTGTCATGCTCTTTACACTTATATAGATAGGTAATTTAACTTGTTTTCACTTAAAGATGTTAGTATAAAGGTAACTAGGAATGGAGCAAGAGTTATATAGTTTATCCTTTCCTGTCAGTAGAGAGGTATGCGCACCTATTTAAAAAATCACAAACATTTATGTGAACCTTTTGTCTCTTGTTTGAGCGGTCATAACTTAAATCACCAAAAGGATATCTTTAACGTTTTAAATTTAGCCCTTCAAACCCTACCTGCAAAAAAGCAAGGCTACTCAACGATGGATTGCTCCATATTGAAAGCCTTGCCCTATCTATGACCATATTCATAAATTCAAACTTACCTATTTCTTCTACTCTTCTTTCATTAACTTAGCCAAAGATAGAATAACTCCTAGTCCATATAAAAACGGTCCAAAAATAACAAAAAAGGCAAAGTTATAACCCGCTCCAAGATACAGAAGGATAAAGACCATAATCAACGCTACAGATTGAATAGGATTTCTGATGATCGCGACAAACGCATGCATATTTGCCATTTTTACATTCATTTTTTTGAAACTTACATAGATTGTACTATACGTTATCATCAATAAAGCCATTACTAACATATAGATGAATAAAATCAGCAATATAAGTGTGAAGGCATTGGTACTTATCGTCACAAAAAACAGACACGTATAAAGCAGGATGAAAATAATCGTATAAAGAAAGGATGGCAGCCGATGACTTTTGTAGGTTTCATAATATTCTCTGAAAAGTTCCTTTACCTCTTTGCTCTTTTCTTCATCTTCACCTTTATTAATATCATGGAGCACTAAAAAAAGTGCACTTAGAGTCGGTACTAGGCTGTAAACAACTAGCCCTTTTATCAAATATAGCCAGAAATACAAACTTACTTGGAAATATTTATACACGTATTGAAATAACATCATTGTTTTACTATTCATTTTATCCCTCTACCTGGTTGCTATTTTCCCATAGCTTATTATTTTTTTAAGCGCTAGCACCGAATAGCTATATATAAACTGGTTCTTACCCCAAAATGAGTATAACAATATAGATCCAGTATTCGTAAAATGCCAAACTATATAGCTAATCTTCGTGATTTCCGCTTAATCTGTTCCTATTATACTAATCATAACCAACTTATCAGGGATGGTCAAAACAATGAGAAGCATATCGCTAATAGCAAACCCTAAATTGAGTAAAAAAATAAAACAAGGCAGCTATTTACCCTGTTTTTACTTTCTTAACCGAATTCCTATAGACAATTTTCCCTTTAACTAATACACGTCCAAACGATTTATTTTGATCCTTTATTTTTTCCAACATAAAGTTAACAGCATTATTAGCCATTTCTTCGATATCTACTTCAACTGTTGTTAATCCAGGCTCTGTTATTGTTGCATACACATCGTTATCGAAGCTAACCACCGAACAGTCATCAGGTACGTTAAGCCCTAGCTTAGTTAGCTTGTGAACTAAATTATGAGCAACTTGATCACAATTGCACACAAATGCAGTTGGGAGCTTATCAGGGATTTGAATATCAATATACACGCCATCTTCATCACGGTCATTAAGAACATAGTCATTGTTTAGAACAATATTATGTTCAAGCAATGATTTATAATAACCTAAGAAGCGATCCTGAATACTGCTAGTAGAGTATAAATTTCCTACATAGGCAATATCATAGTGACCATTATGAAAAAGGTAATTCGTGATTTCATAAGCTCCATAAAAATTATCTGTAATGACTGAATCTATATCCGCATGATCATCATAGAAATCAAGAAAAACCTTAGGAAGCTCGATACTTTGTATTTTTTCAATATATTGTTTGCTAATTTGCCCAAGAATGATGAAGCCATCTACCTTGTTTTCATTATAGATCCTTGGGAGGGAAAGCATTTTTTCATCTTCATTATTTAATATATGAAGAATGCCATAATATCCATGATTCTCTAACACTTTTGTAATGCTTTGGTAAACATTTAAATAAAAGGATTGAGCCATTCCTGCAAATCGCTCTGGAATGATTACCCCAATGTTGTAGGATAATCCTTCTTTCATAGACTTAGCCATCGCATTATAGCGATAGCCCATTTCCTCAGCAAGGTTCTTAATTTTTATTTTCAGCTCGTCACTCACACCATCTTTATCATTAAGTGCTTTTGATACAGTTACACTACTCACACCTAATCGATCGGCTATATCTCTCATGGTCACATTATTTTTCATTATCATTTCCTCCGAGCCAATCTTTAATAATGAAACTGATATGTTTTTACTAGTAAACTATTCTACACGAAAAACATATCAGCCCTAATAATAGCCTTATTTATTAACACTCTTCAGTAATTCTTGATTTTTCTCTATAAGCTCTTTACGCTGCTTTGCACAGTCAAGTGAACGGAATGGATCTTCCGGCGTATTGAATGTATAATCGACTAATTTATCTACAGTTGTTGTTGCAACGTGAACACGTGTGTCGCTTGATGCATAATAAATAAATACATCATTATTTTCATTTACAACTGCACCGTTACAGAAGATAACATTCGATACATCACCAACACGTTCGTTGTCATAAGGCGCAATAAAGTGTCCACCAGGTGTTGCAATGACTTTAGAAGGATCATCTAAGCTAGTAGCTAGAGTATAAAGAACATAGCGTAATCCAGCTGCAGTATTTCTTACACCGTGTGCAATGTGAATCCAACCTTTATCAGTTTTGATTGGAGCTGGCCCTTGGCCATTTTTAACTTCATAAATTGTATGATAACGCTTTTCATGCATAACTTTTTCATCATTTACAACAGGATTTAAAATATCATCACATAATGCAAATGCAATTCCTCCACCAGATCCAGTTGAGATAAAGCCATCTTGTGGACGAGTGTAAAATGCATACTTACCGTCAACAAATTCAGGATGAAGGACAACATTACGTTGTTGTGGTGATGGTGTTTGAATGTTTGGAAGACGATCCCATTTTTTCAAGTCCTTTGTGCGAACTAATCCAGCTTGTGCAATCGCACTAGATGTATCAAAAGCTGGAGCATCAGGGTCTTTACTTTCTGAACAGTAAATACCATAAATCCAACCATCTTGGTGCTGAACTAAACGCATATCATAAATATTCGTTTCACCTTCATCAATATCTTCCCAAGTTAATGGCGTATCAATGAATCTAAAGTTATCAATACCATTGTCACTTTCGACGATTGCAAAAATCGATTTACGATCCAATCCTTCTGTACGGACAACAAGATAATATTTACCATTTAAGTAGATAGCACCTGGGTTAAATGCTGCATTGATACCCAAACGCTCCATGAAATGTGGATTTGTATCTTTGTTTAAATCAAAACGCCAATGTACAGGAACATGGTGACGAGTAACAACTGGGTTTTCATAACGGTCATATACTCCGTTATAAAAGTCAGCCTTCTTCTCATTTTTTTTACTTAATAGTTCATTTTGTTTCTCTGCTAATTCAAAGTATTTTTCATGTATCATTATTTTCCAATCCTCTCTATCATTTCTAAACAGAATCTTGAATTATGGTAAGGTGTTTTCCACGGTTCTCCAACCGCTCTTTCAGTCGGTTTACCATCAGGTTCAACAGACCAATACCATTCTCCACCTTCACGGTGATCAACGATATTCTTTTCTGTATACAACCATAACCCATCAATAATTGACAAAAACTGATCATCATTTGTCCGTTCATATGCATTTTGGAACCCAACAATTGCTTCAGCTTGAACCCACCAAATTTTCGTTGCATCTATTTCTTCGCCATGTTGTTCATTTGCAAGAGATCCATCCTCTAAAATTCCAGATTTAGCAATATTGTAGGCAATATCGATGACCATTTTGTCATAACGTTCATCTTCAACACCTAACGCTTTAAGTGCATCATCAATCAACCAGCTTGCTTCAATATCATGTCCGAATGATTTTATATCAAGCAAGGAATTCCATTGCTTATCAAAAAACACATTTAAGAATTTCGTCTCTTTGTCATAAATTTTCTCATAGAATATTTCCACTAAATTAGTTAAGCGATCTTTAACTAATTCTGTAGGTGATGCCTTATATAAATTTGTATAAGCTTCTAACACATGAAGATGTGTGTTTGTTGTAATTTCAGCAATGACACCATTTTCACTTAGCTTTTCATTAGGAAGTTCATTCCATTCGCGATCAAATTCCTCTTTATAGGCATTGAATTGTTTATCAAACCCTTTTGTTTCCATTAGGTCAAAAATTTTATTAGCTAACGTTAATGCATCTTCGTTGTTAGTAATTCGATAATATTCACTTAATGCATAAACACCAAATGATTGAGTATAGACATGTTTTTGTGACTCGACAGGGTTTCCTTTGAAATCTACTAGCCAAAATAACCCTTCATGTTCATGGTCATAAACTTTCTCAGCTAAAAATCTATATGCTTGGTGTGCACATTCTAGATACTCAGGTTTTTTTGTAATCCGATAAGCAGCTGAAAATGACCACAAAAAGCGTGAAACAGCTATTCCACCTTTATCTGCTTCTTTATCAATGGTTAAATCATAGTTAACCCTGCCATAGAACCCACCATTTTCCTGGTCCTTAAGCTTTACCCAAAAAGGTAAAATATGATTTAACAAATGAGATTCAAGTTCATTTTTTAGTTTACTCAAATCAATAACCTCCAACAATTAGTTTACCGATAACTTAAATATTATGTTACTTTCTAACTTCAGTTTTGTCAATTAATTTTAAAGCGTTTCCAACTAATTGTTAGCTATTTTGCCTAAGAAATACTTAAGCAATACTAGAAAACTTTAAATGTTGTAGTGGAAAGGAACATGTTTATAGAAGATGGCTTCGATCTGAATACTGAAAATTGATAAAAATGAAGTTAGTTTTCATGCAGTTTTTTAGCGTTGTATGTTAGGTTTGTTGATTAAGAATGAGTTGGAGTTAGAACAAGAAGGTTCACGGTAAATTAGAGCTATATATGATGGATTATTGATTGCGGAAATCTACTGGATTAAAGCACTTATTATACTGATTTATCCATATATAAGTCTCTTTTCGTTTTGTTACTTTGTGGGTTACTATGTACTTTGCTTTAATTAGTAAGTAAAAATCCAGGGGCCGATTTTTACTGGGGATTAAGCAACAAACTAGTATGAAATGAATGATTGGGAGATCTACCGGATTAAAGCACTTATTATACTGATTCAGCTATATTTAGAGCTCTTTTCGTTTTGTTACTTTGCGGTTTACTATGCACTTTGCTTTAATTAGTTAGTAAAAATCCAAGGGGCGATTTTTACTGGGGATTAAGCAACAAACTAGTATGAAATGAATGATTGGGAGATCTACCGGATTAAAGCACTTATTATACTGATTCAGCTATATTTAGAGCTCTTTTCGTTTTGTTACTTTGTGGGTTACTATGCACTTTGGCTTTAATTAGTTAGTAAAAATCCAAGGGCCGATTTTTACTCGGGATTAAGCAACAAACTAGTATGAAATGAATGATTGGGAGATCTACCGGATTAAAGCACTTATTATACTGATTCAGCTATATTTAGAGCTCTTTTCGTTTTGTTACTTTGTGGGTTACTATGCACTTTGGCTTTAATTAGTTAGTAAAAATCCAGGGGGTGATTTTTACTGGGGATTAAGCAACAAACTAGTATGAAATGAATGTTTGGGAGATCTACCGGATTAAAGCACTTATTATACTGATTCAGCTATATTTAGAGCTCTTTTCGTTTTGTTACTTTGTGGGTTACTATGCACTTTGGCTTTAATTAGTTAGTAAAAATCCAAGGGCCGATTTTTTACTGGGTTTTGGAGCACATTACTTTTTAGAAAAGAGCTTAATCCACAAAGGAAATCTTACTTTCCTTTGCAGATTCTTTTTTACTCAACATAAAAGTACTCACTACCCTTTACTACACCATTAACAATAATCGATAACTTATGTTTTCCTGGATAATGTTTCCTTGTTGTTAAGTTTTTAAAGGAATGCTTTTTTTCATATAACTTTATTTCTCTAGGATTAATAGTTGTTTCTGTCACTTTAAATATTTTAGAAGAATGCTTACCGTTTGCTTTCACAAATTCAATGGCATATTCGATTCTTACCTTATTAGATTTCAAGTGATCATTTGATGTCAGTTGAAAGGAAAAGGTGATTGATTCTCCAATACAGATCGAGTCTGTTACTTGTATTTCTGTAATATCAATATAAGGATTCCCTGGAAAGCCGATTAATTCTAGTGCTTGTTGATTCCCTCGCCTCATTAAGGTCCTTAACCCTCTTTTGATAATCCAGTTTGTTTCTTCATTTACTCCATACCAGTCTTTCGCAAGATCGAGTACCAAAGTTGGATGGTCTCTAGAAATATCATTTAAATTATTTGCGACACTTTTTCGAACGTATAAAGATTGGTCTTCTTTAAGGTTTTCTAAAATCGGGATTATTGGTAGTGGGTCCTGTTTAAGGGTTGTTAAAATCACTCCCCATGGCAGCCTCGGTCTAGAACCTTCACTCGCTAGTCTTCTGACATGTTCATTAGAATGAGTACTCCATTCTAAAAATTGATTGATCATTTTATCCTGGTCTTTCATAACAAACGGTCTAACTGCGAACTCTGAAGTCGACAATGATGTGAAATACTCAAGTGCTGAAACTGATTCATCCCAATCATTAAGTCCATAAACCTCTACATAATCCGGAAAAATAATACCAGCCAACCCACCCTGAAACTGAGGAGCTACTTTCTTTAATAACGCTAGTACATCACTATAGTCCATTGGCAATGTTTGATGAAGAGAGGTAGTAATATGTCTCACTCGTTGCTTGAGCGCTAACTCTGACCACTTATCATCATAAATTAATTCCAGAAATACACCATCTTTAAACATTGGGTATTCTTGTTTAAAGACCTTTGAAAGTTGATGAATGAAGTCCTGGTTAAATACATTTCTAAGTTCTTCTGCCATATTTTCCACCTCCTTTTATTTTAAGGTAATTTTAGCAACGATTGTTATTGATCAGAACTACCTTCATGTTCATTCGTCTATTGATCACCCATCGTCATCACCTGATTCGTTTTCCTCCACATAATGCTTTAACATAGACATTTTGTTGTCCCAAAATTGTTCATAAAAGGAGAGCCATTGCTTAAGTTCGAGTAATGTATCTGGCTTGAGTTTATACCTGACCTCTCTACCTACTTTCTCTACACTTAAGAGATTTGATTCCGAGAGAATACGAAGATGTTTTGATACTGCTGTACGGCTCATCGGGAAATGCTTACTTATAACTGTTACAGGTAATTCCTCGTTAGCTAAAAGTTTAAGCATTTGGCGTCTTGAAGGATCAGCAATCGCTTGAAATACATCGTATTTTTGAACATCAGACATTACTCCTCAACAACTTTGCGGAGGCGCTCTAAAACAATTCCGTCCCAGCCATTGTTCATTCGCTCTCTGATAACCGCAACCTTTTCTCCAGCTTGTCCAACGATTTCATCAGGAGCACCCCAGCCAGAGTGAATGAGTGTAAATTCTGTTTTTCCCTCTAGTTCCTTTAACAGAAACGTTACTTGCCAACCAAACGTTCCCCAAGTAAAAGAAAGACCAGTCGGAGGATTGTATTCTACTACTTTACAAGGTGATTTCTCAAATGGAGATTGAATAGTAAATTCATGGCCAACTTTTCCTTGAAAATCATTTGGCATAAACCACTGCTCAATCCCTTCTGAAGTGGAAACTGCTTGCCAGACCTTTTCGATTGGTGCTTGAAAAACTGTTGTTTTACGAATTTCTGGTACGTTACCTTGCTGATTTGTTTGCATCATTACATCTCCAGTTCTTTTGGTTATATGTCAATCTTGTATTTACTCTAATCTAGATTTGACCTTCTAACCATTGAATAATATCATCGATTACTTCTTGTTTATTTAGTTCATTAAGCAATTCATGGCGTCCCTCTTTATAAAACCTATAGTCTATTTGGTCAATTCCACACTTTTTAAATTGCTTGATAACGCCAATAACTCCTTTTGTGTAGTTTCCAACAGGGTCTTGATTTCCACTTATAAAATAGAATGGTAACTTCTTTTCTATTCTTTTCACTTCGTTATCGTTATGTATGATGTCTAATCCTAATAATAAATCATAAAAAAATCCGGTTGTTGAAACATATCCACAATGTGGATCTTTAATATATTTTTGAATCTCCTGCTGATCTCGTGTTAACCAATCAAAGTCAGTTTCAACCTTAGGTATCTTCTTATTATAACTTCCAAAGGTAAGTTTATTCATTAATAGACTTTCCGTTCGGTTTCCCAACTTTCTCATTTGAGATTGTGCTAGTTTTTGTCCAACCTTCCCCATCAATCCTGGATTTCCACCTGTCCCAGAGAGGATCACACCATTTACACGGCCGTGAAAGCGTTGTACAAAACGCCTTACAATAAACGAGCCCATACTATGTCCCATTAAAAAGATTGGCGAATCTGGATATTGTTTATGGATAAACTCATTTATTTCATTTAAATCATCAACCACTCGCTCAAATCCATTATCATCAGCAAAAAATCCTAACAGGCCGTTTTTCTCTCCCGTTTTCCCATGACCTCGATGATCATGACCATAAACAAAAATCCCTTCTGCTACTAAAGCCTGTGCAAAGCTATGATAACGAAGGATATGCTCCGCCATTCCGTGTGATAATTGTAAAATCGCTTTAGGTGGTGTCGATACATCAAACCATTTATGTACAAACACATCATGCTGATCAGACATTGTCAGCCATAAGTCTTGTTCCATCTTAAGCATCTCCTAAAAGAATAGATTCGGATAATCCCATTTTAGTATACTTTTCTTCTAATTCGAGACAATTTTTAAAAAAGCTTCTTCTACACCTATTGACATTATGTAGCAGAAACCTCTTCTCTTATTATCAAAAACTCAGTTAACCTCTTCCCATAGTTCTTTTTTAGAGGTTGTGATGGCTTCAGCCCCTGCTGCCAGTGCCTCTTCAACTTCTTTTGATGACCGGATCAGTCCCCCTGCTAAGATTTTTATGTTCGTTCGATCCTTTACCTCCTTAATCATCCATGGCATTGAACCTGGTAGAA
Source organism: Metabacillus sp. GQ13 (assembly GCF_059758525.1). Taxonomy (NCBI): domain Bacteria; kingdom Bacillati; phylum Bacillota; class Bacilli; order Caryophanales; family Bacillaceae; genus Metabacillus; species Metabacillus sp. GQ13. Next base: position 137,547 of record NZ_JCAXET010000014.1, read on the forward strand.
CTTCAATATAGTCAGGCTTCGTTTTTTTCACTAATCGATAGCTTCTTTCAAGTGCGTGGGAATCAATTAGAAACATTCTTTGGATTGCAAGAACGCCTTTTTGTTTTGCTTTTAAGATGACACTTGATTTTGTTGAGATAAGTCCATATGGATCAAATTCTTGGCAAATATATTCTGTCGCATACTCATCATTTTTCAAACCATGAATTAGGTCTACATGGTAAATGATTTTTTTGTTGTATTGATTTGCAAGCTTATGGATATTAACCAACTGAGATATATGAGTTTCCAGAAACACTCCAATCTGATATTGACTTGTTAGGAATGTTTCAAATTGTTTAATAGAAGTAAATGCGGGTAAAATTTTTTGCATATATTCACCTTATTTCTCTTGATTACTTTTGAAAACTAGCAGAACGTTTATCTACTTTACATTAACGTTTATGGCCATTAATGTGTATGGCTCCCTTTTGCAGGATTCGTAATAACAAACTCCTCTTTTGGAACATAAAAATACTGAATCCATACGCCATCTAAGAAGTCATTGTCTCTTTCTAACAAAATATCAATACCCTTATCTGTTTTAACAATTTCATCTTTTTCAGTTGGGGTATCTAGCTTGATATCATAGTGTGCATGGTCGCCATGTTGATGTGTTACAAATACACGAATCATTTTCCCTTCAGCATCCTCACTACTAATCATCTTTTGTAAAACCTTTGCTGCATTTCGATTTATTTTACAATTCATTGTTATATCCTCTTTTCTAGTTGAATTAGATTTTTAGATGCTTTATTACTATTCGTTATTAAAGAAATCGCTCTTCATTGATAGATTAGTCAAAGAAATGGAAATAAATTCAACTATTCGTCATAATGAGGGTAAACGTCATACAACTACGCTTGAGATTTATCGATAACTTCCTTTGCAATTAACTGATATGACTGTATTCTAGCTTCATAACTATGGGTAATTGTCAGGATCATCAATTCATCTGCTTTGTACAAAGCTTGTATATCAAGAAGCTGTTGTCGAACCTCTTGTGGATTACCAATGATTAATTTCGATTTCATCTGATTTACTAAGTCTATGTCAGTGCTTGTAAATGGATAATTTTCAGCTTCAACTGGTGTTGTTATTCCAGAAACATGTTCACCCTTTGCAGCTTTCAGTTTCCATAAAAGATAACTTAATGCTAGCTTTTCGGCAAGTTCTGTTGTTTCAGCACAAACTACATCAATTGCTATCATTGACTTTGGTTTACTCAGGTTACCTGAACTTTTAAAATTGTCCCGATATAGTTCTACTATATTCGATCCATCACTTTCACTCATGAAGTCTGCATAGGCATAAGCTACACCATTTTCAGCAGCTAACAATGCACTCTTTTTGCTTGTCCCAAGAATCCATGGTTCCGGAGCTTTTGGAGGTAAAGGTGATGCCTTTATTTTTGAAAACATATGATCCGAAGGAAAGCTGTTGTTAAAAAAGTTCAAGAGCTCCTTTACCGAGTCAGGATACTTCCTAACCTGCTCCAAAAAGGTAGCAGATAAAGCTAATGTCGCTTCCGCGGATCCACCAGGAGATCGGCCAATGCCAATATCAATGCGATCAGGAAAAAGAGTTGCTAACATATTATGAGTCTCCGCAACTTTATAAGGCTGATAATGTGGAAGTAATACAGCCCCAGAACCAATGCGAATTCTTTCAGTCTTTGAACCAATATAGCTTAACAACACTTCAGGTGCCGAGCAGGCAAGTCCAGATAAATCGTGATGTTCGGCAATCCAATAACGTGAGTATCCATATTTCTCAGCGATCTGAGCTAGGGCAATGGACGCTTCTAGTGCGTCTTTAGCTGTCTTACGAGAGGAGATTGGTGCTTGATCCAGTATACTTAATTTCACAATAATCACCTTCCAAAATCGTACGAATCGATTAACCTGATTAAGAACCTTGTCTTGAACGAATTGAAATGAAATTGTGTGTAGCCTACCACTAGACATCATGCCCCGAAAATACTCTATATAAAAGTTTCAGCTAATAATGTATACATATTCTGTTTTGCATCGATATCATAAAGGTTACTTAAGATCATAAATTCATCTGTTTGATAACGTTCACTTAGTTTTTGGATTTTATCCTTCACAATTTCAGGCGTTCCTACAATCATTCTTTTTCTATTTTCTTGTATTTTTTTCTTATCTGCTATTGAGAGTGACTTGCTTTTGGCCTCTTCAAAGGAGACAATCCGTGTATCTTCTCCTTTTTCAACGGCTAGAAGCCAAAGATCTTGACTCAGAGCCAGTTGCTCTGCCATCTCTTGAGTTTGAGCACATATGATAAAGATACATATATTTACTTTTGGTTTTTCAAGTACTTCGGATGCTACATAATTGTTCAAATAATAATCAATTGCTTGTGTACCATGTGTTGGGTTTATAAAATGTCCATATGTAAAAGCAATTCCGTTTTCTGCTGCAACTCTAGCGCCTCTAGGAGTAACTCCTAACTGCCACATCTCAGGAATCGTATTTATTTTTGGATAAGCAATGACATGATGATATGGATGTTCTTTAGGTAATTCGCCCATTAAATACCCCTTTAGATCTTTAACCTGCCTCGGAAAATCGTTCATACTTTTTCTTACACCATCAGTTAAGGCCAATCTTGTAGAAGGTGAACCACCTGGTGAACGACCAATACCTAAATCGATACGGTTCGGATTAATGGCTTCTAACACTTTAAAGTTTTCAGCAATTTTGTAGGGACTATATTGTGGAAGCAATACTCCTCCTGAACCAACACGTATTCTATTTGTACGAGCTGCTATATGGGATATCAAAATTTCCGGTGAAGAACCTGCTATCCCGTTCGTATTATGATGTTCTGCCACCCAAAATCTCGTATAGCCAAGCTCATCGGTCAACTGAGCTAATTCCACTGTATTTCGGAAAGCATCAGTAGCACTATCACCCTTACGAATAACAGATTGATCAAGAACGCTTAATCTCATTTCATTCCAACTTCCTCATGCCACAAAAATTTCAGATCTACATGTTACAGATCCTTTCGAAAAACAAATATACTTCTATATTATATAAGTTCACGTTACTAGTTATCCAATATACAATCTCACAAAACATGAGTTGAAGAAATTCCCCGACCTACTATTTCCCTTTCCAACTTATTAAGTTAGACTCTAAAATGTTGAATGAGTTTGAATGCAGGGGATTGGATGGTTTGAATATTCTCAAGGATAAAGGTTATTGAAACCTTTTAAAATTTCAATAACCTGCTACAAGAGATTATTTCATAAATCGTTTAATTCGTTTTAATCCATTTTTTGCATTAGGATAGCGTAAACCAATATCAAAGCGATTTGTTTGTTTTAGAACACTTTTGTAATGAGAAAAGGTTACAAAGCTTGATTCGCCATGGTAGCTACCAATTCCACTTTCACCTACGCCACCAAATGGTAAATAAGGTGTGGCGATATGCATCAATGTATCATTCACACAGCCTCCACCAAAAGAAAGATGATCAATGACGCTTTTTTCAATCTGTTCGTTCGTTGTGAACAGATAAAGCGCCAAAGGCTTCGGTCTATCCGTTACAAACTGAATAACGTCTTGTATATCTTCATACTCAATAATCGGTAGAACTGGACCGAAGATCTCTTCTGTCATAACAGGTACTTCCATATTTCTTGGAACTAGTAACGTTGGTCCAAGTTTCCGTTTATTTTCATCATACTGACCACCAAACAAAATCTTACCATCAGATAAATAATTCTTAACTCTATTAAAATGTCGGTCATTCACTATCTTCGGATAATCATCATTCTCTATTGGATTGTCACCATAAAAATCACCGACAACTTTTTGTAACTCTTCAATGAGACGAGCCCGAATATCTTTATGTACGTATAAATAATCAGGGGCAATACATGTTTGCCCGGCATTCGTCCATTTTCCAAAGGCTATACGTTTCGCCGCAAGCTCTAAATTAGCAGTATGATCAATGATACATGGGCTTTTCCCTCCTAGCTCCAGGGTTACGGGTATCAATTGCTTAGCAGCAGCTTGCATGACAATTTTCCCAACAGGGACACTACCAGTAAAGAAGATATAATCAAATGGTTGTTCTAATAAATGACTGGTTGTTTCAACCCCTCCCTCTAACACCTTAATATAGGCTGGGTCAAACACATCATTGATTAAGCGAGCTAACAAATGAGATGTAGTGGGTGTTAATTCTGACGGCTTTAAGATTGCTGTATTTCCCGCTGCAATTGCTCCAATCAACGGTGCTAGCTGCAATTGAAACGGATAATTCCAAGGAGCAATAATCAACGTTACCCCGTATGGTTCAGCAATCTTATAACCCTTCGACCCAATATGAGTCATTGCTGTCTTAACCTTTTCCCGCTTCATCCACTTATCTAGATTTTTAAGTGTATATCGAATTTCATCCAATAAAAAGCCTATTTCAGTGAGATATGCTTCTGTTTTTGATTTATTTAAATCGATTCTTAAAGCCTCACAAACAGCTTCCTCATTTACGCGGATTTGTTCCGCAAGTGTTTCTAACATTTTAACTCTAAACGCTTTTGATTTTGTTTTGCCACTAGAAAAGAAATTCTTCTGACTTTGAACATTATTTGTAACTGAATCAATTGAATACTCTATTATAGGGTGTTGATTCAATGAAATACCTCCCAAATATACCTTCTATACATAATATCCTTACATAAAAAGCTGATTTCCTGTCACACTAAGGAAACAACAAATTTTATTAATATAGCTCTTGTAACTATACCAAGGATTTATCTAAGGAGGAAATCATGAACCCTCATATTAAATTAGAATTATCATTATTTAACGAGTTTTTTTTGTCTTTATTGTTAACAACCTGTTTGGGTATTTATTGTTTAAAATCCTTTGAGACATTTCCACGGCTTCCTTTTATATGTGCTCCAATAGGACTTGCTATCATTATTGCTTGTTGGGAACATAAGAAAAACCAATGGATTATTTTTATAATAGGGTTATTATTTACTACTGTTTTATGGTCTATTGTCTTTAATTGGTCCTCATTTTTTTAACAGGATCTATTCTAAAATTTGTTATACTAAGACCTAATACCACAACAGCATTGGCACATTCATTTGGCCTAATGCTGTATGTGATTTTTCTTCTCTTTTGTTCATCTACTTTTTCTGCACTAACCATTCGGCAACAATAGTCGCCTCTTCCTTTGAAATAACAGCAGCTGGCATACCATTTTTCCCATTATTAATAATATCCTCTATTGCACTTTGATCATATTTTGAGCCAATCTTATCTAATGCTGGTCCTGCTCCCCCTTGTAAGTTTTCTCCATGACAAGTTAGACAATTTTCATTTACAATCTCCTCAGGATTACTAACAGAAGCAGTGTCACCAGACCTTGCTGGTTCCGTACCTTGAGGGACTTCATAGAAAAATAGTAAAAATACCAAAGTACCTGTTAGAATAATATTCATACCAAGCATAATCAATGTTTTTTTCTCCATATAAAGAACCTCCAAAATTAGTAGTTAAAAGGGCCATTTTCAAATACCACTTTATAATCCAAATCACGTTTAACTATGAAGAAGAAGAATAACTACAATAATATAATAGCTGTAATGGTTACAGTTTCCCCTGAAAGTAACGTATTGATTAACGATAATTATTGCCAAATAAAAAAAGAACCATTAAGCCGCATGATAATGGCTCTAAATGGTTCTTTTTATTCTAGTTATCGCTCTTTAGTTCTTTCTGTTTTTCTTCTAATTCAAATTCTTCTGTTACCTCATTTACTATCCCCTTTGTTGAGTTTTTGAACTCTTTTAAGGTTTGGCCGACAGCTCTTCCTAATTGTGGTAGTTTGGCCGGTCCGAAAATGATTAAAGCTATAATTAAAATTAATATTAATCCTGGGACACCGATATTTGGCATGAGTTTTCCTCCTAAGAGCATTTATTTTTTGTTAAAAGACCAGGCAGAAATCGCGATACTTATTTCGAATAAAAGTAATAACGGAATGATAATCAGAATATCAGAGATAAAATCCGGAGGTGATAGTAACACACCAACTACCACTAATAAAAAATAAGCTACCTTCCTCATTTTCCTTAATGAATTTGGATCGACTATCCCCATCTTGGTTAGAAATAGGATAATAACAGGCATTTCAAAAACAATTCCAACAGGGATGATTAAATTAAACATAAAGGTGAAGTATTGGTTCATTCCATATGTTTCTGTTGCACCTACCGATTGATTGATAGCTGACATAAAATTCAACATTAACGGAAATAAAATAAAATAACTGAAACTTACACCAGCAAGAAACAAGAGAAAGGAAATCGGTATATATTTAAACGTACCCTTCATTTCTTCACTTGACATCCCTGGTTTTACAAACAACCAAATTTGGTGCAATGCTATAGGTAATGTAAGAAGAATGGCAATCATAATTGCACACTTAAAGTATATGAGAATACCATCAGTAAAACCAAAGACATTCCAATCCACATTTACAGCAGTAGGTTGCAATTTAATTAAGTTTAGTAACTTGGATGCAACACTAAACCCCATACCAAGAAACCCAATAAAGGTTCCCGCAATAATAATGATTCGTTTCCTTAACTCTGTTAAATGTTCGACAAGCGTGTATTCTTGTTCCATGTTTCTTAACCACCTATTTTTCATATAAAGTTCGCCTTAACTATTTCAATGGTATTAGAATTGCCATAGTTTAAGTAAGTTAATCAAAAATTTTATCGGTTAAAGGACTTTGCTTTAATTTTCTTACCCACTTAAATCAAGTTTATATTTTCAGAATTCAGGATAGACTTATGGAAAAATGGTAACGTGTCTCAATCTTTTAACTAATGTCAGACCAATTAACGTAAGAGAGAGAAGAATTGCAGCGCAAATCCAGCTAAATGCTTGCAGAATTCCATAGCTCTCAAACAACGTTTGGTTGTTTCAATTTGTTAGTTAATCACGTTTCTTTCTATATATTAGGAGGTCTTATTTTGTCTGACAAATCGAAAAGTCAAATCGAAACTAGAAGTACACGACGAACCTTTTTAAAGAATTCTGGTTTAACAGTAGGTGGGCTCTTTATAGGTGGAGCTGTTGGAAGTCTGTTAGGAAGAGATACTGAAAGTGGTGAAAAAACAGAACATACGACTCAAGCTCAAACTGCTAATCCGAATGTAGCCTTAATGTTTTTTTACCCAGAGGAATATCAGACAACAGTGGCTGCTGTTGAACGTATCTTTCCAAAGGACGATTATGGTCCAGGTGCTAAGGATTTAAACGCAGCTATTTATGTTGATCATCAATTGGCCAGTCAATGGGGAGTAAATGCAAAAGATTATCGGTTAGGACCCTATTACGAACCAGAACCAACACAAGGCGAACAAATAAAGATTTTACGTAAAGATTTATTCCGTTTAGGCCTCAAAGGACTAAATAATTACAGCAACAAACAATACAAAAAGAAATTTTCTGAATTGGCAGCAACTGAACAAGACGAAATTTTAATCATGTTTGAGAAGGGTGATGCTGATCCACTTTCTGGTGTTTCAACAACTGAATTTTTCAGATTGCTGAGAACCTTAACAATGGAAGGGGTTTATGCAGATCCATTGTACGGAGGAAATAAGGAAATGCTTGGCTGGAAAATGCGAAAGTATCCTGGTTCCCGAATGAGTTATACAAAGGAAATTCAAAGCAAAAAATTTGTAAAATTGGAGCCTAATAGCCTTCAAGATCATATGTGAGCTTCGCTATAATAGAAGAAAGGGATGACAAACATGGCTACAAAACTACCTAAAGTACCTGTTGTTGTTGTCGGAATGGGTTGGGCTGGAGGTATAATCGCCTCTGAATTAACAAAATCCGGAATTAAAGTTGTCGGACTTGAACGTGGGAAAGAAAGACAGATGAGCGATTATTTGTTGGTACATGATGAACTTCGTTTCCAACATCGCGAAGAGTTAATGCAAGACCTATCAAAGGAAACGATAACCTCTCGTAATAACCGAAAAATGAGAGCTTTGCCAATGCGTCACTACGGCACATTCATTGTAGGTGATGGCCTTGGTGGTGCAGGTAGTCATTGGAATGGACAAACTTATCGTTTCCTACCATATGACTTTGAAATTAAATCTAAAACGATAGAAAGATATGGTGAAAAGAAAATAGATCCGGTTTATCCGCTGCAAGATTGGGGCATTACATATGACGAAATAGAGCCATATTACGATACATTTGAAAAAATGGCCGGGATTTCTGGCGAGACTGTTGACCTCTATGGAAAACGCTCAAACCCTTATCCAACAGGACCAATGATAAAAACACCGGTTTTAGAGATATTTGAACAAGCTGCTAAAAAACTTAACTATAAACCATATATGATTCCTTCAGCAAATCTATCAGAGAATTACAAAAATCCTGATGGTATTTCACGTGCCGCATGTCAATACTGTGCCTACTGTGAAAACTTTGGCTGTGAGTACGGTGCCAAGGCTGACCCGGTTGTTACCGTCATCCCTGTTGCAAAAGAAACGGGTAACCTTGATTTGCGAACACACGCTAATGTAACAAAGATCATCAATGATGGGACAAAGGCAACTGGTGTTGTTTATGTCAATACATTCACTGGTGAAGAATTCGAACAACCTGCAGAGGTTGTCGTCTTAGCAAGTTATGTATTTAATAATGTAAAACTGTTGCTTAATTCAGGTCTAGGAAAACCCTATGATCCAGCCACGAATACAGGTGTAATTGGTAAAAATTATTGTTACCAAGTAAGTTCAGGTTATTCAACCTTGTACTACAATGATCGGGAATTTAATTTATATGGCGGTGCTGGAGCATTAGGTATAGAAATTGCAGAATTCACTGGTGATAATTTTGACCATACAGATGAAAAGTTCCTTCACGGATCAGGCATTCGCTCAACCCAATATGGTAATAGACCAATTGCCAATAATCATGCGCCTATCGGTACACCTTCATGGGGGGCCGAATTCAAAAAACAATCAATCCAATATGCAAACAGTGTATTGCAAGTGAAATCACAAGGTGCAAGCCTACCGCACCAACAGAACTATCTTGATCTAGATCCTACCTATAAAGATGTTTACGGGATGCCTTTATTACGTATGACCTATGATTATACAGAACAGGATCGTGAATTAGTAAAATATATGGCGAAAATCACTAGGAACATTGCCGAAGAAATGGCTCCAGACCATATTGATACCGTCGGAGAACAAGCACAATTTAACGTAAACGTCGACACAAATACACATAACACAGGTGGTGTCATAATGGGTGCTGATCCTAATCTTTCAGCAGTCAACACTTATATGCAAATGTGGGATGCTGAAAACGTATTTGTAGCTGGTGCTTCAGCATTTCCTCATAACAGTAACTTTAATCCAACTGGTACATTAGGTGCCTTTTCATATAGAGCTTCTGAAGGAATTGTAAAATACCTTAAACAGGGAGGCTCACTCGTATAAATCTACTACTCTTTTCATGACCTTAAAAAGATCAGACTACCTGCCTCCAAGATAAATGGAGGCAGGTTTTTTCATTTAAAAATCGGTATACATATTATTCCAAAAAGTACCTGTACTAACTACTCATTAACGAAGCATATTAAGATTTATAAATTGAAAAATACGGGAGGCATAAAATGAAAGCCAAATGGAAAATCTCTATCTTGTCTACTTTGCTTTCGGTAAGCTTTTTATCAGCATGTAATTTAGGCAATAACGAGATCATTGAGCAAGAAGAAGTAGATTATCAACCGGTTCGTTATGAAAGCGACTATAATCAAAATCAAACTAATGAAGAAACGAATCCGGCAAATAGATCTACCAATCATGATGAAAATCCCGAAAATACGGAAAAAAGAATGGAAAAGGGTGACGATCTAGAATTTGATAAAGACAGAGGCGCTGAATAGGAAGGTAAGTTGGTTTCTTTTTAAAATGCGTGAGACCTTTGTCAATGCACTCTCAGAAAATGGAAAATTCTCTCATTGAGTGAAAACCAATATTCATAATACAAAAAACGAGCCATACTCACTTTCATAGCTCGTTTTTTTCATGTGATTCAGGTTCTAACTATCCATTCTTCAAGTCTGCAATCACCTGAATATATTTCTCATTCCATTTTGCCCACTCCTCTTTTCGGAAGTCGATCGAACTGTCATCTAGTTGTGCCTTGATGACATCTAGACACACATGCCAGCCTGCGAGATCCTTAGGAGTATGAGGGGTTATCTCGTTTATTTTTTCTATTAACATTAACTTACAGCCACCTTGTTCTTGAGACAATTCACAACGGACACTGTCTTCTCCCCACGTATATTCCAACACAGAGAATATTTGAAGATCGATAATTGTCAACTCCTCAAAAGTACCATCCTGCATGTCAAACTTAATGATACCTCCTTCTTGAAGTTTCTCTATGCTAAGTTCTGCAAACCATTTCGCTAATTTCTGATTCTCCGTCAGCCAAGACCATACCGCTTCGATAGAGTGATCCAGATGTCGTTCAAAGCATGCAATATAGCCGTTTTTATCTTTATGTATGTCTGCAAGCATTTCGTTTTCCTCCTATGGACATCCTTATTGGTAACTATTCATATTAGTATCTCCATCCTCATAAGTGAATACATACGAGGATGGACGATTCTTTAAATGTTGGGAATTCTGTTTAATAACAGTAGATTAAGCGGTTTTTTGCCTCTTTATTAATCGTTTTTAGCTTTACAACCACTTTATTTTCGAAATATTCATTTTATCGATTATGAGACAAAAATACGCTTTAAAGAAATATACGATACTAAAAAGAGCCTTTGAAATATCTTCTAAGACTCAAGGAAAGAGGACTGACCCCGTTTCATGTTATTCACTTTTCATACGTTGAACTGACTAGACCCATTTGAGTGTGGGATTTGAATGTGGGATTTGCCCGTGGTATTAGCAGTCTTTAATTTTCCCTATGAGTAAATTTTAGTAAAATTGCAGTCATTTCAATCGTTACAAAGGCGCCAATTCAACTAGCAATAGACTTTGCTATTTTCAAACAAATATCTCGTTCTCCACAACTATTTTTTTCGCCCTCCATATGAGAGCTTTCTTGTTGTAAAAGGTATGAACTAAGCTGGCCTTCATAGATAAGACTTAAATTTTCACTCTCGGTTAAATCAAAAGGTTTTGTAAGGCTCGCGGGTTTATTCTTAACTTGAATTCCGCCTTTAAAAAGAATGGTTGCTACAAATTCTGAACAAAAGAAAGCACGCTTTCTATTTAACTCTTTATTTAGTAACACGCAGAATAATCCGACAAAATTGTATCGGTAATTATTTTGTTGTTTTTCTATTTGTTGGACAAACTCAAGCATCTGTTTATACTCATACTCTGTAACGGAACAACTATAAATAGCACAATTTGATTCCTGGAATAACGTCCCAGTCAGCTTTTCCTTTACAAAGCCCCCGATGAAAGGGTTATTAGGCACTTTCCTTCCAAAGCTATACGTAGTATCTAGTTCTTTCGTAAAGGAAATGGAAGCATGATTTAATGGATATTTTGTCACCCTTTTGATCATTTTCGCTAATAACGTCCCAGTCTCTGTAAGAATAATATACACTTCCATTTTAATTCCCCCATTATATAAAAAATCCACTGAAGCAAACTCTGCTTGTTAAGAAGTGAATTTTCTATTACCCCTATATGAGTAAATTATATAATAAACTCTGATAATAAACCCCTATAATTTTCTAAATTTGTGAAAAACCTTTTGATTTACCAATATTGTTTAAATTTAGAATTAGGTAAAGGAAGTCTACGTAAAATATACATCCCTCATCACTTCTTATCTTATTCTATAATCCTATATACTCACACTTTGATAAACAATCGCAAGCTTTATTTTTATCTAGGGCTTGAGACGTATTTTAAAATACACGATTAGTGGAATCGATAAAAAGACTCACCGAACTGGCAAGTCCATAAAGAATCGATTCATCATCCTTTTTATTCGGTTTTCATCTGCACTTCTTCAAAGGGTTGGACGACAACAAAACCTTCACCATCAAATTTCATTTGAATCGATTCACCGCTGCCTCTGCCAAAAAATGTTTTTAAAGTAATATCGGTTTGAAATTCTGGTTGTAAATTTCCTGACCACGCGACAGTTGCATTCGGATCAGTGATTACCGGCCTTCCAGGAGAAACTTTCAAAGTCAATGGTTCATAGTGTGTCGTTATCGCAATCATTCCCGTTCCTTCACAGCGGACATTGAATAACCCGCCAGCCATCATACCGGCAACACGTTTCATTAATTTAATATCCCATTTAATACTTGGCTCAAATGCAAGTAAATCATTCCCATTCACAAAGATGACATCATTTTGTAAATGAAGAATAATCACTTTTTTACCCTGATCTGCCAAATACAATTTACCTTGTCCTGTCGCCTTCATTAAAGAAGTACCCTCTCCAGTAAATGCCTTCTTAAAGGTCTTTCCTAAGCCATGCTCCAAAATCCCTTCACGTTCAAACTTTATTTTCCCATTATAAGCTACCATTGAACCGGCTTTTGCCCATACTTGACTCTCTAGATTGACTTCAAGCATTCGCGGTGTTTCCAATTCAAATAATCCTTGACCTTTATCTTCTTGCTCAGTTTGTTTAATAAACTCATCAATTGAATAATTACTCATATAGCCACTTCCTTCCTATTATATATACGTGAAAGTGCCTCGTTTTGTTTCATATTTATTTGCTTCCAAGCAAATAAAGTAATTTGATGAGTAGGTTTATGGCATTTCAGAATTATTATTTAGATTGCTAGATGAGCAATCTCATCTAACAACGCTAAAATGAAATAAAAAATCCCTAATTTCATCTGGTGGTATTCCTATCCATCTGCTTCCCTCATAAGCTCGATCCATTCATCGTCTAAATCATCATGTTTTCGGTCTTCAACTAATTTCATTGCCCTTAACATCCCCATTATTAGTCTATTTTTAGGCTCATTTCTAATACACTAGGATTTTAACCTATAGAATGAAATTTATCTTCAAAGAAACTGACCTAAATATGTAGTGTTGTACTATTTACGTAAAAACAAAAAACTTTGCGAAAAAGCAATCATTCTTGACTTATCTAGGGTGTAATCCATGCAAAAAAAGCGCAACAATCTCTTTCGCCAAATCCTCTGGAGCCTTCAATCCTTTAAAGAGCTTCGTCACTGTTAGCCGTTCGATGGTTCCTACTAAACTTTCGGCTACGATGTTTATGTCCAGGCCACTACGGAAGTAACCATCCCGTTGTTCTGATAATAAGTTATCCGTTATTTGAGCAGATAATTGTGTTTTAATGACTTCGGCATCTGAGGATAAAAAAATCCTATACGAGTCAGGTTTTGATTTTCCTGAAAAAAGGAAAAAAACGCAACAAGTCCAACCGCAATTCTATTAGGTAATACTTCCAGATCAATCCCTGAATCCAGTCGACTTTCTTTACCAAGGTCAAACAACTTACTACGAAATAACTCGACCAATTCCTGAAAAACTTCTTCTTTACTAGAAAAATATAGATAAAAGGTTGGTTGTGATAACCCAGCCCTTTTTACAATTGTACTTATCTTTGTTTCATAAAAACCATTATTAGCGAATTCATCAGTTGCAATAGAGAGTAATAGTGCTTTACTTTGTTCTCCAATTTCTCCCTTTTTTCGCCCTCTTTGGCCCATAAATTCAAAACCTCAAATTTTTATTTATATTACTTATAAGTATAATCTATGGAATTAATTACCTAGTCAAGAAAAGATAGCGGACATTTATCTAAAATAAAAAATAACCTTGCCGAAATGGGCAAGGTTATTTTTTATCTTACTATTTGGTAATGGAAAAGATATGTTAGTGTTTAAAAATAAACTATATAAATAACAAACACTAAAAGAAAACGATAAATGGCAAATGGTACAAGCTTAATTTTATTAATCAATTTCAAAAAGAAGCGAATCGATATTAATGCAAAAACAAACGCACTTATGAACCCAGCAATAAAAAATGGCATCGCATCAAGTGTGAAATATTGCCAGTTTTTCAATAACGACAAGCAACTTGCACCAGCCATAATCGGAACAGCCATAATAAATGTAAAATCAGCTGCTGCACGATGACTCATCCCAAGTAAAACGCCACCCGAAATCGTTGAACCAGATCTAGAGAAGCCTGGCCATAGGGACAGACATTGGATAAAACCGACAGAAAGTGCCTGTTTATACGTAATTTGATCAACTGTTTCAATCTTAGGTGCTTTAGGACCGAACAAATCTGCGATGATCATCAAAATCGCACCGACTACCAAACCAACCAGAACCGTTTTGATTGAAAATAAATACTCATCGATATAATCTTCGAAAAGCACTCCCAATACACCTGCAGGAATAAGGCCTACGATTACTTGTGATAGTTTAAGGCGCTTTTGATTAGAAGCTTGTTGTTTGTTTTTATTAAGACGTCCAAGTCCAAGTAAATCAATAAAACGATCTTTAAAGACCACCAAAACAGCTAATATTGAACCTAATTGAATGACAATTTTAAAGGTGTTTGCTACATATTTCCCTAGAAATTCTTCAGACTGAAGCCACATATCATCAACGATAATCATATGTCCTGTTGAAGATACTGGTGCAAACTCTGTTAAACCCTCAACTAACCCGAGTATAACTGCTTTTACTATCTCGAAAATATCCATCATCTATTCTCCCTTACTAATCGATCTCTTTTTTATAAATAGTACTAATAACGCAACTGTAAAAACTACTATCAAAACATATACGATATTTGAATAAATATCAATAAAATCTACAATTTCTTCCCATGATTCTCCAAACTTTGCTCCGATAGAAACAAGAATGATATTCCAGATTAACGTTCCAATTGTCGTAAAGAGAAGAAAAAGCCAAAAGTTCAACCGTGATATCCCAGCTGGAATTGAAATTAAGCTTCTAATGAGAGGTATGATCCTACAAATAAGAACCGTCCAGTATCCATACTTATCAAACCAGTAATCTGCTCTATGAATATCTTTCTTTTTCACCCTAAGAAGATGTCCCCAGCGATCGACTAGTTTTTCAAGTCTTTCTACATCCAATAGATTCCCTATCTTATAAAGAATAATAGCTCCGAGAATTGAACCCGCTGTTGCAGATAAAATGACACCTGTTATTGATAAATCTGTAAAATTCGTCATCATTCCCCCGAAGGTAAGGATCACCTCAGATGGAATCGGTGGAAATACATTTTCTAAAGCAATCAATAGAAAAATTCCCATATAACCAAATTGTTCAATACTATTCGTAATCCAATTTTCCATATTAACCTCCTATTTTTGAAACATCATTGGTGCTTTAAGTTTTCAACATTCAACTATATTAATGCTTTCTTCAACTTTCTCATATACATTTTACGAATAAAGAAATAGTAAATCAGTTGAGCAATGGAGAAACAGATCAAAACAATAATCGTTTCTTTTGCAATTGATAAGGTGAAATAGCTTTGTAGTGCGATAAATGCAAATGCACTGTGAATAATCGCAACAATAATCGGCACAAAAAATAATAAAAACAGTTGTTGGGTGACAATTCTCGTTAGCTCTTGATCCGTTAATCCAACTCTCATGATCGTCGTATATTGCCGGACATCATAATCCATGTCTGCATATAAGCGGAAATATAAAAAGCTTCCTGCCGCTATGAAGAAAACTGCCCCAACTAATAGGGCTACAAATAGCATCATATTAAAGAGGCTCATTTGTTTGTGAAGTTACGTTCCACTTACACTCACTCATTGCATACCTTGCTTCCGTATGGCTCAGTTCAATCTTTTGTTGTCTAAAACGTATATCTAACCTTTCTAAATCAAGAACCAATCCATCTATCATTAAGTTCCGTCCACTTTGGTTTGTTGCATAGGAACCATATGACCTCCGCAATTGGCTTTTTATTTTTGCAAGGACAATTTCATAATCAAAAGGCATTGTAATATAATCATCTGCGCCATTCTCTAACGCCATAACTTGATCCATTTTAGCGTCTCTAGCTGAAACAAATAATATTGGACATGTTGAGCTATTTCTTATTTGCTGCACCATTAATAGCCATCATATTTCGGTAGGTTCACATCTAATAAGACTATATGTGGTTCAAACTGTTCAAATTGGTCTAAAACAGTATCAAATTCATTTACTGCGTACGTTTCAAATTCATATCTAGTAAGAAAATCTTGTAGTAAAGCAACCAACTTTACATCATCTTCTATGATAAAAATTTTGAACATCATTATGTTCTCCTCTTATTGTCGGTATTTATTATGTATTGTAACAGTTCTTGGCATTATACGTATCTATTTCCATAGATTGTTGTTTTCACATATCAACTATATACGCATTTACTAGGTCGGTCATTCCTTCTCCTAGTAATTATCATATTCATACCAATTTTCATGTTCAAATTTATTGTAATATCACAAAGTAAAAAGAGACTGTCCCTTATATTGTGGGACAACCTCTTAAGGCTAATTGAGCAAACGGGAAGTAATGTTCAAAAACGCTTGTAAAATATCTTACATTGTTGTTGTAAGAAAACCGTTCTTCCTGTTAAATTGAGGTGATAGATACTAAAATGAGGTGATTTTGTTGGTTAGTGATGTAAAAATCGAACAATTAAAATCAAGTGGAGAACATATTGATGAGCTTTCAGAACTTTTGATACATATAGTAGAAGATGGTGCGTCAATTGGCTTTTTACCATCATTGAAACTTTCAGATGCTACAAAATATTGGGAAAGCGCATTAAGCCCTGAAGTGATTCTATTTGTCGCTAAAATAAATAATCAGATTGCGGGATGTGTACAATTACAATTATGTACCAAGCAGAACGGTGGACATAGAGCCGAAATCGCAAAATTAATGACACACCCAAATTTTCGACGTAAAGGCATTGGTCGTTTACTAATACAAAAGACTGAAGAAAGGGCAAAGCAGGATGGTAGGTCGTTATTGGTTCTAGATACAAGAGAAGGAGACCCTTCTAATCACCTTTATACTTCAATGGGTTACATTCAGGCTGGTAGAATTCCTAATTATGCGTTATCTGCGAGCGGTAAATTAGATGCAACTATTTTCTATTACAAAAGCCTCAGTTAATTTGATGGAGAGTAAACCTTTTCAATTACCTGAATAATTCCCGAATAAGGCACTATTGTGGAGTACATATAGATTTAAACGACATGATTGTTATTTTTAAGTACAGTGAAATATCTTACATCAAAAAGTAAACAACTACATTTTAACCCCGTCCTAAATTTAGAACGTGGTTAAAATGTTTGAAGTTTGAAAATTAAATAACGATAATGTCACTTTTCGCATACTTTGTTGCTTTTCAATTATATCTACACTAACAACCCGGGTAGATTTCCGTTGCAGGTACTCGCTTTCCGCGGGCGGTCCAGGAGCCTCCTCAGTGCTATGCACTTGCGAGGGGGGGAAGGTCTCCCCTTTACATGCTTCTCCCACAGGAGTCTCGCACTTTCCACTACAATCAACATCTGTTCAAATTGGGTATTGGCTAAAAACAATAACCTTTACGAAAAAATCATCGTTACAGTAACAGCCTATTTATTAGACAATAAGCTCTCAACGACAAAATCTAATTGATTATCTAATGCAATCGGATCTTGGTAATACATTGTATCGACATCATATTCGTATACATTTCCCGCTTTAACTGCCGGAAGGTTCTTCCATATGTCTAGAGTTGTGACACCACTCTTGGTCTCCTCAGCCCCTTCAGCATTCCCTTCTACTTCACGAACACCTAAGAATATATGGTCAGCCTCACTCAGATACTCAGGAATTGTTTCCATTGAGATTGCAGCCCATCCTTCACCAAACGCAACCTCTTCAACCTTCTCTGGTGCCGTTAGTTCTAATTCGTTGTAAATAATTTCTCCAGCACGGCCAAATGATTTTCCGTATAGAAAAATTTCCTTTTCTGTTAATTCTAATATAACGACTTTCTCGTCTTTTTCAACTTTCCCAGCTATTTCCTGATTCTTCTCTTTTACTCTCTCATCGAAAGTGGCAAGAAATTCCTCAGCCTCTTTTTCTTTGTTTAAAATTTTCCCAACCTCGATCAATCTCTCACGGTAATTGTGTTCACCATATGGAAGGAGAACGGTTGGTGCGATCTTTGATAATTGTTCATATGTATCTTCTGTATAGGTGAGAATAACGTCTGGATCAAGAGCTGTTACTTTTTCTACTGAAATAGCTGTACCATCTCCGATATTTTCTACGTCTTTTAATTGGTCCTGATAGTATGGAATATCAAAGACCGTTCCTGTAGCACCAATAGGTGTAACCCCTACAGCTAAGACATCACCGACATAATCTTGGACTGCAATAACAACACGTTCAGGGTTTGCTGGTAACTCTATATCACCTTTTGCACTTTTATAAGTTCTTGTTTCTGAAGCCTCTTTCTTGTCCTCATTCGTATCTTTTGTAGCAGCTCCATCCTTATTTGCCCCACATGCACTTAATACAACGATAAATATCAATGACATACTAATAACTAGAAACTTCTTCATGGTGTTCCTCCTAATATAATTTCATTTATTATTAATTTAATCGTATAGTACTAAGGTAACCTCGTTATGTACGTTGAATTCATTTCTTTATGATACTGATAATCATTATCATTTATGTTGTCATATAAAAGTTAATTTAGCTATACCTATACATAACTTTTTCTATTCCAAATTTTCTACTCTGATTTAGCATCCTCTAATTAAGGGGAAAACACTCCCCATTACATAGATATTTTCTTTACCTTGTCTTGAACTGTATGTGTATCTATTTTTTTCCTTCCCCATATAAACGTTAGAAGCATAGCAATTAATCCGATACTACCGGCTGCATAAAAGACAGCAACAAAGGATACATTTTGGCTGAAAATACCTGCCGTAAAAGGACCTATGAAAATTCCAAGAGCATAGATTGCCTGAAAAAGTCCCATTGCAGTAGCTCTTTTTTGATATGAAATCGTTTGAATTGCCATACCCATTAAAAGTGGAATCGTCAGTCCTTGAGCAAATCCATTAAACGCTTGTGAAACATATAAAAGCTCTAATTTTGTAATAGCTGGTATGATTGCTGTAAAAAGACATGTACCTAAAAATCCGGTAAAGAGAATCGACCATTTATTAAACCGATTAATAAAATACCGACCCGAAATAATCGGTGCAATTGCATGTGGAACCATAAAGCTAAACACAAGGAAAATCAAACTTTCATTTGATGCACCGATATTTATCGCATACGTTGGAGTAAAGCCAAACATCGTAGTAAATAAAACAGCATGAGCTAAGGCCGATAATAAAGATACCTTCAGTACTAACGGTTCCCTTATAACATCACGCAATTCCTTTAATTCAATTCTTCCACTAATTTGTTGTTTTTCTACTTCCCTAACCCAAAATGACATCACAATCCCGATACATCCAATGATTCCACCTATCCAAAAAGGGGCTTTCCATCCCCATTCACTAACAAGATAACCACTTAATCCCATGCTAATCAACTGAGAGGTGACGGTAATAAACTGAATATTCCCCATCGCTTTTGTTGTATCTTCTGCTTTAAAATAACTAGCATATAACACGGTAAAGGCAACCCACATTGAGGCGGTAACACCGGAAATGACTCGGGATGCAAAAGCAAATCCTAAGCTCTCTGTCATCGCAAATCCAAAACAACTAATAGCGCCTGTAACAAGACCAATAATGATAAACGGCTTACGAATTTGCAATTTGTCTGAAATGATTCCAATTGGAAGTCGTAACAGAATTTGCATAATTCCATAACTACCTACGATAAAACCGACTAATGTATATGCGCCACCTAGAAAATCTAAATACTCCACAAAAACCGGGACATAAATATACAAAGAGAACCAATAAGTAAATGTGATAACGATGAAAAATAAATGATAGAACAAAGATATTTTTTGTGGTGGATTGTTGGTCTTCACTAAGTTAATCACTCCTATTAGCTTCTTGAACTCTAATAATTCGATCTATTTATTCGAGTATGACTCATAAGATCTGAATTTTTGAATTTGAGTGTTTAATATAAGTAAACGGACTTATCGAAAATAGAAAGTCCGTTTTAACATGTTATGTAATTTATCTTTTATCTCATTGCGAGTGCTCTAGTTCATACGGCGCTGAATGGACTAGAGCACTTTTGATTGATTCCATTATATCATCCACCTAAATCTGCAGCTATTATTGTTGCCTTTGAAAAAATCTTGAACTAATTTTGTTAATAGATATAACTTTCAGGGTAAACTCATACTAGAATTATTTGGAAAACAGGAGGTAACTATGGATACTATAATATATGGGTTATTTACGATTTATTATGTACTTCTACTATGTTGGGGACTTTATCAAGTTCGAAACGATAAGCAGAATATTTATTCGATTTTCTTACCTCTTGTTACACTAGGTCTTGTTTTCGATAATCTTGTTATCTTGTTAGGGAAATTCATAGGTGCAGGGGATTTTTTAGAAACGGTAAGCACATTTAGATACTGGATCCATGCATTTTTCACACCGACACTTGTCCTATTTTCGATGAATGCTGTTCACAAAACTCAGATAAATTGGAGCAAATATAAAATCTTCAAAGCTATCGCCTGGTTGTACACAATCTTACTCGTTTTACTAGAGCTTTTCACTGCAACGATCGGTTTACAAATAGTACCTAAATGGGAGTACGGTATCTTACATTATGTTCCCAAAGAAGCAGCGTCAGGTCCACCTTTAATGGTTATTGGTTTAGTCATATGGATCTTAGTATCAAGTATCATTGTCTGGAAAAAGCAGGGTTGGATTTGGATGTTTATCGGAACCCTTGTTATGATAATTGGCAGCTCGATCCCAATAAACATAAAAAGCTCTGCAGTGATGAATGGATTTGAATTACTATTTATTACTTCCCTTTGGGCAACTAAGGTTTATAAGAACGAAGAGTCTTAAAGATGTTCACCATACATAGAAAGGCTTGGATGAGATAAAACCAAGCCTTTTTCAAAATTCTCCATCAACTTTGAAGAAGATCTCAAAGAATCACATGAATACTCTATATAAAGTTAGTTATCATAATGGTGTATGATCAAGTGTCTGGTATATTTCTACTTTTCCCATAATTCCATACGTTCTTTCATTAATTGAGTTTCTACTTTTTCAGCTTTTTCTACTCCAGCCTTTTCCAAGTCTTCCATGAACACTGCCCAAACTTTATCAAAATCCTCTGGTTGAGCTAGTATAGCTTCTAGAACTCGCTTTTTATGATATCTATACATTTCTGATTGATAAGCCCTTTAAAGATCCCTTCTTTAATTCATGTGCCCTATTACGGAATTAAAAACATAAATTAGATTAAATCTGGGCATTAATTAAAAGGAGAAGGAAGGATAATAATGACGTGTAGATATACCAATACTAACATATAAATCCATTCTCCAATTTGTCCTTACATATAAGCTCCACTTCGTTTTTCCTAAAAAAGCAATAATTCTATCAACGAAAAAAATATACAAAATAATGCAATCCACTTTATGAAAAAAGACATTGATATGTCTAATTTTAATTAGCCATTAAAAGAACAACACTATTGTCAAATGTTCCTCAATCAATCTTTTATTAAGATGTTCTATCCCTTTTCTCTATAAAAACATTCCTTTAGATAACAAAATTCTAAGGGGGAAAGACTGTGCAACACTTTACAAACAGTTGGTTACTTAGTCAAAGAATGATAGGACAACAATACTATAATAAAACCTTGAATAAATTTAATGGATTTTCAAAATCAAACATTATAACTAAAAGATTGGGATGAATAATGTGTGGAGTATTTTTAAAAAGGATATCAAGAACATTCTGACGAATTGGGTTGCAGCTATATTAATTGGAGGCTTAACTTTATTACCTTCTTTATATGCCTGGATTAACATTGAAGCGTCCTGGGACCCTTATAGTCAAACTGATCAGCTACCGGTAGGGATTGTGAATATAGATACAGGGGCAACAGTTCGTGATAAAAAAATTCATATTGGGGATGAGCTAGTCAAAGAACTTAAGAAGAATGATGACATGGATTGGCAATTTGTTAATCGTAAAGAAGCCATGGATGAGGTAGAATACGGAGATTATTTTGCCGTCATCGTAATTCCTGAAGATTTCTCCAAGAAGTTAGGAACGGTCATTAATGATCACCCGGAAAAGGCGAAGGTCGAGTATTATGTAAATGAAAAAATCAATGCAATTGCGCCTAAAATCACGGAATCCGGTGCAGGTGGGATCGTGGATCAAATTACGAGTAACTTTATTTCAACAGTAAATGGTACTATTTTTGATCTGTTTAATGATCTAGGTCTTGAGATCGAAAAGGACCTCCCTGATATCAAGAATTTTGAAGAGTATGTTTTTCAAATGGAAGAAAAGTTACCCGAGATATATAACTTATTAAATGAGTCCTTGTCAGATACGCAAAGTGCCCAAGAAATTATTGATGACGCAAAAGCACTGATTCCTGAAGCAAAACGTGTAACAGGTGATGGATTACAAACGATAGATGAAACTACGGAGTTTCTAAAAAAGGCTGAGAACCGACTGAATCAAATTGCGCCTCAAGTACAAAAGGATTTAGAGCAGTTAAAGAGTATGGCAACGAAAGTAAACGATTTTATAAAAAATGTGCAATCCTCTGATATCAATTTGAACCAGGGACAGCAGATTAGTGAACAGATCAATGAGCAAATAGCCAGATCAGTTAAGAATATTGAGGCAGTAGAGGTTGCACTCAAGCAGCTTCAGGAGCAAAATAATAATGAACAAGGCACAAATCAGAATCAAGAACAAATCAATCAGGCTCTTGAACATTTAGCCATATTGGAGAAGGAACTTCAATCACTCCAAAAAGGTGGTCAAAGGATCAATACGTTTCTTTCGGATAAACAACAAGAGGTGGATGATTTACTCGTCCAACTTCAGGATAGATCAGCAACAACGGCAAATGAAATTGACGCGTTTGTGAAGGAATATAAAGTAAACATCGAACCCATTGTCAGACAAGAAGTAGCTAATGCTAAGCAAACATTGGGTAATGCTAGAGGAATTCTGACTAAAATCCAATCTAGTCTGCCTGAAGTAGAAAAGGTCCTCTCCAAAACAGAGGGAAATTTGGGAGAAGGAAAAGATATTCTCAAGTATGTATTAGGTGAATTCCCCTATGTCAACGATAAAATTAATCTCTTGGCAGATAGGATTCGAGAAGTTCAAGGGAAAACAGATATTAATGAAATAATAGAGTTACTGCAAAACGACCCGGAAGCAGAGAAGGGATTCTTTGAAGAACCCGTTCTACTTAACAAAAACAGCTTATTTCCAATCGCTAACTATGGTACTGGTATGACTCCTTTTTATACCGTACTTGCGATATGGGTTGGAGGCCTTCTGTTAATTTCTCTGTTAGCTACAGACGTCTATCATTCAAAAGGCTTTACGGAGAAACAAATTTATTTTGGCAAACTTTTTACTTTTATCAGCATTGGGTTTGTTCAAACTCTTGTGGTTACATTAGGAGATATCTTTATTATGGGGGTAGATATTGCAGAACCAGTGTGGTTTATCTTGTTTGGACTGATGAGCAGTTTAGTATTTATTTTGGTTGTCTATACATTAGTTTCTGTATTTGGGGATGTAGGAAAGGCAATGGCCATTGTATTACTCGTACTGCAAATTGCGGGAGCTGGAGGTACGTATCCAGTAGCCTTACTCCCTGAATTCTTCCAAACGATTCATCCGTTCTTACCCTTTTCTTATGCTATTGATTTGATGAGAGAAGCTGTTGGAGGTATTGTTTGGGAAAGAGTTTATAAAGATCTTATGTTTCTAACAATTTTTGGTTTTATTGCGTTGCTAGTTGGAACCTTCCTTAAAGGTCCTTTAAATAAGAAGACAAAAGCTTTGATGAAGAAATCGAAAGAGTCGGGGTTATTTCATTAAGACTCGTGACGGGGCCAAAAAAGGATCTTCCGGTGAAAATCCTTTTTTATTACTTGACATAAATTCCTAATAGACAATATAATCTGTCCAATTTTCAACAAAATCCATTAACCATATAATTCCCATAAATAATAACCAAAATAAGAGTGGAATAACTAAACTTTTAAATGCTTGGTTCCATTTGTAACTATTCATTTTTTTAATTAAAAATCTGTCTACACAAAAATAAATAATTGATGCTGCAAGACTTACCCATAGTAATATGAGGCCAAAAAGTAAATGAAACAGAGCTGAAATATATATTTCCATTTTACTATCCTTATTTGTAGAAATAAATTTAGAAAGATTGTCACTTAAAGTAGAAGTTAATGTTCCATAGATTAATATTACTGGAAAACTATAAATTAGGTATGTTGGTGTGGCCATAATAAAATTCCACATATATTCTCTAAAGGAGTCAATATTTTCTCCAAATGGATTTGGGTAGATTAAAGCCAATAGTACAGAATATAGAGAACTTGCGATTGCTGCAGTTATAATTTTTCTGGGTAACATTAAAGTATCCCCTTTACAATTCCATCTCTATATTACCACAATCATCTATTTTAATTAATAAACTGATCCATTCTTGAACAAGACTTTCAATGTATACTATATACAAAACTAGTTAACATATAGATGTTATATGAAGATAATGCAAAACTTCTAACTCCTTCTACTCCTATAAATCAAGAACAATTGCATTTAATGAACGAGTTACTACTACTAAACTGGGTAGTGACATTAGCACGTTGGAACTTTAACGAATTATTATCCTTTAATTCAATGTAGAACAACTGAAACTAATGGATTAGCCGTTCCAACTTGTCTTGTTCCTGAGTAATAAGTAATATCACCATCAAAAGGGGGAATTACTTATGTGCTCAAGATGCAGTCAGTGCCAAAATCAATGTTGTTGCCCTTGCTCTAATCGATTTGACCAAGTCAGAAGGCTATTTACAGGATGTGAACTATTAAGGGTTACAGAGTTTACTAACGAGTTCTTCAAAAGATTCGGACGGTTACCTACATGCGATGAAAGAAGATGTATTGAGGAAAGTTGCAGAGGCATTTCAGATATAAACCTTATGGAATTACCTTCCAAAAATATGACATATTAAAATGATTGATTTGAAGATTATGGAAATATTTACCTTATTGGTCAAAACACTAAAAAACATGATTAATTAATTATCGAAAATCTAAAACCCTTGGGATCCTTATAAAGTTCTCAAGAGTTTTCCAATTCAATATTAAATACGTTTTTAGTTTATATAATGATTTGATGCTAGACTAAAAAGTAGGCACAGATTGTTATAATCAAAATATAAACTATAACGAGGTGTGACGAAATGCCAAGAGGTACTGGAAAAAGGTATGATGAATCATTAAAAAAGGAAACAGTAAAGTAAATTGCGAAAAGCCCACGGTAAAGTATGAATTCACACATGAAAATCGCTCCCAATTCCGAGTGGAGAAGATGTGCAATGTGTTGGGAGTTTCCAAAAGTGAATACTTTAAATGGTTAAATCAACCGATAAGTAAAAGACAGAAGAAGTATGAAAAACTATCAAAAGAAATATTAAAGATCCACTTTGAATTCAAGCAGCGTTATGGCAGTGTTAAAATCGGCGAAAACACTAAAAATGCGTGGTGTGAAAGTAAGTGAGCGTACGGTCTCCCGGATTATGACAAAGAACCAATAGAAGTCTTGTACAGTCAAAAAGTACAAGGCTACGACCAATTCAAAGCATCATCACCAAGTGAGTGAAAACGTCTTAAATAGACAGTTTAAAGCGAGTAAACCAAACCAGTTCTGGGTTACGGATATTACTTACATTCCGACATATGAGGGTTGGTTGTATTTGGCGACCGTAATGGGTTTGTATTCTCGTAAGATAGTAGGATCGGCCATGGATCAAAACATGACCAAAGAATTGGTTATCTCTGTGTTAAAGATGGCTTACAGACATCAGAAACCTGGAATAGGAGTGGTTCACCATTCAGATCGCGGTGTTCAGTATGCCTCTGTGAATACCGAAATCTAATAAAAAAGTATAATATGACTAGCCGCATTCTTTTCATAGGATTCTTAAACGGGAGCTTGTTTATCAAACAAGTGTAAAACGAGAGAAGAAGCAAGAAAGTCACTGTTGGATATATTGAGTTCTTCTAAAATTCCAAACGAATTCATTCGAAATTATATACCGAATAAATTTGAACGAATGTGCGGAAAATCCGTGGCTTGATTTCACCTTCATAAAAAAGTTTAAATTCCTAATTTGAACCTTTTTATGAAGGCTTCCAAGCGAAAGCGCGGTAGAAATCTGTGTCTATTTTCTTGACGTAGTATCAATCAGGAATTAAGCTTATTTTCTTTTCTTCTTTATTTAGGGTGAAACTAAAGACAGCTTCTGATTCAATATTACATAATCTTCTAATCTCTATAGGTATATGAACAGTGCCGTTTTGACTATATACGCATTGATTTTCGATAATATTTTGCTCCTTATTTGTCATTACAATTTCTTTATCCTCTAAAAAAATATTAATAAAATCACCAGGTTCGAGATTTATTTCATTTCGTATACAACTTGGTATATATATCTGTCCAGTCTTGGTTAATGTTAGCTTATTCAGTTCAATCACCTCAGGATTAATGGTTATTTGAATAGAATAATTAAAAAGTGTGGAGAAAATATGCATTTTCCAATCTATAAGTTTTTATTTTGAATGATTTTATGTAAAGTTGAAGAGAAAGAATAAAAATATTCAATCTGCATAATTTCTCAACATTTTAGCAGTAAAATATCTCTATACTCGTAAAGGTGAATGATTATGAAAATCTCAATTAAATTAGGCTTATGGTTTTTCATTTGTATTTTCATTATTGAAACTTGTTCAATGATATATTTACATCGTAATGTCTTGCATTCTCTTGTCAATGAAGAACTATCATCATTAAAGGCAAGAGGAAATAGCCATCGCGATGTTCTAGAAATGTCATCTGAAAATACTACTTTACATCACATTGGATTAATGGAATCCCAAACAGATACAGAAGTCGTGATTACAAATACAGACGGTGATGTATTAGAAACATCTACGGCGATCGATGATGATATGGAAAAAGTAATAAGGAAAGCGATTTATGATATACCAAGAAATGGACTGATATTACAATCAGACTTGCAAAAGGAAAAGTACATTGCAACGGTTTCATCTCTTGATGAAGGAAAAGAAAATCAAGGGTATGTTTACATGTTCAAAAGCAAAGATCAGATTCATAATCTTATTTCACAATTAAATAACCATTTCATACTTGCTGCGTTAATGATCCTATTTTTTATGTTGATAACGATTTTCTTTTTATCTAGAGCTTTAACAAAACCCCTTGTTTCGATGAAAGAAGCAACTAGAAAACTTAGTAATGGAGATTTTTCCGTTTCTCTTCCTGTTACTTCAAATAATGAGATTGGTGAATTATCAAAATCTATTCAAACATTGGCTAATGACTTGAATTATTTAAAGAAGGAGAGAAATGAATTTTTAGCAAGTATCTCTCACGAACTTCGCACTCCTTTAACCTATATAAAAGGTTATGCCGATATTGGAAGAAGAAACGATTTAGATGAAACAGAAAGAATTAATTACTTAAACATCATTCATGAAGAAGCAGATCATGTAAGTGATTTATTAAAAGAATTATTTGAACTTGCAAAGATGGACCAAAATGCCTTTTCCATTTCTAAAGAACGGACCCATATTTGTTTATTCCTACAATCTATTTTTGGAAAGGTACTACCTGCATTTAAAAGTAAAGGAATTCATTTGGAGTTAAATTGTAAGGAAGATTTTTTCGTTAGAATTGATCCTATACGCTTCGAACAAGTCTTTTTAAACCTATTAGACAATGCTCTAAAATACTCTAAAGAAAATACAACTACTACGATTGAAGTATTGCAGGAAAACAAAAATATAATTATTTTTATCAAGGACCAAGGACAAGGAATTCCTTATGATGATTTACCTTATATCTTTGACCGTTTATTCCGTGTTGACAAATCTCGATCCAGATTGACTGGTGGTTATGGATTGGGCTTGGCTATTGTAAAAGAAATTGTGGAAGCTCATAATGGTGAAATTTCAGCTGATAGTCAAGATGGTAAAGGAACTCGCTTTAAAATCGTATTAAAGGAGTAATAAAATGAAAACCGTTTTACTGATCGATGATGAACAAAGAATGCTTGATTTATTATCTTTATATTTATCTCCTTATGATTACAAGTGTATAAAGAAAGTCTCAGGAAAAGATGGTATACAGTTTTTGGAGAATGAAGATGTCGATATTGTCATTCTTGATGTCATGATGCCTGAAATGGATGGTTGGACAACCTGTAAAAAAATAAGAGGTTTTTCGAATGTTCCCATCATTATGTTAACGGCTAGAAGTGCAAAGGAAGATATCGTTAAGGGATTAAAAACTGGTGCAGACGATTATTTATCAAAACCTTTTAACGAACAGGAATTACTAGCAAGAATCGAAGCAGTAATTCGTCGTACTTGCAGACCTATTAATGAAGAAAGAATAATTACTTTTAATAATTTAACCTTAAATCAATCAACCTTTGAAGTGAATTATATTAATAAGGGAATAACATTGACACCAAAAGAATTTTCTTTATTAGAGTTATTTTTAAATTACACAAATAAAGTTTTCTCACGAGAGCATCTCCTTACAACCTTATGGGGACTAAAAGCAGAAACAGAAGACAGAACAATTGATTCTCATATTAGAAACATCAGAGACAAACTACGTCATGCAGGATTTCCGGTTGATAAACATTTGAAAACCGTTTGGGGTGTAGGATATAAATGGAGTTCAGATACGTGCCAGTGACTCCGACAATCAATAAAATATGAAATTCATCTAATAAATAGCGTGGAGGTAACAAAGTGAAGTTTAAAAAAGGGATTATCTTTCTATTTTTCATAAGTATTTTTCTAACAGCATGTGCAGAAGGAGAGACAAAAACCTCAACTAACAGTTCAGACATTTTTGAAGAAATTAAAGATGAGAAAACCGAACACATTCATGGGATGGGATATATAGGAAACAACAATAATTTGTATCTCGCAACTCATGATGGATTAGTACGATTTTCAAAAAACAAATGGTATAAAATCAGCAAAAACAAACATGACTATATGGGATTCCAAGCAATCGATGAGGGTTTTTACTCTAGTGGACATCCTGAGCAAGGATCTAATTTAAAAAACCCACTTGGATTAATTAAAAGCACCGATGCTGGCAGGTCTTTTAAAAGACTTGCTTTTTATGGTGAAATAGATTTTCATTATTTAGCAGCAGGGTACTCTAGCCATACGATCTACGTCATTAATGAGATGCAAAATCCAGAGATAGGTACTGGTTTATATTACTCAGAAGACGAAGGCGAGAATTGGACAAAAAGTCACATGCAAGGAGTATCTTTTAACTCGATTGGTAATATCGCAACACATCCGACAAAGTCAAAGATGATTGGGATCTCAACTGATAATGGCTTATTTATTTCAGATGATTATGGTGGTCAATTCAATCTATTTTCAAAATCCAATCCAGTTACTACTTTTCAGTTCCGAGAGAACTCAATACTATATTTTAGTTTGAATGGAAATAATTCTTCTCTTATTAAGAAAGAACTTACGGCTCAAGAAGAGGTCAACCTTCCCATACCAGCAGAGGTAAATCAAGAAAATCCAGTTATGTTTATCACTTCAAATCCAAAAAATAGCAAGGAGATTACAATGGTTACCTTTAAAAGTGATATATATCAAACCAAAGATAACGGCACCACTTGGCAAACATTAATGACCCAAGGGGAATTTAAATTCTAGTAAAATTCCTGCTAACTCTCATTGCCACCATCGTCTTGCTTTTACAACTGGAGCAAATTAGTTATATATCGGGAGCTGCAGAGACAGTAACTCAGATTTACCAATGCTTCACTTCTTAAGGAGTAGAGCATATCTCGATAAGTCTAAGAGTGATACTAAATCTAAAATCAAAGAATAAAGTAAAATTCGACTACGGAGCATTTTTTAATGGAGTCAGAACTTTGTTTGAATATTATTTTTATGAGCACTTTAATTTAAAACTAAAAAGAGCTTATCTATT